>JANNSB010000346.1:0-13215 GCA_031402175.1 Planctomycetaceae bacterium
GCCGCTCGCTCGACCTGCTCAAGCAGGTGAAGGACGAGGCCCCCGACATGCCGACCAAGAGCGGCCTGATGCTCGGTCTCGGCGAAACGCTGGATGAAGTGCTCGACCTCGCCGCTGACCTGCGCAGTGTCGGCGTCGACATCCTCACCATCGGCCAGTACCTGCAGCCCGGCCCCGGTCAACTTCCCGTGGAGCGCTACATTCCCCCTGCGGAGTTCGACGAGATCGGAGACATGTGCCGCTGGATGGGCTTCTCCCTGGTCGCCAGCGGCCCCTTCGTGCGTTCCAGCTACCACGCCGGCGAAATGGCCGAAGGGGTGGAGAAGGGAATCAGGAGTTAGAATCAGGGGCCATCGCCGACGGGGATTGGAAGTGAGTTGACCAGATTGGTCCCCGCGATCCCTATTCCGAGGGCAACAGCGATCCATGCGAAGAAAATTGCAAATCGAACGACCTCGTTGCGATTCGCGAGTACCGTCCCGAAAAAGCCAAGCAAGAACTTCGCACTGAGCATGATGCTCCCAATCGTGCTCACAAAGATGAGCATGAGACAGATGGGCACCAGACCCCAGTGACTATGGTGCAAAAGTAGTCTCGTGATCAGCAGGGCCGCGGGGAGCAGCAGCGGCGGAACGACGAGTCGCAAAAGCCAGTCTGTCGGCGTCAATGCTTTCGAGTCATGCATTAACTACTCCGACGAGCATGCGATGAGCGAATAGGGACTCTAACAACGTTTCTCGCGTCTTGAGCGTAATGTCACTGCTTTTATAACGCACCTTCTTGAAATTTGGGCGTCGGAGTCGCATGCGGCCACCTGTTTGGCAGGTATCTCGCACTCACAAGAGTTCAATCCAACCCCTGCTCACGGCGTATCCGTCGGACGTCGGCCACGACGGCGTCGACGAGCAGGCCGTTTCTGCGAATCGAATCATACTCAAGCGCACACGCCAGCAGGTTGACGCAGAGCGTAATGATCGCCAGCGTGAAGTGAATCGTCGCGGCGTTCTCCATCCGGGTATTCGATCCCGGGTCGGCCATCGCTCCGAAGGCGCTCGTGATGATGACGAGCAGCATCGCCAGCACCATGCCGGGAATCGCCTGGTACTTGAGCCGGATGTTCCGCTGGCGTTGCTCATCGCCCAGTGAGTAGGCCTCGCAGGTTTCTTCGATCCACCGGCCCGTGCCCATGAAGTACGTGAGCGCCACGGCATGTACCAGCAGCACCAGAATCGCCGCTCCGAGCGAGACGAACATGTGGCGATTCACCTCGGCCCGCGCCTCCGGGACGAGAGAGCCGGCATCACTGATGATCCACCCCAGCGCGAACGCCCCGATCAGCAGCGCGTTCCCCAGAATCGCCAGAACAAGAAAGATACGGTTCACTGCGACTCAGTCTTCTTCAACCAACGATTCCGGCTCCGGCAGCACGAACGTCAGGATCACGCCGATCACTGCGTATATCGCAACGACGATCGCGCCGGCTTGCGCCAGATTCAGGTTCAGTTTCTCCGACCCATCTAAGGTCAACGCGAACCAGGCGGCTGCCGTGCCCAGCACTCGTCCGCCGATGTTGGCGGCAAAACCCTCGCCCGTGCCCCGCAAGTGCACCGGAAACACGAGCGGAATGTAGTTACCCCAGAAGCTGAATTGTCCCACGATGAGGATGCCCGCCAGGAACACGCCGTACTTGATCATGTCCACGGAATCGGGATTCTCCAATTGGGTGGAGATCCAATAGAAGAAAGCTGGCACGAAGAGGGCAGCAGGAATGATGAACACCGCTAGCAACTTACGGCGGCTAATGATCAACACCGCCAGAAACGCCAGAATGAATCTGCCGATCAGGCCGCCGACTTCCTGCCAGAGTTGTACTCCGGCCACCAGCTCGTCCTGCGCATTGGCCTTGAGGACCGGCAGCGGCGGGAGCTTAATCTCCGGATTGGCGGCTGCCTCCGCCTGTTTTTCGGCGACGATTTCGTCCGCCTGTTCGACGATCCCGGCATGGTCCCGCATGATCTGCGGCAACTGCTGCAACGCACCGAAAGCAAAGGCGTAACTCGTGGCGAAGACAATCGTCGTCAGTATCGTCGTCCTGCCAAGAGCGGGACTGAAGAGTTCACCAAATCTCGGACGCCTGAGCGTGCCTTCGTCCTTCTTCTTCTGCCAGACCGGCGATTCGGGCAGGAAGGGACGAATCACGATCAGTGGAATGGCGGGAATCAGTCCCGAGATCAGCGTATAGCGCCAAGCCGAATGCCCGCCGTAGATTTCCCAGAGGTGCTCGGCATTACCGGCGATCAGATGAGCGACGAAGCTCACCAGAAAACCACCTACCGAGGAGAACGCCTGCGTGTATCCCAGTACCCTTTGACGCTGTTTCGGGTCGGGAAAGAGTTCCGCCAGCCAGGCAACTGCGGCGACGAACTCGACGCACACCCCGATAAACACCAAGCAGCGGAAGAACAGCAGCACTTCGAGGGACTGAGCGTAGCCCGCCGCACATGCCGACACGGCGTACAACAGGATGGAGTAAGTGAGGACGAACCTGCGTCCCAGTCGGTCGGTGAGATAGCCGCCGAGCAGGCCGAAGATGCCGCCGAAGATGGCGGGGACGAAGAACAGAGTGCGGACCCAACTGACGTAGTTTTCCTGCCCGGGTTTCCAGCGGTTCTTGATCTCTGTCTCGATGTCGGCCTGGGTCTTCCCTTCCGGCAGTCCGGCGGCAACTGCTTCCTTGATCTCGGCTTCGATTCTGGGCTGAGACAGTTCCTGCAGTGCCGGTTTGGCGATCAGCGGCAGCATCAGCAGTTCGTAGATATCGAACGCAAAGCCGATCGAGGCGATGACGCAGATCAACCATTTGGTCGACGTCATGCGAGTGTCATGCGTCGGAAGCGAGGGCGAGTTCGACACGGGCGGGGAACGGGTTAGGACCGGGGACTGCCGCAGAGTTCACTGCGCGCGGCATTTGTTTTAGCGGGGAATCGCAGTGTAGGGGGCATCGCCCTGAGTGGCCAGCTAGGGTGTCGGGTCGCGAAAAGGGGATTCTGGAGCGGAGATTTGAGATCTGAGATCTCAGATCGGTATATTAAGAAACCACGAGTTCGAGATGATCGGACCGTCAAACGCCAGCGCACGGCTACTCTGTATGTTGTTCTTCGAGGTTCAATCCGGTAAGCACAAGGGAAAGCGACTCAAGCTTTCCAACGGAGAGTTCGTCATCGGGCGCGACGAAGACATCAGCCTGCGGATCACGTCCGCCGAAGTCAGCCGGCGGCATTGTGTCATACGCGTCAGCGGCGATGATGCCACCATCGAAGATCTCGACAGCAGCAACGGCACGTTCGTGGATGGTTTTCCGATCAAGGGGATCACTCCCCTGCACGCCGGCTGTGTGCTGACGGTCGGCCCGATGACGTTTCGGCTGGCCGATTCGAACACGAAGACCGCCGATCGCAAGACCGCCAAGAAGGATCCCGATACGTCGCTGTCAGACGACGACATCGCGACCTGGCTGGCTGAGAATGACAAGCCGCTCGCCAGTTCGGGGGATACGACGATCATCCCCGGGCGCGTCGATGCGCAGTCCTCGCCTGTTCGCACTCCGATTCCTGCCAAGAAGAAAAAAGAGTTCAAGAGCGTGGCTGAGGAAGCCCAGGACATCATCCGGCGCTTCCATGAGTCGCAGGGCGCTGCACAGGCGTCGGGCGGGAGTCCGTAGCTCATGCGGATCATCGCGGGGCGGTTTCGCCACCGGCAGCTGTTGACGAATGCCGGCCTCGTCACGCGCCCGATCACCGACCGCGTCAAGGAGTCGTTGTTTCAACGCCTCGAACCGCTGCTCGAAGAGAGTCGAGTCGTCGACATCTTTGCAGGCACGGGAACTCTGGGATTGGAAGCTCTCAGCCGAGGCGCGCGGAGCGTGGTCTTCATCGAGAACGACCGCAAAGCCATTGAACTCCTCAAGCAAAACGTAGCCAAACTTGGCGTCCAGGAGGACGTGCTCTGCTGGCAGACCGATGCACTGCGGAGTTCGTACCGCCCGCGAGGCTGCCCGGACTTCGTCCCGTTCGACATGATCTTCTTCGATCCACCCTATCGCTTCGTGGAAGAGGCTGCTCGGGCAAAGCTTCTCACAGGCTGCCTGGAGCGACTTGCCCGGGCGGACGTTTCGTCCGGCGATGCACAACTGGTGCTGCGAACTTCCGAACGCGCCGACTTCGTGCTCCCGGCTGCATGGAGCAAGGTGTGGGAGTTTCAGCTTTCCGGAATGCGAATTGTGCTCGCCGCGCGAAGAGAAGGGACCGCCGACCACGAGGCCGACGATCCCGAAACTTCGTCTAACAGCGGTGACGCTTAAGGCAGCGGAACCGTGTGCAGGTCGATCGAACCGTTTCCGCGGTCGATCAACACCACTGCGTGCGTGTCATTCAGCTTGTCGAGCTGCACGGTCCCTGCCAGCGAATCGATCGTTTCGTAGGTCTGGCCCCCGGTGCCTCCATCGGGGATGGGTTCGGTGATGCCTTCCTCGCGGTCGATGCCTTCGGTCGAGATCTTCATCACGCCGCGGGCGCTGTTGGCCATCAGCAGGTAGTTCTCGCCATCCTGCTCATACGAGATGAGATCGAACGGACGGTTGCGGTTGCCGAGTTCCGCGACGGTTGTGCCTTCGATCTGCTCGCCGCCGCCGATCTCGGAGATCGGAAATCGCACGAGCGGCGTGCAAACGAAGCCCGCGAGAATGTTCGGCTCGCCGTCAATGATGATCGGCACGAACGTGCGAATCGAGGCGTTGTCTTCCAACCCGCCGTGTGCTGCGTGAAAGATCTCCAGATTCGTGCCGTTGTCGATCTCGGCGAACGGAAACAGGACCGAACGGATGCTGGTGGGAGCACTGGTGTTACTGGTCATGCCGCTGATGAGTAACTGTCCGTCGATGAATGCCAGGTCGGTAATCGCATCGGGACGATAGTTGCGCCGGCGCCCGTTGACTTCGACTTCCTCATCGGCCGGCGCATCAGGGAGCGTAGCCTTCGAGAATGCAATCTCCGACAGGTCGAGCGGCGAAATGCCGCCATCTGCTCCGAGACGCACGATGCTCGGCTCGCGGGCATTCTCCGGGCCGAGACCCAATGAGAAGAAGACGTTGCCGGTCGCGGGATTCACGGCCAGATCATTGATCTGTACTTCCGCCGGTGTGACTCCCAGTTCCTCGGCCAGCTTGGCGGTGAAGCCTTCGATCTGCAGATCGGTCGCATCGACCGGCTGATCACCGGTGCGAATTGCAAAGACGGCGGCCCCGGTGACATCTCCGACGAAAAGAATGCCATCGGGTCCGAAAGCGAGAGCCCCGGCCGACTGCAGATCGGGAGCGCCTTCCGACAGCCCGTAGATATCCGCGGATGCCGTGCTTGTCGCGAGACAAACACTCAATGCCAGCGCGAGTACGCGAAACATGAGAACCTCCGTCAAAATGTCGTGGTGAGACGTTTGCGAGCTGCAACTCTGTGGCCACGCTAAGACGCGGTTGATACTACGCACGCGGAGTGCGGAATCGCAAGGCAGCAAGCGGGAATGAACACAATCACAGGTCATCGAAGGAGCAGCACGACCGTGGACTCAGAATTGCTTCCTTTCAGAGCGTCCGGTACTCTGGCCCCACTACGTCATGCGCGCTCTCGCTGCACGGGGTTGAGGGGTTGACATTCGAGTCAAGTCCACCAAGAGTTTCCTGCGGCGAATGTTGCGTCAATTTGGCCCATCGAAATGAGGGATTCGGCAGTTTCGATGACAGTCGGTTTTGAAGACAGGATCGTGTGAATGGCGTCAGAATCGCCGGAATCGAAGGAGAAACGGCCAGAGCCGGACGAGCCCTCTCGCCGCGCGCCGGGTCGCCCCGGCGGCAATGGTGAACAAGGCGAAGAGGGGAAGGAACCCAGCAGCCGCGGCGGCCTGATGATCCTCCTGGTGATTTCATTGGGGTTGCTCCTGGCCCTGTGGCTGCAGAGTTACTTCTCTCCCGAAAACGTCGGCACCACCGTTCGCTACGACTTCTTCCTGGAGCAGCTCGATGCCAACAACGTCCAGTCGGTGAAAATCGATTGGCCCGTGATGACGGGCAAATGGAAGACCGCTCCCCCCTACAGAGCATCCGAAAGCGACAAGGAAGAACCTACCGATCCCGAATTCAACACGATTATCTCGAAGCTCGAAGATCGCACGCTCCTTTCTCGTCTGGAAGAAAAAGGAGTGCTCATCGAGGAGAAAAATCAGACCGGCGGCGTGATGATGCAGTCGATCATCATCTTTCTGCTCCCCGCACTCGTCATCATGGTCTTCATCGTGATCATGATGCGCCGCAACTCCGACCCGATGGGTTCGGGTATGTTCGGCAACTTCATTCGGTCATCGGCCAAACGATTTCGACCCAACGACAACCGTCAGACCTTCGATGATGTCGCCGGCATGGAACACGCCAAGAAGGATCTGCAGGAAGTGGTCGAGTTCCTGAAAGACCCGGTGCGATTCCAGCGATTGGGAGCCACGATCCCCAAAGGTGTGCTCTTGATGGGGCCTCCCGGAACTGGAAAAACCTTGCTTGCGCGGGCCACTGCCGGCGAGGCCGGTGTGCCGTTCTATTCGATCAACGGTTCCGAGTTCATTCAGATGTTCGTCGGCGTCGGCGCGAGCCGGGTGCGCGATCTGTTCCGAACTGCGAGGGAATCGGCGCCTTGTATCGTGTTCATCGACGAAATCGACGCCGTCGGGCGCGTTCGCGGCGCTGGCCTCGGCGGCGGACACGATGAACGCGAGCAGACGCTCAATCAGATCCTCAGCGAGATGGACGGCTTCTTGCCAACGGAGTCGGTCATCGTCATCGCGGCGACGAATCGGCCCGATGTGCTCGATCCCGCGCTGCTCAGGCCGGGACGGTTCGATCGGCACGTTGTCGTCGAGAAGCCGACGAAGGAAGGACGGGTCGGCGTCCTCAAGGTGCACATCAAGAAGGTTCCGCTGGCGGATGAGGTCGATTTGAACGAGATTGCGGCGGGCACGATTGGTTTTTCCGGGGCGGACCTGCGCAATCTGGTCAACGAAGCGGCGTTGAACGCGACTCGTGAAGGAAAGAACCGCGTCGAAATGATCGACTTCGACCAGGCACGCGACAAGATTCTGATGGGGGCCAAGCGCGAGGAGATTCTCAACGTACACGAACGCGAAATGACCGCCTATCATGAGGCGGGGCACGCACTCCTGGCTTGGATGCTGCCCGAGGTCGACCCGGTGCACAAGGTGACGATCATTCCGCGGGGCAGGGCGCTGGGCGTCACTCAACTGCTGCCGGAAGAAGAACGCTTCAGCATCGGCGAACGCAGGCTCCATTCTGAACTCGCGGTGATGTTGGGCGGCCGCGCTGCGGAAAAACTGGTCTTTGATGAGTATTCCGCCAATGCCGAGGACGACCTCAAGCGTGCCACGCAGATCGCCCGCAAAATGGTGGGTTACTGGGGCATGAGCGACGTGATCGGCCCCGTCGCGTTTCGCAACGGCGAAGAACATCCCTTCCTGGGGAAGGAGATCCACGAGCATCGCCAGTACAGCGAAGAAACGGCGCATGCGATCGACCAAGAAATGCAGAAGTTCCTAAACCAGGCGCAAGAGGAGGCGTCTGAACTGCTGGCACGCGAACGTCCCAAACTCGACCAGATCGCTGCCTCGCTGCTGGAAAAGGAATCGGTCGATCGCGCGGACCTGACCGCGCTCATCGGTCCTCCCGTGCAGCGCAGATACCACACACAAAAGTTGGTGAATGCGTCGCACTCGGCTGCATCGTCGAATGGCAAGGAAGCCGATTCTGCCAAAGGCTCCACCAAAGACGCATCGCCGGCTTCATAAGCCGTGCGATTCACGCAGACTGCCGATCGTGCAGCAGACTCGTGGCTTCGGTGAGCCTGAGAAGCTTCGCGATGGCGAAGTAGGTTCCTCCGCCGACGAGAACGATCGTTGCGAGCCGCGCGATCGAGAGCAGCGATGACTCGGTGGCGGGCCAGGCCCATTGCAGCAGTCCGCAGACGGCCCACATCCCGGCAACGCCGACCAATGTCTTGCCGCAGACAACGACCACGGGTTGCCAATCGATACGGCCCGTCCGTTGTTCCAGAAGTTTCATCGTGATCGCAGCTTGAGCAATCGTGGTGACCGTCGTGGCCCAGGCCAGCCCCACACCGAGGAATAGCTTCACAAATACGAGATTTAGCAGCAGGTTCGCGAACATGATCCACAAGCTGATCCGCAGCGGAGTCGTACGGTCGCCCAGCGAGTAGAATGCGCGATGCAGCACCAGCAGCGCGACCGACGCCCAGACCGACACGCCATAAGCCGCGACCATTCGCGAAGTCAGCAAAGAATCCTGCGCATCGAACTCTCCGCGCTGAAAGAGCACCTCGGTAATCGGACCTGCCAGAATCACCAGCCCCACACTGGCCGGCACGCAGATCGCGATCGTGAACCGCAACCCCCAGGACAAGTCCTCGCGAACGGCCGATAGCTCGCCTCCCGCCACATGCTTCGACATGCGGGGAAAGAGCACGGTTCCAAGCGACACGCCGATCACTCCCAGCGGGAACTGTTGCAGTCGCTGGCCGAAGTACAAGGCCGACGCGGTGCCTTCCGGCAAACGTGGCAGCAGTCCCCAACCCGTGCCATCCAGTGATAACCACCACGCCAGCAGACTGTCGACCAAGCCATTGATCTGAGTCACCGACATGCCGATGACGACCGGCCACATGCCCCGAAAGATTTCGTCGCACTCGATCGATCGCTCACTTCGAGGCCGCGCAATGCCCCAACCCATGGACTGCGTGGCCGCCGCCGCGCTCGCCAACTGCACGAAGCCACACACCAGGACGACACCGCCGAGCCACATGAGTCTCGCGTCACCCACAGGCGAGATAATCACCACGATCACTCCCAAGCCGATCAGCCAGACCAGATTGAGCAGCACCGGCAGGAAGGCGGGGAGCGCGAATCGCTGCAGCGAGTGCAGCACCGCGGTCTGATGTGCAGTCAGACATACAAGAATGACGTACGGCGTCAGCACCGCGAGCAACTTGAGCAACAGTCGCGTCTCGTCCCGCAGCGACATATTGAACAGCGGCAGCAGGATCGCCAACTCGGCCGCGAGAGTCAGCAGCACGAGCCACTTGGCCAGCCGAAAGAAGACGGCATTCGACAGTTCTCGCGCTGCTGCGCGGTCGCCGGTCTCCATCTGCCGCACGAAGCCCGGCAGGAACGCCGACGTAAACGCCCCTTCCCCGAACAGCCTGCGGGCCATGTTCGGGATCCGAAATGCGAGCGTGAAGGTGTCGAGCGCGTGTCCCGCTCCAAAGACGGCCGCCATGGCGATGTCTCGCGCCAACCCCAGAATGCGGCTCAGAAAGGTCATCACCCCGACGGTGCGCACGCCCGACATGACGGTCGGGAGAGCAGCGCGATCGCCGGAATGCGCTGCAGCCGGCGGGACCGTCTCGGTCGAAGCTTCATCCATGTCGCGACAACCGTGGGAGGTGCGGGACTAAGATTCACGCCGTGTCGGCGACCTTCAATCCTCTGAGCTTGTCCCGCGACCGCGCCAGTGTCGGGCCGATGGAGTTCTCAGGAATGTTCAGGGTGCGGCTGATCTCGTGATAGCTTTGCCCGTCGAGATGGTACAGGCGGAAAATGCGCGCATCGCGTTCGGGGAGATGCTTCAGCAACGCCTCGACTTCCTCGACATCATCAATGCGAGGAATGGAATCGTGATGCACGAGGTTCTCCGCATGATGCGACACATGTCCCAGAGCCTCGGATTGTCTGCGCTTAATCATTTCGCGCACCGTGACTCGCCGGGCCACAACGGTCAGGTAGGTCGCCAGCGAGCATTTGCCCCGGAAATTCCGCAAGACGGCGAAGTCGTCCTTCAGGATTTCGACAAAGATGTCGGAACAGAAGTCCTCGACATCGGCAGGATTCAGCGGAACGCTGCGCGCGTGCGAAGTGTGCTGAATTACGTGGACGAACAAGCCGATAAAGCGATCGACAAAGTCCTGCCAGGCACCGACACGGCGCTGCAGGCAATGTTCCAGAACACGTTTGTCGATCTCAGTCAGGGCCAAGGCACACCGTTTCGTCGTTTGTCTTAAACGAGGTCGAAAGTGCTGCAAACGGCAGGCCAGATGCCCACACCTCAGTGTGATGAAGGCACATCCATCCTTGAATTTGAGAATCCGACCCTATGAAGTCTATACCCGTTGGTTGACCTCAGGCAAGACGATATCCAGGCAGTCGACCTAAATCACACGCGGACTTTGATTTGTGTGCCGATCATATGAGCGTCGCGGTCACTGCGGCCTTCGACGTCGAGATTCCGGGGGGTTGACAGCCAGAAACACCACTCATACGATCCCAACGTCGGTGCTCACTGTAAGTTGAGGCGATTACAGCGAGTTCATTTCGGGGCATTTCCCGCCCCTTCAACGACTCCGAACAACTCATCTCGGGTGGCGACGCCCAAGTTTTGGTTTCTTCATCAGGATGCTTCAGAATGGCCCACATCGTCGCTGAACCGTGTTTCGACTGCAAATACACCGACTGTGTCGTGGTGTGTCCAGTCGAGTGTTTCTACGAGGGAGAACGAATCCTCGTCATTCACCCCGACGAGTGCATCGACTGCGAAGCCTGCGTCCCCGAATGCCCCGTCGAGGCCATTTTCCACGAAGACAACCTTCCCGAGCAATGGGCCGGATATATAGAACTCAACGCTGAAATGGCCAAGGAATGGCCGGTGATTACCGAGAAAAAGACACCATTGGGCGAACGTTGATGCCCGAGTCGACTCCTCTTGCGAGCCACAACAGGACCAGCGCAATGTCCTCGCACAGGGTTTGTACGCTCGAAGAGTTGCCCGCGGGCAGCGCGAAAGAAGTTACCGTCAACGGACAGGTGCTTGTCGTCTACAACCTCGATGGCCAGGTGTATTGTCTCGACGGCATCTGCCCTCATGCGGGGGGACCACTTGTCCGCGGTAAGTTCGAGGGGCTGCTCGTTACCTGCCCCTGGCATGGCTGGCAGTTCAATGTGCGGTGCGGCACGCACAGTATGACCGAAAACATTCGCCAGCAAACTTACGAAGTCGAAATCAAGAAGGGCGCGGTCTACGTCAACCTCTCCGACGAATCGGACGAAGACTGATTTCGCTGCACGCGAATCGCAGCAATCTGCTGAATCGTGCGCTATTCGATCTCCAACGACTCAGGAAGATCCGGACGCTCAGGGTATTCCGGATGCATCTCCCGCAGAGCGTCGACAATCACCCTGCACACCGCCAGGTTGCGATACCAGCGTTGGTTCGCCGGAATGACGTGCCACGGCGACCAGGCCGTGTGGCAACGGTTGAGCGCTTCTTCATAGGCGGTCTGGTAGTCGTCCCATTGCTTGCGCTTTCCGAGGTCGTCCATCGAGAACTTCCACCGGCTGTCTGGTTCCTTGAATCGCTCCTCGAATCGTTCCTTCTGCTCCTTCTCGGAGACGTGCAGGAAGAACTTGAGAATACGGGTTCCCGTCGAACTGAGGAACTTTTCGAACTCGTTGATCTGAGCGTAGCGCTCTCGCCATACCTCCTCGGGCACCAGTTTGTCGACGCGGACCACGAGCACGTCTTCGTAGTGCGACCGATTGAAGACCGCGATCATGCCGGCGGCAGGCACCTTCTGATGCACACGCCACAGGTAGTCGTGCGCGAGTTCTGACTCCGTCGGCTGCTTGAACGACACGACCGACACTCCCTGCGGATTGACGCCGCGAAAGACATGCCTGGTCGTGCCGTCCTTGCCCGAGGCATCCATCCCTTGAAAGATCACCAGAAGCTTCGCGTTCTTCGCCGCGTAGAGCTTGCGCTGCCATTCGGCGAACTCGCGCCGCAGCTTCTTGAATTCTTTCTCGGCCGCTATACGGTCGGAGTGAAAGTCCTTGCCCGACGTGGGCAACTCACTCAATCGCTCGGGAGTTTCCAGGTCAATGCGATGGAGTTGCTGCATGGGAGACGCCTTCGATGGTGACGGTCGCGATTGTGTTCTACGATTCTGGCGAAGCGGAAGACCATTGGCCACATCAGCCTGGCGAACTCGCCGATTGCGCGGGCCATTGTCGCTGGCCACATTGAAGCATGGAAACAGAATTCCTCGAGCAACCGCGATCCTGGCAGCAGTCGCTGAGCGGCGCCATTCGCGATCCGGCTGCGCTGCTGACTCGGCTCGGCTTGAGCCACGACCTGCTCGCCGGCGCGATTCAGGCAGGGGCCACATTCCCGTTGCTCGTGCCCGAAAATTATCTGCAGCGGATGCAGCCCGGCAACCCCCGTGACCCGTTGCTGTTGCAAGTGCTGCCCCAGCTCGCGGAACTCGAACGATATCCGGAGTACAATTCCGATCCGGTGGGAGATGCGCATGCCACGTTGTCACCCGGCGTCCTGAAAAAGTATGCCGGCCGCGCGCTCTTGGTCGTGACTGGGACATGCGCCATCCATTGCCGCTACTGCTTTCGCCGCGAGTATCCGTATCAATCATCTCCACGGGCGCTCGACGACTGGGCAGCGTCGCTGAAGGCTATCGAGAGCGATCCCTCCATTCACGAAGTCATTCTCAGCGGCGGCGATCCGCTCGTCCTCACCGATCGCAGATTGTTCGAACTGATCGACATGTTGGAGCACATCCCTCATCTCACGCGCTTGCGGATCCATACCCGCTTGCCGATCGTGCTGCCGGAACGGGTAACGCCCCAGCTTCTTTCCGGCCTCACCGAATCGCGACTGCAGCCGATCATGGTGGTGCACGCGAACCATCCTCACGAGATCGCTGGCGACTGTGCCGACGCCTTGCGACTCCTGGTGAAGTCCGGAGTCCCAACGCTCAATCAGGCTGTTCTGCTGCGCGGCATTAACGACGATGTCGATGTGCTGGAAGACCTCTCGACCCGCCTGGCCAATCTCGGCGTCATGCCCTACTACCTGCATCAACTCGACCGCGTGCAGGGAGCCGCTCACTTTGAAGTGCCTATCGAAACAGGTCGATCGCTGATCGCCTCTCTGCAATCACGCCTCCCGGGCTTCGCGGTGCCGAAGTACGTTCAGGAAATCGCAGGCGACGCCTCGAAGCGGTTGTTGTGATGCGCGTGACGAGG
>JANNSB010000347.1:0-12908 GCA_031402175.1 Planctomycetaceae bacterium
CGAACCCGTGGAGTGACAAATCGTGGCACAGACATTCTTGTCTGTGAGATCGAGAGTCATTCGTCAATCGGTCACGACAGTATCCGTGATTACTTCATACAGAGCCCAACGACGGAAGGCCCTCGCGTCTGTTCGCAATTCGGGGGACCACGCGAGCACTTCCGCCTGATCTTCGGCTGAGAGTTCGTCCCACGGGATGACCCCTCCCGGAAGTTCGATCTCTCGCAACAGGCCGGCGCTCGCGAGTTCATCGAACCTGCGGGCCGTGACGAAATCGGTGTACCCGTAGGTGCGGCGGTAGCGCAGGATTTCCGACCAGTTCACAAAGACGTGAGTGATCCCTTCCTGCCTGAGCTGCTGTCGGATTTCGTCGATCGGCCGCAGGTCGCGCTTGCCGGGATCAGTATCAAGCCGTTCGGCCGCGAACCACGACTCGAACAGTGACTTGTCGAAGACTGTGTTGTAACGCAGCGCGAACCGGGCATCAAAGATTTCGGCCTCACCCACTAGCAGGATCTTGGGCGGTGGGTCGATCTTCGCTTCGTGAATGGCGGCGATGCTCGGTGCTAACGCTTGATCGAGCAGGTACGCTTCATCCAGCAGGTAAGCGTTGTAGCCGCACAATGGAGATGTCGCGAAGGCAAGGTTGAACAGGACGAGCGCCGCGACGGGAAATCCGATTAGCAGCGACGAGAGCCAACCCGGCATTCGCCTGTTGGTGAACCATGAACTCAACGCCGATGAAGCCTGCGCGGCTCCGATCCCCGCCAGTAGCGACACGGCGGGAATCATCGGCACCCAGAAGCGATCGATGCGGTGCGTCAACCCCCACCAGACGAGAAAGACCCACGCCACGAACAGCCACACTCCCCAAGTCTTCCGGCGAGTCGAAGTGGCGAGGAGGCCGATGGGCGCGAAACCCCAGAGCAGCGGACTACCCCAGTCATTGATGGCCGCGATATCCACCGCCTGACGACATAAATCCGCGGGAACTTCCGAGACGCTGCTCAATTTGAAGGCCGAGGCGGCATGTCCCGCTCGCCATTTGGCATCCATCTCCGCGTCCCAATCGATGCCGCCGAAGATGCGATAAGCGAGCGGATAAACGGGATTGCCGGTTTCGATGATGTTCTTCACGAGCCAGGGTCCGAAGGCCGCGAGGATGCCGACCGCGACGAGGACGGCGCAACGCGAGAATCCACGGAATCCACCAAATCGACTACGCGGCCAGCAGAACCAGAGCGCGCTCATCGCGAGCGGAATCGTCACCTGCACGAGGCCGGGATATTTGCACGATGCGGCGCTCCCCGCGAGAAAACCGATCAGCAGTGGGACGCGGTGCTTCACGGTGGAATCGTCTGCACCGTGCGAGTCCCGCAGCATCACGACGGCCAAGAGCGACGCGATCAGATAGAACGCCAGCCCCCCTTCGGCATAGGCAATGATCGAAATGCGATACACCCAGGGCGTCGAAAGATGAATCAGCACCGCCCACCAGCCCGCGAGCGGCCCGGCCAGTCGCCGGGCCAAGGCAAAGATCGCACACGCACTGAGCGGCGCGAATGCCATCAGCACCAGTTGTCCCGCCAGCGCGCCGCGATACCAGTCGCCGCGGACGATCATGGCCGACAACGAGAGCATCTCGGTCAGAAAGGGAAAACTGGTGTAGACGTTGTGAGGCAGGAACGTGATGCGGCCGTTCTGAAAGAACTCCTTGGGGCCGCCGAGGTGATACTCCTTCACATCGAAGTCGGTTGGAGGCAGCATCGATCCCAAAGCCATCGCCAGCACGAACGGCGCGACGGCCACGAGCACCCACAGCGGCAGCATCGATGACGCAAAGAACCGGTGACTCCACCAGGGAACGACCGGCACCTGTATAACTGGCGCATTCGGGCGTGCCTGATCGCGCCACAAGAGGAACACCGCCAGCGCCACTCCGAGCAGCAAGACCGCGATGAACAGTGGGCGCGACATCAACCCGCAAAGTCCAAGCGCGAGCGTGAACAGCGACCACGCCGACAGCCCGACGCCCCCGGCCAGCGCCAGCCGTTCCGCGAGACCATGCAACGAGATCCGCAGAGCGCGGAGGATTACACTTCCCCAGCCGATCGCGCCGACCACGATCGCGAAGCCGACCAGCATCAGGTCCGCGCGCTGCGGCAGATACCTCCAGCCGGAATGTGCCGCCTGCTGTTCGATCGTGAGACTCGCGGAGGCACCTTCACTGCCGGACACTGTTTCGCTGCCGCCCGGCAGATGAATCAAGAGCAGATCAGGCAGGTACAGCCAAAGGTCGCGGCGCGAATACTCAGGGTTGTTCGGCAAGCGCTGGCTGTGAAAGTAGACGCTGAACGCCACGAGCCACGCCAACCCGCCCCAGCCAACGAGCGCGGTCCACCGGCCCCGCGATGTTTCGGTGCTGGTGTCGGCTGCGGGCTGGCTCATCCCTGCATGATGATGGCGCGAGTCTGACATTCCCAGCGAGTTTGTGATTGAGGGAGCAGGCAGCAGATCGTAGTCAGTAGAATGGCGTCGGCGATTCCCCTACGGTTTGACTCGCATTCATTCTACACACCACTCACTACCCACTACCCACTTGCAATACGAAGTCGAACTCAAGTATCCGCTTCCCGACCCCGGCCGCGTTTGCGAGTCCATCGATGCGCTGGGGGCGCATTGGTCACCGGCGATTCGTCAGAGCGATGTCTACTTCGCCCACCCACAGCGGGATTTCGCGTTGACGGACGAAGCCTTTCGACTGCGAACCGTCGGAGAGAAACACTGGCTCACGTATAAGGGGCCGCTGGTCGATCGTGAGACCAAAACGCGTCAGGAGGTTGAAGTCTCGCTGGCGGATGGTCCGCTCACGGCGCAACAGGTGATGTCGATGCTCTCCAGTCTGGGATTCCGCGAAGTCCGGCGCGTGGAGAAGACGCGGCGATCGGCTCACATCAATTGGCAGAACTGGGATGTTGAAATCTCGCTCGATGGTGTCGATCGGCTCGGCGACTTCATCGAGATCGAGATCATTGCGGATGAAGATCGCTGGGAGCTCGCCAAGGCCGCCGCGTTGTCGCTGGCCGATCACCTGGCACTGTCGAATTCCGAACGCAGATCCTACCTGCAGATGCTCATCGAACAGAATGGTGCGGCGTGAGTAAGGCCCCTTGGTTACAGACTCCGCGGGCCGCTTATGTGCATGTGCCGTTCTGCGTGCATCGCTGCGGGTACTGCGACTTTACGCTGATCGCCGGCCGAAACGATCTGATCGCCAGCTATCTCGAGGGCCTGCAACGGGAGATCGACCAGATTCCGGGGATACCACATGAAGTCGACACGCTCTTTCTGGGAGGCGGCACGCCGTCACATCTGCCGCAACGCGACCTGCAACGGCTCTTTTCGATGCTGCGTGAAGCGTTTCCGCTGTCACAAGGCGGCGAGTTCTCGCTGGAGGCCAATCCCAGCGGCTTCTCGCCCGACAAGGTCACGGTGATGCAGACAGCAGGTATCAATCGCATCAGCCTCGGGGTGCAGTCGTTCGATCCCGTCGTCCTGAAGATGCTGGAGCGAGATCACACGCCCGACGACATCGAAGCGGCCATAGAATTGGCTCGGTCGATCACGCCGAACGTCGGCATCGATCTTATCTTCGGCGTGCCGGGCCAAACGGAGCAGACCTGGGAGGCCACGCTCGACGCCGCGATTGCCCTGCAGCCAAACCACATTTCCACCTACGGACTGACATTCGAGAAGGGGACTTCGTTCTGGAACCGGCGCGAATCAGGGACGCTGATGCCTGTGGATGACGATATCGAACGCCGGATGTATCAGACCGTGATCGAACGTCTCACCTCGGAGGGTTGGGTGCATTACGAGATCTCGAACTTCGCGAAGCCCAGTTTCGAGTGCCGGCACAACATGGTCTACTGGCGAGCGATGCCCTACTTCGGCGTCGGCCCCGGCGCGGCGAGTTACATCGACGGCCTCCGGCGGACGAACTCTCGCAGCGTTGTGGGCTGGATTCGCAGCGCGCTGTCGGGCGAAGCGGTCGAGGCCGAAGAAGACACGCTCGATCCGCTCACTCGCGCGCGGGAGGCCGTCATGCTTGGCTTGAGAATGACGGCAGGCATCGACGTGGCCGAGTTCCGCCGGACGTTCGGTCATGATCCGATCACACTCGGCGGCGAACCCGCGCGGCGATTCCTCGAAACCGGCTGGCTGGAAATCGAACAAGGCCGCCTGCGCCTGACTCGCGAAGGGCTGTTCATGGCGGATACCGTGATGGCGGAATTTCTGTAACGCGTTGCACTCACCGATTGCGCCTACTCACCTCGAGGCAGGGGAGTGGCCAAGGCTATTGCAGGATCGCCGCACGAGGCGAGGTTACGGTGTCGAGCTGTCCGTCGCCATAGTCTCGCGCAGGTCGCGAATGACTTCGTCAACGAGATTGTCGTCGAGCTGAGCCGAATCCAGCACTCGACAATAGCCGATCGTGCCGCGTCTGCCGTCAGCCGTGGGAACGATCCACGCAAGCACAACATCCCCATCGTGGAAGATCCCCAAGTTCCGTCGAACACGTATCGGCTCGTCGGATTCGGGAATCCTCAACATCAGCCCGACGGCCAGGTGTTCCAGTTCGTAGTCGCTCGCCATTTGGCCGATTTCGGTGAACTGAGTGTCCCATTCCTCAGGCGATGGCGTGGGGTCATTCTCATGACTGACGAACAGATACGACCATCGAAGTGCGGTATCGTTGGCGACGACGCCGTCGACCGCTTGCGCGAGCCGCAAAACTCCCGCGTTCATGTGCCGGGTGTAGACGGCGACCTTCGGTGCATTGGGGTGCAGCATGACCGGGCATGCGTTGGGGCGTTCTGCCGCCCACTCGCCAGTCGCGAAAGTGGCGACGGCGCTGTTGAGTGAGGAGATGGTGATTTCTCGATCGTCGTCGCCGAAGACAACTGCACTCGTCAGTACCAGATTCAGGAATACCGCAGATCGAAACCCATTGGACATTGTCGCTCCCGAGCGGCTCAATTCATTCGGCAAGTTAACACTCCCCACCATCTCGGTTGTGACCGATCACCACGAGCGCGTCAATCCCGTTCTCAGTCTTGTGGCCGGGGGTTGTCGGTCTGGAAGATGTTACGAGTGACGCCACAATTCTGAATGATTGCTGAGGGATCTTCGGCGGTGATGACGAACGCGCCGTCCACGATTCCGGTGCCATGTGAACAGTCGTTCCCCGGCGAGGCCCGTAATCGATGGCAAGCTGTAACGGTCACGCCGGTCATAATATCCAGTGAGTGTGCATTCTAAGGGTGGTATCGGTTTCGACAGATCTGCCGGTTGCTCTCGGGTCGATGAAAATCGAGTGGGGGAAGCTACAGGAGTGGACACGGATGTTCGCTCGCCATGCGAGTCGGGTCGTGTCGCCGTGACTGGATGATTCCCCGCCCTGAGGTCTTTGGTGGTGGCACTCCAATGCACAAAAAATCGCACATCCTGGCAATCGTATTCGTTGTGGGCCTGTGCCCACAGGCATACGCCCTGGACTGGTTCTCCCCTTCCGACGACTGCTTTCTGACAAGCAACCAGAAGCTGCTGGCTCCGCTCCAGAACCAGACAGTCTGGGATGATTTCACTTGCTCGGCAGGCGGCGCTCTGCGGTATCGCTACATCGACGAACGAAACCGGCTGCGTCCGCCACTCGTGGCCGGTCGTTCGACCTATGACCAGTGGCGGTTCACGCCGTATCTGGAGATGAAGTACTCCGATCTGATCACCGGCTACGTCCAGGCAATCGACGCCCCGACCTTCGGCAACGACCTGCCGCACCTGGGCATTGATGAGAATCGTGCCGACCTGCTGCAGTTCTACGTCGACATCAATCTCCTCGACTGGGACGATGGCTCTAGCCTGCACTTCAAGTATGGCCGGCAGTTTCTGCAGTACGGCTCGCAGCATCTCATCTCGCCGCTGGCCTGGGCCAACACCTATCGAAACTTTCAGGGATTCAGGCTGTACTACGATAGCGACGACTGGGCGATCGACGGCTTCGCTGTGCAGCCGGTGAACGCAGCAGCAGGCAATCTGTTTCATCCCACGAGTCGCGACACGCCCGATCACAGCCGCTGGTTCGGCGGCGTTTACACGACCTACAAGAAGGCCCCGGGCGGAACCTTCGACATGTACTGGCTGTGGCTGAAAGAGAACGAAGACCGGCTCGACTTCAT
This sequence comes from Planctomycetaceae bacterium, assembly GCA_031402175.1. Lineage (GTDB taxonomy): Bacteria > Planctomycetota > Planctomycetia > Planctomycetales > Planctomycetaceae > JANNSB01. The sequence goes on from JANNSB010000347.1 coordinate 6,240, forward strand.
CGACGGCAACCGGCACACCGTCGGCGTGCGCTATGCCGGCAAGAAGCCGTGCCTGGATGAAGACGATGCAGCCTACCTGACATTCTTGTGGGACTTCGAAACCGCGATGCAAGTCGGAGAAGAAGACCTTGTCACCGGACTCGATCAGGAGATTAACGCGGGCATGGCGTCGCTGATCAGCGGGTTTCAGGTCAATCAGGCTCCCTGGGCGCCCACGCTGCAGGGAATTCTCTACTATGGTTCGGGCGATCGCGATCCGGGTGACGGCAACAGTCAGACGTTCGACACGCTCTTCCCGTTGGGACATGCGTACTGGGGGCAGATCGACAACTTCAGCGGCAAGAACCTGATCGACTACGGCATCCACCTCACCGTGCAGCCGACGGAGAAGCTGAACGTGCTGACGGGCTTTCACTGGATGGAAAAGGCCGCCCGCCAAGATGCGATCTACAACATCGCCGGCGTCCCCTTCGGCGGCTTCGTCCCCAGCGACTCTTATCTCGGCAACGAACTCGACCTGGTCGCGACGTATCAGATGAGCGAGAACCTGCAACTGCAGGCCGGCTACTACTGGTTCTGGTACGGCCCCGGCGTGAGCGAGAACCCGAACCCGATCGTCGCCGATCGCGGCGACGCCCAGATGTTCTACATCCTGACGGACTGGGCGTTCTGAGGGGCAGGAGGGCAACACCCCGGCGACCTGTCGCCTATAACGAGATCGGCGTGCTGGGGGCGAAGGGAGTCGGTCGGGAAAAGCTCTTCATTCATCCGAAGCTGCTGCAGTTGCTGTCGCATGACGGCAACACTGCGGCGGATTACCCATGACGACCTCGGCAAACGTGTCGAGTTCGTTCGCTTCATTCATTGATGAAGTCCAGCACGCTCATGCGCATCTCTTGCCAGAGTGCATCGTCCGTCATTTCGGGTTGCTCATCCAGGAACCAGGCGTCATCGATTGCTTGGCGCAGTTCCGAGTCGGCGATCATTCCCCAGACTTCGATTTGGTCCAATGCCGGCAGTTCCTTGAGCCGGGCGACACTCTCCTGTGTGAGCAGATCCGGCGAAATGGTCAGGGTTTCCAAGTGGGGGAGATCGGGCCAGCGTGTGATGCCCTCCGCCGTCAATTGCGGGCAGTCGACGATCCCCAAATCGGTAATCTCCTTGGAACTCAAGAAGTCCACGAGTTCATCATCCGTCAATTGGCTGCCGTGCAACATCAGGCCGGACAGCGACGGGCAATCGCTCAGCCGCTGCAGGCCGATACTGGTGATTGTCGAGTTCAACAGGAAGATGGCTTGGACGTTGGGGAACCCCGCCAGGCGATCAGCGCCCTGGTCTCCGATGCCGGTCGCGGCAAAGAACTCGAGATCCGGCAACGGGGCCAGACTCCGAAAGTCATCGTCCTTCAGCGATCTGCCGAGGATCATTAACTCGCGCAGCGATGAAGCTTCGGCAAGCGCTTGTCTCGTGAGTGGGCCAAACCTCGCCTCGAAAAACAATGCCCTGCGCAGCGGCGGGCGTAACGCCAGGATGCGGGCGACCGATTCATCGGTGAACCCCGGGCCGGCCAGCACCAACTGTTCCAGCCGTTCAAACGGCGGCAAATACGACAGCCCACGTTCGCTGACAGGTCGGCCCGGTGCCGTGACGATCACGAGCGACCTGGCGTCATGCAGCGCGGAAGCGTACCCCAGTGACTCGTCATCCGCCGCCAGGATCCGCAGCGTTTTGACGTCCCGCAGGCCGTTGGCCCAGTTCCCGTAGCGCTCCGTCCAGTCCGCGTGCTCCGCCGACAATTCATACTTGCCTTGTTGCGGATGATGCTCGAAATATCGCATCGCCCGCAGGCGATAGACGATCGGCATCGTCAGTGAAATGCCGATTCCGAGCAGCCCCAGAATGAAGAGCACGATCCACAGCTTCCAGGACGTGAGTGCCCGCACCGTTCGCGACGGCTCCTTGACCGCGACCGGTCCCACGGTGGAAACCGTTGGTGCTGGTTCGTCGCTTGTCGCTGAAGTGTCATCCGTCGGCATGCGTGCTTTATCGCATCGAATCCGAATCGCCGCCACCCCGTTCGATTGCGTCCGGCGGAGAGTCGCCTGATAATCGATTCCCTGTTGAGTTACGGCATCGAAACTTCGGAACCATCTTTCTGCATGCACCAGTCGGCGGATCAACTTGAGGCGGGCGTCGCGGTGGCCGGCGATGAGGCTGCGGTGTTGAGCTGTGCGCAAAAGCCCATTGCCGACCCGTCGGCGCAACCCAAGCTCAAGATCTCCGCGCGATTTCTGCTCGGCATCTATGCCGTCGTGCCGTTGTGTTTGCTGGCGATGTTCCTCGATCGCTGGGTGTGGAACGGGGATCTGGTGCGGTTGTTGCCGACGAGTCCGGAGCGGTTCTTCGTGTTTCAACTGCTGTTCGGCACGCCGCACATTATCGCCAGCTCCGTGATTCTGTTTTCCAACAAGAACTACGTGCGGAGCTATTGGCTGAGGCTCACGCTGCTGACGGTGCTGATCCTGCTCTTCTTCGGTGTCGGCAGTCTGTTTCTGCCGTATCACGTCTTTCTGGCCATCGTGGGAGCGGTGACGGTGCTGCACGTCATCAAGCAGCAGGTCGGCATCGGCAAGGGGATGTGCCGCATGACGAGCTGGGTCTACGACGCCTGGGGCTGGACACTGATCGCCTTCGGTTCGATTCTCTATTTCGCGATCTATGCGTGGCGGCGGTTCTCGGAGGGAGGTCTCTATTGGACACATGTGACGCTCTGGGGACTGGCGGCTGTTGCACTCGTGTTGACGGTCGTGTGCCACGTTCGCATTACTTCGCGCCTGGGTCGGATGTACCTGTGGGCGAATGCAGTGCTCATTCTGCAGAGCGGCATGTTCTATGGGATGGGGTATTCGTTCCTGGCGATTCTCGGTCCCAGGCTCGTGCACGATGTGACGGCCTTCACGTTCTACATCGCGCACGATGTGAACATGCACGGCGGGCATCCCAAGAATTGGCTCTATCGCGCGGCCAGCAAGCTGGGACTGGGCATCTTCTGGGTCTGCCCTGCCATCGCGATGCTGCTCACATGGGCGATCGACCGCTTTGCTCAACCCGTCACCGAACTGCTACTCGCTCCGACCGGTTACGACTTGCCTTATGCCGCGAGTTTTCTCGTCGTCGGCTACCTGGGACTGCTGCACTACTACACCGAAGCCTTCACCTGGAAGCGCGGCAGCGAGTACCGCGAGCACGTCGCGATGACGGCGTGATGGAGAAGTTGACTCGAGGCCGTCACAACGGTCGAGTCGCCCAATTGGGGGCGGGTTCGGGTTGCGGCGTCAACTCCGTGAAGTCAGCGAGCAATCGGTCGGCATTCTTCTCACGGCAGAAGAGTTGGCCGGCTCGCGTAAAGATGATTCGATCGCGCTGATCCCTGCCGCACCAGTCGGCGTCGGGCACGTCGTTTGTTTTGACACGGAAGGGCATTTCTTCGCCACTCGCGACTCGCAGGCCACTCGCTTGAAATTCTTGAAGCTGCTCATGGTTTACGCCATTCAGAGCAATCGTTCGATTGTCGATGAATCGTCCGCCGCCCCAAGTGGTTCCTTGCGGCCATAGCGCCAAGGCGTGCAGCCATGGGGGACGGCTCACGGCAGTCCACGCAGGTGGGAACTCGTTGCTTAGGCGAGATCCCTTCAGCACAAAGTAGAGGAAGAGGCTGCCGTCGGGGGAAAGATCGCATTTCTCCTCGTAGATTCTCCCCTTGAACCAGGCACCGCTCTTAAAGTAATCCCGGCGGGTGTCCCATTGGATCAGGTGATACCAGGCGGACGGGCCCCGGCGCAGGATGATCGCCGTTGCTTCGCGTGCCGCAAGTATCACGAACAGCTTGGGCATGATTGCGACTCCAGATCCCCAGACTCTCGAGCGTGACCTCCAGATCGCTGAAGTTTTCCAGCAGCACATCAGGTTTGCAGGCGGCCAGTTCTTCGGCCGAGAACACGCCAGTCGCGACGGCCAGCACACGGACGCCGATGGCTCGGCCGCATTTGACATCCGAGGGAGTGTCTCCGATGACCCACGTCTGATCGGGCCGCACATCGCTGCCCATGTTTTCGATTGCCGCGGCATAGGCCAGGCGGGCCACATCATCGCGGTCGGGATGATGATCGCCGTAGCCGCCAAATCGAAAGTGATGATCGATCGCGTAGTGCGCCAGCTTCAATCGGGCGCCTTCGCGAAAGTTCCCGGTGAGCAGACCCATCCGCACATGTGGCTGTTCGCCGAGCACCGCCAGCATGCGTTCCACGCCCGGCAAGATGCGTCCCTGCTGGGTTCTGAGCGTCGTCGGCAAGTGTTCGTAGTACGTCGCCGTGAACTTTTCCCGTGCGGCGACATCATCCGCGACGCCATGCAGCCGAAAGAAGTCGGTGGTGATCGCGTAGTCGGTGCGGCCGGCCGCGGGGATATCTTCGCAGACCGATTCGATTCCGAAGGCGGCCGTCAAGGCGAGTTCCATGGCCTTCTGGCCCGCGCCGCCCGTACTGAGCAGTGTGCCGTCGATGTCGAATAGAAGAACGCTGTACATGATGCCTGTGAAGAATGAAGCCCGGAGACTGATTGTCGTCGCCGTCTGAGCGAAGCGCGACTACGGGCAGCCGATCCGTCACGAACTGCGTTTTTTGCGCATGGCGACGAAATTGCCCTTCTCGCTGTACATAATTCCGTCCATGAAGTTGCGCATCAGCATCAGGCCGCGGCCGCTGGGGCGATCGAGATTCTCGGGCGCGGTCGGATCGGGGACATCCGCCGGGTCGAAGCCCGCTCCCTGGTCCTCGATCTCCACGTACAGTTCGCCGTCGTGGATTCTCCACGCGATGCGGACGACCTTGGCATCTTCGTACTTGTTGCCATGCTTGATGGCGTTGACGATGGCTTCCTCGAGCGACAGGCGGATCCCGAAAGTGTCGCGCTCCGAGAACCCGTGCAGGGCGATCAGGTCGAGAATGCGGGCCTGGACCCGCAGCCCCTCTGTAGTATCGCTGGGGATAGTTACTTCGAAAGATGTGGCGGAGCTCATCGGCATGTGACCAGAATCAATCTGTCAATGAATCCCAGCCTGTCGAATGATGAAGCCCGCCACCTGGATTCGACCGGTTCCGGGTCGCCACTCTACATGCCGGCGACGGCCTCGTCTTGCGTCCCCTGGATGTTGATGACCTTATGTAGCTGTGTGATCTTGAAGATCTCGTGAATCTCCGGACGGATGCTGCACAGCACCAACTTGCCCCCGACGCTCTTGAGCCGCGTGTTCAGCTTGACGATGTTGCCCAGCGCGGCGCTCGACAGGTACTCGACGTTGCCGAAGTCCAGCACGATCTTGCGACGGCCGTCGACATCGACCAGATCCATCAGCTGGTTGCCGATGATCTGAATGTTGTTCTCGTCGAGAATCTTCTTATCGACGAATCGGGCGACCGTCACGTCGCCCAGATCCTCGATATCAATTCGCCGCTGGCTCGCCATGGAGGCATCCTCTCGCTGGGTTCCCGGCGGACAGGCCGGCACGGAAACTGACCCACCCGACTCGATTTCCGGCCCAGATTCTATTGTCTCCGGCCGGCGGGCAAGTCGGTTCACCCGGCATCGTGAATGTTCGATGCAGGCGGTCGATGATCGTCCGCGCAAGGCATGCTTGTCAAGGGAAGCGGCTGGGAGCGAGGTTCGACGTTGGCCCATGGTCGACGGAACGCCGAAGGCACTTCGCAATCGCCAGATGGCCATGGGAACGACCACTCGAACGACAGACTTGTGGCTGTGTCGCCCCTTTGAACCGGGGCCTTATGTTCCCATGCATCTCGAATACCACTCGGCGTGTTCGAGCGCTGCCTCGTCCACGTCGAAGATCAGCACGCCGAAGCGGAGACGAAAGATCTCGCCCTGGCGGACCCAGGTTTGCACGAACGGCTCGCTGCGTTCCTGGGGTTGACGCGGGAAAGGGTTGGCGACGACGAGGCCATAGTCGCGGGCGTGCATCCAGCAGGGACGCGAGTTGTCTGCGTGAGTCATCAATAGCACGCCGGCGCGAGTGCCATCGAACGCTGCCGAGAAGTCGACCCAGCGGGCCTCTTTGCCCCAGACGCCGGCCCCGTTCTCATCACCTTGATCATTCAAGATGCGGCCGGTTCCCGTATCGACGCGAAACGGCGATGCCAGACGAATGCCCAAACCCGATTCCTCCTGATCGCCGAAGTAGAAGTCGCGATCGGGGTTGCGATAGTGAATGTCGACCGACAGCAGCACGCCGATATCGTTGCGGGTCAGCGAGTAACTCACGTCCTCCAGACAGATGAGCGTCCCGTGACTGGCGGTGGCATATCGGCTGCGAACCTCGAATGCGAGGCTGCAGCCGTCGTCACTCACCACCGGCTCCGTCAGAAATCGATCGTGTAGAACCGGCGATTCGAGCCGCCAGAAATCGTAGCCGTCGAGATGCCCGTAGCTGATCCAGATTCCGGGATGGAACAACGGATGATCGTTGTTCGCGGGATCGGTCGCGGGGAACTCTCGCGTGATCTGCCTGCCGCGATGCGATCGCAGGTTGACCCACGCGGGCCGAGTAAGCTGCTGGTGCTCGTGCAGGTACGTACCGATCGCGACGCCGTCCAATGC
>JANNSB010000348.1:0-6972 GCA_031402175.1 Planctomycetaceae bacterium
CAGGCCAAGGGGGATGAACCTGATGGCCGCAGCGACATTTATTCGATGGGCGTGGTGGCCTATTTCCTGGTGACGGGTCGCGCGCCGTTCGAGGCCGACCGCCCCATCAAGGTGCTGATGGCGCACGCCCACGAGAAGCCGCAACGACCGTCGGAACTGAACCCAGACCTGCCTCCGGACCTGGAGCGCGTGATCCTCAAGGCCCTGGAGAAGAATCCAGCCGATCGCTACCAGACGGCCGACGATTTTCGCGAAGCCCTGCTGTCGTGTGCTGATGCCGGCATGTGGACCCGCGAAATGGCCGCCGACTGGTGGGAAACCTGCGGCTGCCCGCACAAGAAGCAGCTCGACCAGGAAGTATTCGCGGCGCAGTGCGTGTGAGGCAGACAATTGGGTTTGGGCGAATCGGGATTGAACGGACTGGCGCGAGACCCCCATTAGTCTAACGCCCAACCGCAGATGTGCTGGAAAACATCCCTCAGTGTCCCAGCCGAACCTACAATCGCTTGAGTTTCCGACTGGCGAGTTCGAGAAAACGAGTCCAGTCCTGTTCACAGCCGAACTTGGAGCGAGCGACGATGACGTAGGACGCAGGGTATTGCATGTAGAGGAGAGCCAATCGGGCCGATTCTCGATACCCGCAAAAAGCCGTCCAATGGATCGTCGATTCACCGATCGCGGCCTTGGTCCGAATCGAATGGTCGTCGATCTCGCCTTCCGAAGGGGCGTATTGAAACTTGCCTTCTTTGGCGAGTTGTTTCGCACGTCTCCGATACCAGATCTCGCGGCCGATCACGCCCCAGATCAGAAAGAGAACGAACACGACGCCGGCCAGCGCCACACGTGCCAGAATCCGGTTCTCCTGTTGGTATGCGAATACAGTAAACCAGATCGAGTAGATGAGGACGGCTGCCAGAAATATCCTGATAACCCACATCGCAATCTTGTTGCCGATCGGCTGCGCGAGGGAAACGGCTGCGAAGGCATCGGCAACGGTTAACGCACCGCGAAATCGTATTGGCGCAACCTGCGGCGATTCCTGATCGCTGCTTTCGTGCGTTGAGAATTCCGGAGCGGACATTGAGCAACCTTCGATTGTTCGGGACCAGAGCATACGACCTTACCCACGAACATTCATTCTGACGAGGCAAGGTACAACGAACACCTCTTCCGCGAGTGGTTCACGAACGCACAGAACAGCCTCCAGCGGGGGGAAAGGGTGCTGATTGGCGGCCGTTTGCGACTCGACTTTCCCCAATCAGCCCCACGAATTAGGATCTCGTGCAGTTGACCGCGCGGCCTGATGTGAGCCGCGATGATTGATGGTATTGAAGGGAGTGTTTGCATGCAGACCTACGCACGGGTCGTGTTCGGGCTTGTCGTTGGTTCCGCGTTGGTGTTCAGCCAGTCGGGTTGCGGCGGCAGTAACTCTTCGGGGCTAACCGCGGCGACCGTTGCGGCTGCCGATGATGCCCCTGCTGCTGAAGCTGTTTCCGAACCTGCGGACGAAAGCGAGCATCCCGCGAATCGTTTGGCGTCCGAGGCGAGTCCGTACTTGCGGTTGCACGCTCACAACCCGGTCGACTGGTTTCCCTGGGGGCCCGAGGCCCTGCAGAAGTCCATCGATGAGAACAAGCCGATCTTTCTGTCGATCGGCTACAGCAGTTGCTTCTGGTGCCATGTGATGGAGCGTGAAGTCTTCGAGAACGCCGAGATCGCGGCCTACATGAATGAACACTTCGTCAACATCAAGGTCGACCGCGAAGAACGGCCCGATCTGGATGACATCTACATGCTCGCTCTGCAGGTCTATCTGCAAGCGGTCGGTTCGCCGGAAGGGGGCGGCTGGCCGTTGTCGATCTTCCTCACTCCCGACGGCTACCCGATCGCCGGTGGCACCTACTTTCCGCCGGAGGACAAACCCGGCCGCGCGGGCTTTCCGAATGTGTTGCGCACTGTGCAGACGATCTGGTCGACGCGGGAAGAAGAGGTCCGCGGTTCGTCCGAGATTCTGGCAGCCGAAGTGCGGCGTCTGTCGCGTCCACCCCTCACGCTGGAGCCGATGCCGTTGCATGCCGACCTGGTAGTGCAGGCGACATCGGCCGTCATGCAGCAATATGATCCCGAGTTTGGTGGCCTCGATTTCTCTCCGCTGCAGCCGGAGACGCCGAAGTTTCCGGTGCCTTCGCGGCTCAACCTGCTGCAGTCGCGCTTGCGGGCGGGGCATGATGAATCCGTCGCCGCCGCGCTCGATCATTCGCTCGAGGCCATGGCCGATGGAGGCATCTACGACCACCTGGGCGGCGGCTTCCATCGTTACAGCACCGACCGCCGCTGGCTCGTGCCCCACTTTGAGAAGATGCTGTACGACAACGCGCAACTGGTCGCTGTATACTCTGACGCGTATTCCCGTACGAATCTCGATCTCTATCGTCATGTGGCCGAAGAATCAGTCGCCTTCGTGCTGCGAGAACTGCGCGACACCGAGGGTGCGTTCCATTCCGCGCTTGATGCCGAAACCGATGGCATCGAAGGCGCTCTCTACGTCTGGACCCGCGACGAGATCGAACAGTTGCTTGGTTCCGAGGAATCTCCACTCTTTGCCGCCGCCTACGGCCTGGAGGTCGATCAGACGTTTGAACATGGGTTGATTCTGCATCGCCCACAGTCGTTCGCAGAGACGGCTCGCCAGTTGCAGCTCCCCGAAGCCGTGTTGTCGGAGCGCTTGTCAGACAGTCGAGAGGCACTGCTCCAGGTCCGACAACAGCGACCGGCCCTCCTCAAGGACGATAAAGTCATCGTCGCGTGGAACGGCTTGATGATCTCTGCGCTGGCACGAGCCGGGTCCATTCTCGGCCGGCCGGAATACATCGAGTCGGCGGAAGAAGCGGCGTTATTCATCCTGGCCCGCATGCGAGATGCTGACGGACGGCTGCTGCATACCTACTGTCAGACACGCGCTTATCTACCGGCCTATCTGGACGACTATGCTCTGCTCGTGCAGTCGCTGCTCGATCTGCATCAGGCCACCGGTGACGATCAGTGGTTGACGGCGGCCCGGCATCTCATGGACGACCAAGTCTCCTTGTTCTGGGACACGGCCGGCGGTGGGTTCTTCTACACCGGCAGGGACCACGAACTGCTGCTGGCAAGAACGAAGGAGGCTTACGATTCGGTGATGCCTTCGGGGAACAGCGTGTCGGTGCTCAACCTGGTCAGACTGGCGCAGGTTACGGGCGAGTCGTCGTATCAGGAACTCGCTCGCGACACGCTCAAGACGTTCTCACCGCAACTGGCCCGCTCTCCGGGTTCGATGCCCGCGATGGCGATCGCTCTGTCAGAATACATCGCCGCCTATGGAGCCGAGGCTGCGCCGGCGTTGATTGCGGCGGCTCCCGATAATCCTGGCACCGCGACGGATGATGCATCTGGCGACGACGACGGCGAGTTGACGCCGCTCGCGACCAGCATGGCCAACGTGATGTCGTCGATGCCTCAATATGTTTCGACTGCGGTCTATCTCGACCGCGATCTGCTCATTGCCGGCGAAGCGGCCCGCGTCGCCATCGTGATCGATGTCGTCGACTCGTGGCACATCAATGCGAATCCACCGCATCCCGACTTCGTCAAGCCGACCGAACTGCTGCTCCCCGCGGATTCCTCGTTCGCTCTGGGCGAAGTGGTTTATCCGGAAGGTGAAGGGCTGATGATCGAGGGCTTCGACGAACCCGTCGTGGTGTACGAAGGGCAGGTCGTGTTGCATGGCACGATCATTCCGAGCGCCGACCTTGCCGCCGGCGAGACGACATTGTCGCTGGAACTGCGCTATCAGGCCTGCAACGACCGAACCTGTACGCGCCCCTTGAAATTGATCCTGGCGGGCAACATCACCATCGGCGACGGGACCATGACCCCCACCGCCATCAATGAGGCCATTTTCGCGGTCACTGAACCGGATGGTGCAGAGACCGATGGAAACTGAGTGTTTCAGCCTGCTCTGACGCCCGACCGAATTCCCGCAGCGGGACGTTGTCTCCGCGCTCATCTCTCTTCCTATCTGACCAAACTTTGACCTGCCTCTGGCCCCCTGAATCCAGCCATTCGCTAGACACTCGTCCCTGGACCCCGACCCAGAAATGCATATCGTTTTCATCACTGCCGGCGGGGCTGGGATGTTTTGCGGTTCGTGCATGCACGACAACACCTGGGCCCGTGCCTTGCAGTCGGCCGGGGCCGAGGTTTCGCTTCTTCCGACCTACACGCCGATCCGCGTGGACGAAGCCGACGCGAGCGATCGACAGGTCTATCTTGGCGGAGTGAATGTCTATCTCGACAGCGCCTCGTCGCTCTGGCGAAAGATTCCGCGCGGGATGAAGCGGCTGCTAGATGCGCGCTGGCTCATAAGACTCGCGACGAAGTTCTCGGTCAGCAACAACGCGGGCGATCTGGGCGATCTTGCGCTCGACATGCTGGCCGGACCTGATGGGCCGCATCGCGATTCGTTCACCGAGCTGGCGAAGCATGTCGCCGCGCTGAAACCTGATGCCGTTATCTTTTCCAACGCGCTACTGTCGGGCGCGCTGCCCGCCCTGCGGAAGGTTTATGCCGGCCCGCTCGCCTGTGTGCTGCAGGGAGACGATTTGTTCCTCGATATGCTGCCCGACAAGTACCGCGATCAGGCCGTCGCCGCCATGAGTCGTAATGCCGCGGAGTTCGATCGCTTCTTCACGCACACGCGGTTCTATCGCGACTACATCAGCCGGTATCTGTCGCTGGATGCGGATCGCTTCGAGTTGATTCCCCTGGGCATCGACTTCGCCCCGCACACGGGTCGGCCGCGACCGATCGAGCATCAAGCAGGGACCGTCGGCTACTTCGCCCGCATCGCGCCGGAGAAAGGTCTGCATCATCTCGTAGACGCAATGTGTCTGCTGCAGGAGCGCCTGCCCGATGTGAAACTCAGAGTGGGAGGCTACCTCGGGTCGGCTTACCGCAAGTACTTTCGCGAGGCATCACGCGCCGCCGCGCTGGGTACGAACTTCGAATACGTCGGCAGCCCCGCGACCGTCGATGAGAAGGCCGCGTTCTACCAGTCGATCGATGTGCTGTCGGTCCCCACTGAGTTTCTCGAACCGAAGGGGTTGTATGTGCTCGAGGCGCTGGCCAACGGCGTCCCCGTCGTGCAGCCCCGGCATGGCTCGTTTCCCGAGATCATCGAAAAGACCGGCGGCGGACTGCTGGTGGAACCGAAGAATGCTGAAGCACTGGCGAATGGCCTGTTCGAACTCCTCACGGACGACGTTCGGCGGATGAAGTTGGCGGAAACAGGCCATGAACGTGTCCGCAGCGAGTATTCCCTGGAATTGATGGCCCAGAGGACGTTGGAGCTGTTTCGATCGATTTCCAACTCGTAATCGAACGGGCAGGCGACTTCTCTGCCTCGTCCGCTATGATACGGAGTGAATTCAGAGTCAGTCTGTTATCACGATATCCAACGTCATTTTCCGCCCCTCCGTCCGAGACAATTCATGCAACTTGTTGCCATGTTCCGCATCCGTACTGCAACCGCTCTGCTGCCGTGCCTCATGATTTTGTCGGGGTGCACCGAGCAGGCACAAGTCGCCACGTCAGATGCACCCGACCTGAGTTCCATCACACGGACTTCTGATCCCGAGTTCGTCCGCGAGGTCTACGAAAGCGACATCCCCGTACTCGTCGACTTCGGCGCCGAGTGGTGCAGCCCCTGTCAGATGCTCAAGCCGATTCTGCACGATCTGGAAACAGAATACGCGGGGAGGCTCAAGATCGTGGCGATCGACACAGATCAAGAGCCCGAACTCGCCAGTCATTTCGAGGTGCGGTACATTCCGACCCTGTGCCTGTTTCAACAGGGTGAGTTGGTGGCGAGCGAGGGCTTCATGGAAGGTCCGCAACTCCGGCAATGGATCAATGCGAACGTCGATCTGCCTGCCGAAGCTCCCGCCGAAACGCATGAGTCCTCCGAAACCGAAGAGGCGCCTGACGCAGAAGGTGCAACTCATGCTGAGTCCGAGGGCTCTGCAACCGAAGAAACCGCGGTGGACGCACCGCCGGATGACGCTGCCGAATGAGGTACAGCGTGCAGCCGCGGACGATCGCGCTGCAGTTTTCGCGCGCCGCTACGGTCGGGCAGTCAACGGCTCTCCCGCCCGCGACTGCATCTCTTCGATGAGCTGCAGCATCTCCTGCACTCTCTCCGGATGCGCGTCGGCCAAGTCATGCTGTTCGCCGGGATCGTCTCTCAAATTGAACAGCGCCGGCCCATCGGGCTGGTCGCCGGTCAGTAGTCCCGGATACTCGGCGGGCCGCGCCTGTTCATACGGCGCGAGCAGCGTGACGCCGTTTGGACGGCGCGGGTCGACCCAGTCGTCTCCCAGACGCTGCGTTCCGGGAGCCGAAGCGTGCAGTTTCCATTCGCCGACCCGCACGGTGCGAATCTGACCCTGAAATGAGTACAACGGCCGCTCGGGCAGTGATCCCGCGCCCGTCAACAACGGCAACAGATTGACGCCATCGATCGCGCGATCCATCGGCGGCTCGATCCCCGCGGCCGCGAGCGATGTCGCAAACAGATCAAGTACGATCGCCGGTTCATCGATCGACTGACCCGCTTCAATGACGCCGGGCCAGCGGACGATCTACGGCACGCGGATGCCTCCTTCCCACGTCGTCCCCTTCATGCCGCGCAGGCCGCCGGTGCTGCCGCCGTACCAGGGGCCGTTGTCGCTCGCAAACATGATGAGTGTGTTGGACAAGAGGTCCAATCGATCGACGGCCTCCAGCAAGCGTCCGATCTCGGTATCGAGTTCGGCGATCACGTCGGCATACAGACCGTGTCCCGTCGACTGATAGAACTCCTCCGACGCCGCCAGCGGCTTGTGAGGCATCGCGTGCGGCAAGTAGAGGAAGAATGGCTCTGCCTGATGCTCCTCG
>JANNSB010000349.1:0-24837 GCA_031402175.1 Planctomycetaceae bacterium
CCGGGTTGCTGTCGACCATTCACCGCATCAACTGGTTCAGTCCATGAAGTTCCACACTGTTCCCGCGGTCTTGGTCGCTACTCTTGCGGCGGCTTCCGGTTTCTGGTTGCTGATCGATTCGCCGATCACTCCGGGCCTCCAACCTGCGACCGCTGACGACACAGCCGACGCTGTCACTTCCGCATCCGATCCTCTCAAGATCGTTCTCATCGCCGGCCCGAAGAGTCACGGCCCCGTCGGCAACGGGATTCACGACTATCCCTGGTCGGTGCGACTGATCAAGGTGATGCTCGACAACTCGAACGTCACCAACCAGATTGCAGTCGAGTACCACCTGGACGGCTGGCCGGCCGATGAATCGACGCTCGACGACGCCGACACGATTCTCGTGATCTCCGATGGCCGCGACGGCGACCTGTATGCCGAGGCGCCTCATCTGGAATCAGCGGAGCACATCGCGACGATTCAGCGGCAGATCGATCGCGGCTGCGGCTTCATGACGTTTCACTTCTCGACATTTGCTCCCGATGCGTATGCCGAGCAGATATTGGACTGGACCGGCGGCTACTTCGATTGGGAAACCGATGGCCGCCGTGAATGGTATTCAGCCATCACGACGGTCGAAGGCGAAGTAACGCCGGCGACGCCTGACCATCCGGTGCTGCGCGGCATCGCACCGTTCAAGATCAATGAAGAGTTCTATTACAACATTCGCTTCGCAGACGCTGGCGTCAGTCCATTGTGGAGCGTCTCTGCCCTGGAAGGCCGCGAACCCGATGGTCGTGTCGTGGCCTGGGCCCGCGAACGCGAGAATGTCGGGCGAGGCTTCGGTACGACCTGCGGCCACTTCTATGACAACTGGCAGGTGGCCGAGTTTCGCAAGCTGATTCTCAACGCCATCCTCTGGACGGCAGGTGGCGAAGTGCCCGAACACGGCGTCGAGTCACGGTTCTACACCCACGCCGAGATCATGGCCGCGCTCGACGGCGTCGAGGGGACTGCTCGCGCCACGCTCGATGATGAACCCATGTCGGCACTCATCGTTACGGGCGCGCAGCATCCGGCTCACGTCTGGCAGGACACCACTCCTGCCCTGCAGGAGGCACTCGAACAGGATCCTCGCTTCGTGGTCGCGGTCTCGGAAGATATCGAGTGCCTGAAGACCGATCTCTCGCAGTACGACCTGCTGCTGCTCAACTATTGCAACTGGCAACAGCCTCCGCTCAGCGAGGCGTCGAAGCAAGGATTGCTCGACTATCTTGGCGCGGGCGGCGGTCTGGTGCTGATTCACTTCTCAAACGGTGCGTTTCACTTCTCCCTCCCCGACTCCGAGGACAGTGACTGGCCCGAGTACCGCAATATCTGTCGGCGTGTCTGGGATCACACTCCGGGACTGAGCGGCCACGATGCCTACGGCGAGTTCGACGTCGAAGTGGTCGACCAGGAGCACGAAGTCACGCGGGGAATGGAGGCGTTTCGCACCACGGATGAACTTTACTTTCGCCAGCAGGGGGACCAGCCGATACATGTGTTGGCTCGTGCGCGATCGAATGTGACAGGCGAATGGGAACCGATGGCGTTTGTCTACGATTACGGAGAGTCGCGAGTCTTTCAAACCGTGCTGGGACATGCAGCCGAATCGATTCGCAACGCCGGCACCTCGGAACTCATTTCCCGCGCCGCCGCCTGGGTGGCCCGCAGAGAGCCATTGGAACCCGGTCGCCATGTGCATCCAGTGCCAACGGCTGATGCGACCGCCCACGCCCAGCCACTTGTCGAGGGACGCTTCGGCACAGCGCTGAACACCCATGCCGGCGGCGCATACATCGCCACGGATGAAGTCTTCCGCGATCCGCCCCTCACGGTCGAATGCTGGGCCAAGCTCGACAACTCGAACGGCTTCAACATTCTCGTCGCTCACGAGAACAAGGATTCGGCCACGCACTGGGAGTTGTTCACGCAGGCCGGCGACGGCTACTTGGCGGCTTATCTGCCGGGGATGACGCCCGATCATGCGCGGTCGAGCGTCAATGTCTGCGACGGCCAATGGCACTACCTCGCGATGACGCATGAAGCAGGTCGCGTGAAGCTGTTCGTCGACGGAGCGCAAGTGGCCGATCAGACCATGGAGCGGATGTCGGATGCATCTGTTCCCGCTGCGCTGGCCATCGGACGACTCGTCGACGGCGGCATCGGCTGTGGCGGCGTCATCGATGAGGTGCGGATATCGCGCGGTGCTCGCGAGATCGCGGCCCTTCCAAATGAGCCCTTCGCGGCGGATGACACCTCGCTCGGGCTGTGGCGATTCGATGCCGTAACGCCGCGTAACGCCGATGGCAGCGGGACAGTGTTCGTGGACGAAACAAAAACACATCCCGCCGTCCTCGGGCAGAATCAGAACGTGCTGAATCAAGAGACGGCGTCCAATGATGCGCCCGCCGATGATGCAACCAAACCCGATCACTGGGGCCGCGAGGTCGTCGGCTTCGACTGGACTGAAGACGACTCCCGCGACAGCCGCTGGCAGGAGATGGAGATCGGCCCCGCACTCGCCAGCATCGTCGACCTGCCAGGTGGGCTGCTCGCCAAGGGATTGACAATCCGCCTGCAAGACGGCGAACAAACGGCCAGCGTGTGTTATGACACATCCACGATGCAGATGCGGGCGGCCTGGACTGGTGGGTTTCTGCAATTCGATCCCGCGCGGTACGGCATCATCGTCTCGCCGCGACCACAGGGTGAGCCGCTGTTCGTGGCCGAGCCAGGCGAGGCCTGGCCCAATCATGACGTGAAGTATCAAGGTCACTACCGGCACGGCGAGCAGATCGTGCTGGCGTATACTGTCGATGGCGTTCAAGTACTCGAGTCGCTGATGTTGATGACGTCTGACGAGAGTGACGGTGAGTTCGCGATCAATCGCACGTTCGAAGTGGCTCCACATTCAGAGCCGCTGCGAATGTCAATACCGAACGTAGCCGCGCCAATGCGGTTAACAATGCGGTCTAGTGGATGGGAAGGCATCGTCTACGGTGCGGTGATTACAGGCTCTATTACAGCCTCGGAGGAAATTCGCACGGAATATGTGCTGATTGCGTCTACTTCGACTCCGCTGGAGACACTGGATGCATGGGAAGAGTCATTGAAAGATTCTCCTTCTCTCAGTCCCTTCACCGAAGGAGGCCCAGCGCTCTGGGGGCAGACGCTCGAAACGGTTGGCCGGCTCGGCAGCGACGATGCTGCTTACGCCGTCGACACGATTGAGTTGCCGCTCGACAACCCGTGGAAGGCTCTGATGTTCATCGGCGGCCACGATTTCTTTTCCAACGGCGACGTGGCCGTCTGCACCGTGCACGGCGACGTCTGGCGCGTCACCGGCATCGATGCCGACCTCGATCGTATCGAGTGGACTCGCATGGCCTCTGGCCTCTTTCAACCGCTGGGCCTGCGGATCGTCAACGATGACGTGTACCTCCTGGGCCGGGATCGCATCACACGCCTGCATGATCTCAACGGTGACGGAGAGGCCGACTTCTACGAGAGCTTTCACGACGGCATCAGCACCTCGCCGGGCGGTCACGACTATGTGACGTGTCTCGAAACCGATTCACAAGGAAACTTCTATTACGTGCACGCCGTCGACGGCGTCGTGCGGGTTTCGGCCGATGGGGCGACCAGCGATGTCATCGCGACGGGACTGCGAAACCCCAATGGCATGTCGGTCGGGCCGAATGATGTGATCACCGCCACGCCGCAGGAAGGAGAATGGACGCCGGCTTCGTATCTCTGCTGGGTGCTGCCGGGAGATCATTACGGCTATCTTGGTCCCAGGGTCACCGATGCCCGACCGCTCGGGTTCGATCCGCCAATGTGTTATTTCCCGCGCTTGATCGACAACTCCGGCGGCGGACAGATCTGGGTGCCGTCGCAAGGCTTCGGATCGCGCTCTCCCGGCGAGATGCTGCATCTGTCGTTCGGCCAATGCACGCTGCACTCGATTCTCTATGAGCCGGCGTTCGGCAACCCGAGTGACGGCATCGCTTCGCAAGACACGGTGACGCCGGGCCGTCGACAGGCCGGCAGTTTCACCTGGCCACTTTCATTCGAATCGGGTGTAATGCGTGGCCGGTTCCATCCGCTCGACGGGCAGCTTTACGTGAGCGGCATGCGCGGCTGGGTGACGAGCGCCGCACAAGATGGCTGCCTGCAGCGAGTTCGCCCCACCGGCAAACCCGACCGCATGCCGATCGCCGCACGCAGCTACGGCAACGGGTTGATGCTCGAGTTCGCATCACCTCTCGATCGCGAAACCGCACAGGATGTCGGCCGCTATCGCGTCGAACGCTGGGACTATCAATACCGCGCGGAGTACGGCTCCCCCGACCTCTTGCCGGGGCGCGTATCGGGCGAAGGGCATGAGGCGGTCGCATTGCGGTCGGCCACACTGCTGGAAGGCAACAGACTATTCCTCGAAATCCCGGACTTGAAGCCGGTGAATCAACTGCAGATCGAACTTTCGATCCGCACGGCGGCCGGTGAACCGCTGCGGTTCACGTACTTGCACACGCTGAATTACGTGCCGGAGGAACGCATTGATGAAAGGCAGTTGACGCGCCCGGAGCCGGCACTGGCACTCGATCCGGACGTGCAGGCGGGGTTGCAGCGCGGGCTGTTGGCTGAAATCAGGGATGCAGGCGAGGATCGACCGAGTGATTGCATCGTGACCCGTCTGGCAAACTGGCAACTCACGAGTGATGAGTATTCAACTGTGCAAGTCTTGCGACAGGCGAAACAAATCGGGATTGACGGCTGGCTGCAGATCGACCTCACAGACGAGTACGATTTCAGAATTGAAGGCGCGGAAGTCTTCCTGGGGCGAATCAACGATGATGTGACGAACTTCGACGCGACTCACCAGCGACGTTTCACGCTCAGGCAGGGTTTCAACGAAATCGGCTTGACCTTCTCCGTATCGCCGGAGTCCGGACGTGCCTCACGAGTACTATGGCGCGGGCCGGACTTCGACTGGGAGCCGTTGCCCCCTGATCGGCTGTGGCATGACCCCGAGACGCCGGCGCTGGTGGAAGCGACTCGATTGCGTGAAGGCCGATCATTGTTCGCCGAACTGAAATGCTTTCGCTGTCACGGCGACCCGGGCGCTTCGTTCTCGGAGTGGGATCTCGCGCAGTCGGGGCCGGATCTGCGCGGCATCACGCACCGAGTGAATGCGGGCTGGCTGATCGACTGGCTGGCTGATGCTGCGAGTCGCCGCGAGCACACGACGATGCCGCACATGCTCGATGCCGATCCAGCCGTCGCTCGGCGGGTAGCCATCGACATCGTCGCGTATCTGTCGGAACTCGCGCCGCCCGCCGATCTGGATGGGGACACAGCCGGTGCGTCAGACGATGTTGAGGCCGGGCTGTTGCTGTATGAAGGACTCGGTTGTATCGCGTGCCATCACTTCGAGTCGCCGGGCGTCGACGACGAGTTCGATCGCCTCAGTCTGGCCCACGTTGCGGAGAAGTTTCAGCCGGGCAGGCTGGCGGAGTTCCTCGCAGAGCCGGGACGGCATCATCCCTCGACCCGCATGCCCGATTTCAATCTCACGCCCGAACAGGCCGCACAAATCGCGGCCTATGTCGTCGACAGCGTTGAAGACGAACCGCGGGCAACCGACGAGCCGATCGGTGATTCCGCGCGAGGGCGCGAGCGCTTCACAGCAAGTCGGTGCGGGGCGTGTCACACGGTTTCCGCTGCGACGGTGCCTGTGGTGATTCCGCTCCCGGCGCGAGTTGACGTGGCGCGATCTTGCATCGGCTCCGTTTCCGATCTCACTGCCTCGGATGCGGCGGAACCGGATCGACCGACGTATTCCGTCACCGACGCGGAGCGAGGGGCGTTAATGTCGTTTCTGGAGCATCGCGGCAGGTTTCAGCAGCCCGAGCCGCCGGTGGAGTTCGCCGCTCGCATCATGGAGTCACTCCGCTGCTCGGCGTGTCACGATCGCGACGGCGAACGCGCTCCGCGGTCACTGATTCTGGCGGAAGAGGGTGTAATAGGGCTGACCCCCGAGATCTACCCTTCACTCACCTGGACCGGTGAGCGCGTCGACACGGAATGGCTGGCCAAATTCCTGAACAATCATGATCGCGCGCCGCTGCGCCCCTGGATACGCGGCCGGATGCCCCATTGGAACATCCCCGGCAAACTGATTGCTCAAGGACTCGCCGCCCAGCACGCCGTCGCGGCAATCGAATCGACGCCGACACACGAAAGTGACGCCGATGCCGTTTCAATCGGCGAACGGCTGACGCTGAACACCGCCCTCGACTGCCGGCAGTGTCACGCCATGCAAGGGCGCGAACCGCTGGGCGACGAACGCACCCTTTTCGCCCGCGGCCTCGACTTCGAACTGGTCGCGGAGCGCACTCGGCACGACTTCTTTCAGAGATACGTGCTGAATCCGCCGCGGTTCGACCCCGCCGTCCGCATGCCCCAACTGTCGGCCGACGGGCAGACGACCAAAGTGACGGACATTCTGGATGGAGACGCCGATCGGCAGTTCGACGCCGTCTGGGCGTTCATTCAGTCACTGGAGCGGGAGCCTCAGTAGCCGCGTCTCTCCGAGACGCGGAGACCGGAGAGGACGATGCGCCTCCGAATCAAGGCCGTTGACCAGTCCACATCCTTTCTGCGCGGCCCCGCGTCTGGGGACAGACGCGGCTACGCTGATCGCTCGCCAATCAGCCGATCGAGCTCTGCTTTCAGGCGAGAGAGGATCTCATCATACGAATACGCTCCGATCTCCTGCGGGCCTCTTTTCAAATTGACGTAGTTGGGACCGCACCACAAGCCGAGGTCGGCATCGTCGGTTTCGCCCGGCCCGTTCACGCGGCAACCCATCACAGCAATCGTAATCGCGTGATCCTGGGCGTAGGCGGTCAGTTCCTTGACCTGTGCCGCCAGTTCGACGAATGCCTGGTTCTCCACACGCGAACAACTTGGACAACTGATGATGTTCAGCGACTTGAGTCCGTAATCGACGACGCTGCGCACGCGCCCGGCCGCAATGTCGTCGAGAATCTGACGCCCCGCGGCGATCTCCTCGTGCTTGCGGTCGTTGGGGACAGTGAGCGACACGCGAATCGTGTCGCCGATGCCGCGGCTGATGAGCTGTTCGAACGCGATCCGCGTCTTGATGATACCGTCAGGGGGCAGGCCGGCTTCCGTCACGCCGAGATGCAATGGGATATCGGGCCGCTGCTCCGCGAAACGGCGATTGACCTCGATCACCTGCCTGGGGTCGGAATCCTTCAGCGACACGCAATAGTTGGTGAAGCCGATGTCATCCAGGAACTGACAGTGATCGAGCGCGCTCTCCAGCATCGGGGAAATGGCGTCATGCAGGTCATACTTGGCCTTCTTGACCGGATCGACCGACCCACAATTGACGCCCACGCGAATGGCGCAGTCGTGCTCTGTGGCCACATTCGCGAGATACCGGACCTTTTCCTGCCAGGGCTTGTCGCGCTCGTGGTGATAGAGATGTCCGGGGTTATACCGCAGCTTGGCCACATGCGGTGCGATCACTTCCGCGAGCCGATAGTTCTCCTGCAGATCGACGGCGAGATTCGCGGGCGTTTGTTTGGCAATCTCGGCAAGAGCGTCGGCGTCCTTCCGGCTGTCAACGGCCACGCGAACGACATCGGCGCCAACCTGCCGGAGCGACTCGATCTGTGCGAGCGTCTCGTCGATATTCTGAGTGTGCGTAGCCGTCATGCTCTGGACGGCCACCGGATGGCCGGCCCCGATCGTCACCGTGCCGATCCGCACAGAGCGGGTAGGATTCCGTTCAATCGTTCTGTTCTCCTCCACCCCTGACGTACTCCTACAGCAATTCGATTCTTGTTAGGCCGCTTGTCCACCCCCTGCCGACTACGCTCACCTCGGTCGTGAATTCTAGTCGCGAGACGCCGTACTGTTGAAGGATGTCTGGGAAACGGCGGGTGACAGGTGACATTGCCAAAGGGGCTCGAGTTCTCGAATCCTCAAAAAGCGACAGGCTCCGAGCCTGGGAACTCGGAGCCTGTAGCGCCTTGGGACATCTCTCAATCAATCTTACCAGCCAAAGATCGCGGCATTCTTGCGACGTTCGAATTCCATCAAGCCCTGAAAGAACCCACCGCCGCCGCCGCTCATGGGGCGATAGCTGGAGCTTTGGCCGCGATACATCGGAGCCGAACGATACCTGCGGGCCGCCTGAGCGTCTGAGGCAAACAGGGCGAATCCGGTGACGAGCAACAGGGCAATCAGAAGTTTCTTCATCGGGAACCTCTCAAACAGGACGGTAGGCGGGTGACGAGGGGCAGTTCGTGTTTGCCCTCCACCCATCAACCTACAACCTGTGGCGAGGCCGAATGAAATGTTGTCCCTGAAACCACGAAATTCGTGCGTGATGCGGCTCCATTCGATCCGGTCAGGCAAGATGGATGCGAGGCGCGCGAACGACATGGTTCTCGTGGCAAAACAAAACACCCGGCCCTGTGAACAGGGTCGGGTGCGATGAGTTTCATCAAGCTGGCGGCAAGACCAGTGCCGCTAGAGTTCAATTACGGGCTGTTGCTGCCGTCGCAGCAGTCATCGAGTTCAATCAACGCTGCGGTCCCCAGGCCAATACCGACGAGTCCGAACACGACGCCCATCGTGCCGTAGTCGTAGCCGTATTGAGCACGCACGACGGGCTGCGAGATCAACGCGGCGGCGGCGGCAGTGGGAGGAGCGGCTTCATTCGTCCAGACGCGAACCGGCAGCGTCGTGTCGCCGGCCGTGATCTCGTAGACGCCGGGCTGCAGCCCGGCGACTTGGAACTGCCCTTCGGCGTCGGTGACGGTCTCGGCGACCACGGCCTCGTCACTGGCGATAACGACCTGAGCGGCGGAGACGGGTTGACCGTCCTGACCGATGAACTGTCCCTGGAACACTCCTTCCGTCGACATCGCGACATCGCGGATAATGGCGCCTGAGGCCTGGGCGGCCTGAACAGTAAGAGGCGTTGACGGAATGATCAGTCCGACGGCGGCGGTCCAGACGATCGCCTGGGATAAGACACTCTTGGTTCGCATTAGTCTTCCTTGCAGTGGGCGTCCATGAAGCAGAGCGCTCGATGTCGAGGCTTCAATGCCTAGATCGGCATCCAACATCGGCAGATTCATCCGATTACGTTGGCTGATTCGTTCTGCGGATGGCGCGTCCAGACTTGCGGATGCAGCGGCATCTGCCGATTCCCGGCTTGAATCAACAGCGCGGATGATGCAGATTGTGAAGCATTCGCACACCGGCAGATAATGCCGCTCGCCGACTGCGGACCGCTCTACTCGCGGGACCACCGCACGCCTTGTTTGCCGTCTTCGAGGATGATCTTGAGATGCTTGAGGGCGTCGCGAATCTTGTCGGCGACGGCCCAGTTCTTGTCGGTGCGGGCCTGCTGTCGGATATCGATGACGAGCTGCATCAAGCCGTCAACGAGCGCATCGTCGGCCCCGGTCGCTTTCGCGACCGGCCTGCGAAAAACGCCGATTACGCCGGCCAGTTCCTTGAACAGTTTCATCGCATCCGTCAGGGCGGCGCGCTGAGCGTCGGTCGCCGACTCCTGCAGCTGGTTGGCGTTGATGTACCCGTTGATCGCCCGCCGCAATTCGAACAGTTGTGCGATCGCTCCGCCGGTGTTGAAGTCGTCATCCATTGCTTCCAGGAACTTACTGGCGAGCTCCTGCATACCGGCAGCAACGTCGGATGGAAGTTCCGAAAGCCGCGCGGACTGTGAAGTGTCTCGCGTTCGCGGAGCATCCAGATCGTAGAAACTGCGGCCGGTGATGATCTCGCATGATTCGAACAAGCGGTAGAAGCCGTCCATCGCCTTTTCTGTATTTGCGATGTTCTCCAGTGAGAAGTCGATGGGACTGCGGTAATGAGTCGACAGCAGGAAGAACCGCACGACTTCGGGAGAATGATGCGAGAACACCGCCGTCTTGACCGACTCGGCCCCCGCGGACCCCGCAAGCTTGTTGGCGATCTGGTCGGCTGAAGCATCGGCACCGGCATCGCCGTGGTGATCGTGAGCACCGCCAACCTTGCCGGTGTTCTTGCCGCTCTGCATCAGTCCGTTGTGCAGCCAGTAGCGGGCGAACGTCTTGCCGGTGGCCGACTCGGACTGCGCCAGTTCGTTTTCATGATGCGGAAACATCAGGTCGAGGCCGCCGCCGTGAATGTCGATCGTCTCGCCCAGATGCTTGCACGACATGGCCGAGCACTCGATATGCCACCCCGGCCGTCCCGGTCCCCACGGTGACTCCCACGCCGGCTCGCCCGCCTTCGACGACTTCCACAGCGCGAAGTCTGCGGGATTCTCTTTCGTTTCATTGGCTTCGACCCGCGTGCCGGCCAGCATCTGATCGATGCTGCGATGCGACAACTTGCCGTAATCGTTGTCTGCCGTCACTCGAAAGTAGATGTCTCCGTGGATCGGATATGCGAAGCCCTTGTCAATCAGCGTCTGGATCATCGACAGCATCTCGCCGATGTGATCGGTCGCGTACGGGAAGTGATCGATCGTGTCGACCCCCATCAGCTCGAGATTGCTGAAGTAGTCGGCCGTCATCGACTCGGCGAGAGCCTTGACAGTCGTCCCCTTCTCGACGGCTTTGTTGATCAGCTTGTCGTCGACATCGGTGATGTTCACGATGAACTTCACCTGATAGCCGCAGTATGTCAAATACCGCTTGATCGTGTCGAAGATGACCGGGCCGACCATGTGGCCGATGTGGGCCGGCTTGTAGACCGTCGGGCCGCACAGGTACATCGTGACCTGGCCCGGCGTGACCGTCTGAAACGCCTCCTTCTCGCGGCTGAGGGTATTGTAAACTCGAATGGCCATCGGCCTTGCCTTCCGTGCAATGCGGGAACAGTCGTGGAATCATCAATTCGGGGTTGCGGAAAGATAGCGTCTCCCGGCAACGTGGGCAAAGAGAGCTTGCGCCGTTTCGATCCAGGTGACAAGCGGACATCCCTCCAGTCTATAATGAAGGGCGAGGTCGAGACACACAGAGAGACCACATGCCGACTCACGACGATTCAATTCCACCACCGCCGGCGAGGCCCAGAGAGAGTCATAAGGGTACCTATGGCAGCGCGCTCATTGTTGCAGGCAGCACCGGAATGAGTGGGGCCGCGATACTCAGCGGCCTCGGGGCGTTGCGCTCGGGAGCCGGACTCGTGTTTCTAGTGGTCCCCGATGCCATTCAAGCGATCGTAGCGGCCAGCGAGCCATCGTATCTGACGATCGGGCTCCCCAGCGATGCCGCGGGCCGTATCGCGGGCGATGCGGCGAACGTGCTCAAGCAGGTCTTGACAGGAAAGACGGCCGTCGCGATCGGACCGGGACTGGGTCAATCGGAGCCATTGCAATCGCTCGTCGCGGATCTCTACGCAACCTGCGAACTCCCACTCGTGATCGATGCTGACGGTCTCAACCTGCTGGCAAAATCGGGAATGGACCTGAGCCGAAAGTCGGGAGTGCGTATTCTCACGCCGCATCCGGGTGAGTTCGCCCGGCTCGTCGGCCGATCCTCGAATGAGGTGCAGGAGCAGCGTGAGGCATTGGCGACCGAGTTCGCATCGCGGCATCAGATCGTTCTGGTTCTCAAGGGTCATGGCACGATCGTCACAGATGGTGATCGAAATGCGATCAATCAGACCGGCAACAGCGGGATGAGCACCGGCGGCACTGGCGACGTACTGACGGGCCTCATCGTCGGTCTGCTCGCACAAGGAATGCCAGCGTATGAAGCTGCCCGGCTGGGCGTGCATCTGCACGGATTGGCGGGTGATCTGGCCGCGTTGCAGCATTCTGAATCGGGACTGATTGCCTCTGATCTGCCACGATTCCTAGGGGAAGCCTGGAGACAGTTTCTTGGCCACGGTTCGCGTGAACCGGTTAAGCAATGGCAGCTTCTGTAGCCTGACGTTGGATTCGATTGTGGTGATTGCAGCGCAGCGGCATGTCAGCGACAATTGACCCATCGGAACCGTCGGAATCGAGCCTGCGATGAACACACCCACTGATGCACGAACGCCAGCCGGCCCAGCGCGAGTGCGGGACAACATTTTCTTCCCGCTCTTGATCGCTTGTGGAGGCATGTTCTGCCTGACCACACTGATTCTTGTCGCTTGCTCGTTCGACACATCAGGCGCGCCGATCGTCGAATTCTTCGAGCAGTACGCCGGCTGGATGATCTTCATCGAGATGGGCATCACGATTCTGGTGGGATTCCTGGCTCTGGTGGTCGACCGACGACGAACTTTGGCCGCGATGGCATCGGAATCCGACTCACTCGACGAGTCCCCTGTCATGACCGGCAAGGACGGGCATTGATGTGGGTCAAAATCTGCGGGATCCGGGACGTTCCCACCGTCCGATGGGTGGCGGAATTGAAGCCCGATGCGATCGGCATCAACTTCTTCCGCGGTTCGCCGCGCTGCGTGGACGAGGCCACGGCGAAAGACATCACGAGTGCACTCCCCTCAAGCGTCGAAGCCGTCGGCGTGTTCGTGGATCAATCCGTTGTCGACATTATTCGTATTTGCCGCAAGTGCCAGATTCTGACCGCACAACTGCACGACGATTATTCGCTCGCGGATGTGGAGACGTGCGGCAATGCAGGATTGAGTGTGATTCGCGTCATCCGACTAAGTGGACAGGTATGGCCGATACACCTGGCAGCCGAACTCGACCAGCAAGCGAGTCGCCACAACATTCGCTACCTCGTCGATGCTCATGTTCCCGGAGCCTATGGCGGCACGGGGCAGGTCGTGCCGTGGGAGTTGCTTCATGCTCACTGGCAAAAAGATTGGCCGCCCCTCATCCTTGCGGGAGGACTGACGATTGATAACGTGCATGAGGCGATTCAAGCCGTGAAACCTTTCGGCGTCGATGTCGCCAGCGGGGTCGAAACCTCCCCTGGCGTCAAGGATCGAATGCGAGTGCGGCAATTCATCGACAGCACACGCCGAGCGACCCCCGGCGACTAATTGAGTTCCTGATTCCTCAGGTCCGATTACTTCCCTGACCCCTCCCTTGATGCACTTCCATCACGCCCAACTCGCCAACGGCCTCGACATCATCGCCGAGACGAATCCCCGCGCGCACAGCATGGCGATCGGATTCTTCGTGAAGACCGGCGCGCGGGACGAAACCGACAGCGTGTCGGGCGTCAGTCATTTTCTCGAACACATGGCCTTCAAGGGGAGTGAGCGGTTCTCGGCCGAGGATGTCAATCGCGTGTTCGACGACATCGGTGCGAACTACAACGCCTCGACCAGCGAGGAAGTCACGCTCTACTTCGCGGCCATTCTGCCGGAGTATCTCGAAACGACCTTCGAACTCTTGTCGAGCCTGCTGCAGCCGAGCCTGCGCGAGAGCGATTTCAATACCGAGAAGCAGGTGATCCTCGAAGAGATCGCCATGTACGACGACCTGCCCGCCTTCACGGTCTACGAGAAGGCGATGCAACAGTACTTTCACGGGCATCCGTTGGGTCGCAGCGTGCTCGGCTCGGTGGAGAGCATTCGCGCCCTCACCGCCGCGCAGATGCGGGAGTATTTTTCCAAGGCCTATGTGGCGGGCAACATCACGCTCGTCGTGGCGGGAAACTGCAAGTTCGACGAGATCGTCGAACTCGCTCAGACCCGATGTGGTCATTGGCCCCGCGGCCAGTCGCGGCGGGAGGCAAACGACGCCACACCAAAGCAAACGGTCAACACGATCGAGAAGCCGGCCAGTTTGCAGCAGCATCTCATGTCACTGGCTGCCGGACCGGCGTCGACCGACCCGCTTCGCTATGCGGCGGGACTACTCGCCGTGGCCATCGGAGACGACGACAACAGCCGGCTCTATTGGGAGTTGATCGACAAAGGTCACGCCGACGCTGCCGAACTGGGCCACAACGACTTCGACGGCACGGGCACCTGGACGACTTACATCTGCTGCCAGCCGGTCGATCTCGACTCCAATCTCGAAGTCCTCACCGACATCTATCGCGAAGTCAACCGTGAAGGCATCAGCGAGAGTGAACTCACGCTGGCGAAGAACAAGGTCGCGACCCGCATCGTGCTCTCCGGTGAACGCCCGATGGGACGGCTGTCGTCGCTCGGGGGCAACTGGGTCTACGCGAAAGAGTACCGCTCGACCGAAAACGAACTTGCCGCCGTGCAGGCCGTCACAACGGCAGATATCCGCCGACTGCTCGATACGTTCCCTCTCACGTTGACCAGCACGGTCGGCATCGGGCCGTTGATCTCACTGCCCGAGATTCCGGCCACTTGATTCACATTCGTTGAGTTCTGATCTCTCTCGAAGAGGACCAGCATGCGACTCGGATTCGTCAGCGCCATCGTGGGCGACCTCTCCCTGAGAGACATCTTACTTCTCGCCAAGGAGACAGGTTATGACTGCGTCGAAGTCTGCTGC
Organism: Planctomycetaceae bacterium; assembly: GCA_031402175.1. Classification (GTDB taxonomy): domain Bacteria; phylum Planctomycetota; class Planctomycetia; order Planctomycetales; family Planctomycetaceae; genus JANNSB01. The sequence continues at coordinate 14,525 of JANNSB010000349.1, forward strand.
TGGCCGCCGTCGAAGGCCGATCGGCGATACGCGGGTGTGACGCATATCGATGTCACCGACTTCAACCAGGCGCAGGCCGATGAAGTCCGGCGCCTGTGCGATGAAACGGGCGTCGGCATCAGTGGCCTGGGGTACTATCCGAACTCACTCTCGCCGGATGAAGGCGAAGCACAAGCTGCCGTCGCGCACATTCGCAAGGTGATCGCAGCCACAAAGCTGCTCGGCCTGCGGCAGATGAACACCTTCATCGGCCGCGACTGGACCAAGTCGGTCGAGGCCAACTGGGAGCGAATGCTCGCCACCTGGCGGCCCATCATCAACTACGCCGAACAGCACGATGTGCGGATTGGCATCGAAAACTGCCCGATGCTTTTCTCGAAGGACGAATGGCCCGGCGGCAAGAATCTCGCGGTGAGTCCGGCCATTTGGCGAAGGATGTTCGCCGAGATCCCGAGCCAGCACTTCGGGCTCAATTACGATCCATCACACATGATCTGGCAGCACATGGACTACCTCGCCCCATTGCGGGAGTTCAAGGACAGGCTGTTCCACATTCACGCCAAGGACGCCCGCATCGATCGGCAAAAGCTGGACGCCGTCGGCATCCTCGCGCATCCCGCCGAGTATCACACGCCGAAACTTCCCGGACTGGGTGACGTCGACTGGGGGCAGTTCTTCTCGATCCTCACCGACGTCGGCTACCACGGCCCCGTCTGCGTCGAAGTCGAAGACCGCGCCTTCGAAGGCCCGCTCGAATCCCGCCGGGCTTCGCTCGTACAGAGCGCGCGCTATCTGCGGAACTACGTGATCAAGCGCGGGTAGGCGAAGGACTAAGAGGTCGCGGCGAACTACTCTGCTGTGGATGGCCGGATGCCGTTGACCGACAACGCTTCCCGCATCGCCTGCACCATCGTCGGCCCTGTATCCTCGGTAAACGGAAATTGGTTGCAGTACTTTGGAGACTGATACGCCGCGTACGTCTTGCGCTCGATGTCGTGCGCGTCGGGGATGTAACCGATGCGCCCGTTGGCATAGCAGGCCAGCGCCAGATGCCGGACGGGGGATTGATCACGCAGATCGAGGGCGAAGTTCGAGAAGAACTCGCTCGAATTGGCGGCGATGCCGAATTCACCGATCCGTAGGGCCTGCACTTCGGTTTCGAGCCATTCGGGCCGCTGGTCGAGATCGCGCAGCATCAAATCGGTCCAGGCGATGTTGAAGCGACACATCGCCTCGACGGCTTTCCATTCATCCCCTCCGTGGCGCGTCACCATGTCGTCGGGGCGGTTGGTCATGGCGCGACCGATCGTTTCCCGCCATCCGTTGGTGTCACGGTCCCGCAACCTTCGCAGGGCTTCTCCGCGATCGAACTCGATTTCGTCGCGAGTCCAACGGCGCGTGGGGAGTCGGACAACATTCGAAGTCGCACCAAGTGGCGTCGCTTCCAACTCTTCAGCCGATGTCAGTGATGCAATGGCTGCATTGGCGATCGCCTCGGCTGGTTCATGGCAGCGCTCGGGTGTTGTGAAGTGTGGATGAATGTTGACATCGCCGCACGCGCCTTGCAAGTAGATCGCGAGCGATCCGGGGAATGCAGTTTCCAACCGATCGCAGACTTCGCCCGGCACATCGCGGCTCACATCTCTCGGCCTGAGCACCGTGGCAACGGTCGGATGACCCTGATATCCGACAACGAACGCGAGAGTCGAGCCATCGATTCGGTCGACACACAATGTCGTCAGCGTGGGATCGATTGGCCCATTGGCACGAGTGCGATTGTACGTCAGTCCATCGCGTGTCGTCGTCGCTGCAGACAGTCTAGCCGGCTGCAGTTCCCGGAATGCCATGATTGCCGACGTGGCCGCTTGTCGCGCGGCGAAGGCTTCGTATTCGCGATCAACATCACCGACGCCCAGTAGTCCTTGAGAGGCCGGCGAGTTATGTGTGTGCTGGCAACAGACCAGAATGTTCGTGGCCGGAATGTTGGTCGCGGCTGTGATTTGTCGCCGGACTTCGCGGGTAAACTCGGCCCCGATGACCATCAGGTCGAGCGACACGATCACGAGTCGATTATCGCCATTGCTGACCACCAGCGATGTCGCGTGCAGGTCGTCGTGAATTCGCAGCCATGTGCGATTCAGATAGTAGCCCCAGCCGGTGAGTTCGACTCCCCAGAAGGGGTTGATGCAGGTGCGGGCGATGGCGGCGTTCAACGGCATGTTCAAAGGAAAGTATAGCTCCTCCGCGACCTCGGCGTCTCTGCGCGACACATGCACTCACGCAGAGACGCAGAGATCGCGGAGCATTTGAACCTGCTGCCCGATTCGGCGTAATCTTCAAGCATGAAGATCACCCGTATCGTCACCTACCCCGTCCGCATCCCGCTCAAGCCGGAGTACCGCATGGTCTCGGCTCTCGGACGACATGAAGTCTCCGAATACCTGCTACTGCGCGTCGAGACCGATGCCGGCGTCGACGGAGTGGGCGAGGCGACGATGACTGCTTGCTGGAGCGGCGAAACGGTCTGGGGCGCGCAGGCGCTGATTGAATACATGCTTGCCCCAAAACTTATCGGACGCGACCCGAGAGACATCGTTGACATCGACCGCACGATGGATTCAATCGCCGTCGACAACTGGTTCGCCAAGTCGGCGATCGAGATGGCCTGTCAGGACATTCGTGGCCGCGACGCGGGCAAACCGATTTACGAATTGCTCGGAGGAGCGGTGCGGTCGCGCACCATTCGCTGCAGGTTCTCGATGGGGGCGTATCCACCTGAGCGTGCGGCCGCCCGCGCGAAGGAACTGGTGGAGCGCGGGTTCACGACGATCAAAGTGAAAGTCGGCACCGGCATTGGGGAAGACATCGCCCGCGTGCAGGCCGTGCGCGAAGCCATCGGGCCGGAACACGCGATCGTCGTCGACGCCAATTGCGGCTACGATGCAGCCTCGGCGATCGTTGCGGCTCGTTCGTTTCAGGAATGCGGCGTGTCGCTGTTCGAACAGCCCACGCCGCGCGGCGACTTCGAGGCACTGGCCGAGGTACGCCGGGCCATCGCGTTCCCGGTCATGGCTGACGACATCTGCTTCGACTACGCCGATGCGCTGGAGTGCATTCATCACGAGGCGTGCGACGTCATCAGCGTCTATCCGGGCAAGAACGGCGGCATTCGCAAGTCGCAGCGAATTGTCGACCTGGCAGCCGAGCATGGCGTCGCCTGCTCGATCGGATCGAATCTCGAATTCGATATCGCATCGGCGGCGATGTGCCATCTCGTCGTGGCCAGTCCGAACATGATGATCGAAACGTATCCCGGCGACATCATGGGGCCGGACTATCATGAAGTGCGCGTTGCCCGTGAGCCGTTGGTGATCAGCGGCCCTGACATCACGCTCAGTGATCGACCCGGTTTGGGGATCGACGTCGACTGGGGCGTTGTTGAACAATGCGCGATTTGACGCGGCGAAAGGCGACTATTGCTTCCCCGGCTCGATCCATTTGCGAGTCTGCACGGGGACGAATGTCGCGAGTCGGTCCAGCAGCACGTCTGCATCCGATTCAACAATTAACCTCGCGCGATGCACCGGCTTGAGAAACTGCTCATTGACGGAGTGATCCAGGAACGCAATCAAACCGTCGAAGTATCCAGCGACGTTGAGCATGCCGCACGGTTTATCATGAAGGCCGAGCTGACCCCAGGTCCAGATCTCGAACAACTCTTCCAGCGTGCCGATGCCGCCGGGCATCGCGACAAACGCATCGGATCGCTCGGCCATGATCGTCTTGCGCTCATGCATCGACTGAGTGACGATGAGTTCCGTCAGCGAGAGATGGGCAACCTCCTTTGCAACTAATGATTCTGGAATGACGCCTGTCACATGTCCGCCGGCATCGAGCACGGCATCTGCGATCACTCCCATTAAGCCGACGCAGCCGCCCCCGTAGACCAGTTTCAATCCGCGCTCGACCAGTCGGCGACCAAATTCGCAAGCAATGTTTCCATACAGCTTTTGGCGACCGTTGCTGGAGCCGCAATAGACGCAAATTGACTGCATGTCGCGAGTTTGATTGGAGCGGCGTGGATGTTCAATTCCCGCAGATGAGTCATGAAAGCGTAGCAATTTCGACGGCCAACCGTGCCGGCAAGACGATTCTTGCTTGAGGCGAGGCTCTTTGAAGAAGGAAGCAACGCGAAGTCGGTGGAGCGAACATGGACTGGACATCGCTCGGCTGGAATCGGAGAAACTCCCGGATTTCGTGCGTTTCCAGTGGCTTCTCAACGGCAAGAACTGCTTCCTGCCGCAATATTTACATGCAATTTCGCGATTGGTAGTCTACACTCTCAACATCGACTCTTTTCGATCTGTTTCGACCGCTCTCGTCGGAGAAGCCAATGGCGACTCGTATCACGGTTCAGTGCTCACACTGTTCCAGCCCGTTGCAACTCAAGTCCGCAGCCTCTGTCGGTAAGAAGGCGCGCTGCCCGAGTTGCCAGGGAGTGTTCACTGTTCCCGAGCCGGCTGCATCGTCGTCGACGACTTCGCCGAAGAAGCCTGAAGACTCCAGCAAGGCCAACATTCAAAAGGTGATCATCGCCGGTGTGGCCGCGTTGTTGGTGCTCGGTGTGATCTGGGCGAATATCGCGAATAACTCCGAAGCCGCAACACCTCTGGCATCGAACACGACGCCACCGACTGGACAGGCGCGAAACGACAATTCGTCTCCGGCATCGCAGCCCGTATCCCCCCGTGGTCAACGGGATTTACAGAGTCCCACGGCACCAGCTCAAAACGACAATCTGCAGTTCGGCCCATCAATTCCGCGGACGACCAATCCCGGAGAGTTCGCGGACAATCCTCAAGCAGGCCCGACCCAAGGTGCCGCGCAGAATCCTTCCACGGACGATGCGCCTCAACGCAATCAGCCGCGCGCCGACAACGACAATCCAGCTGTCTCGGGCGGTAGCGGAGGTGGCGGTTTCGCACCTCGAGCGATGCAAGGGCCAGGTCCGATCGTTGGCCTTCCCGGAGGTGGTGGAGGCGGCGGCGCAGGAACAGCGCCAGGTGGCGGCGGTGATCGAGGAGGACCGCGGGGCGAACAACCCGGTGGCGGACATGGCGGCACTCCCGGTGGCCCAGACTCACCAGACAACCCTGGTGGACCGGGAGGAGGTCGCGGCGGTGGTGACGGAGGAACAAATCCCGGAGGACCATTCGGTCCCGGTGGCGGTCCCGGTGGCGGCCAAGGTGGAGACGGGGGTACGAATCCCGGCGCACCCGGTGGTGGACATGGCGGCGAGAATCCAGGCGCTCCAGGCGGCGGACATGGCGGGGACGGCGGCGGGAATCCAGGCGCTCCAGGTGACGGGGGCACGAATCCCGGCGCACCCGGTGGCGGAATTGGCGGCGGCGGCGAGAATCCCGGCGCTCCTGGTGGCGGACATGGCGGGGACGGTGGTGTGAATCCCGGCGGTCCCGGCGGTCCCGGTGGAGGTGATGCCGGCGGTGGAACAGCACCGGGTGGTCCCGGTGGAGGTCATGCAGGTGGCGGAATGGGACCAGGCCAAGGCGGTGGCCCCGGAGGCGGCAATAGTGGTGGAAGCGGCGGCGGCGGATCCCCTGGTGGACATGGCGGCAGTGAACATGGTGGAGGCGGCGCACCAGGCGGCGGACATTCCGGTGGTGGCGGCATGAACCCAAGCGGTCCGGGTGGTGGACATGCTGGCGGAGGTACACCCACAACACCTGGTGGTGGCAATCCAGGTGCTCCTTCTCCCGGCGTTCCCGGTGGACCAGGCGGATCAGCACCCATGCCCGGTGGTCCGGGCGCTCATGGTGGTGGAAATCCTGGTGGCGCGCCAATGCCTCCGAGCGCACCCGGCAATCCTGGTAGCCCAGGCGGATCAGCACCCATGCCCGGCGGTCCGGGCGCACCCGGGGGCGGAAATCCTGGCGGCGCACCAATGCCGCCGAGTGCACCCGGCAATCCCGGTGGACCAGGCGGATCAGCACCCATGCCTGGCGCTCCCGGCGGTCTGCCGGGTGGAAATCCTGGTGGCGCTCCGTCACCACCTGGAATTCCCGGTCTCCCCAGTTCACCCGGCGGTTCAGCTCCGATGCCTGGCGCTCCTGGTTCACCTGGCGGCGGAAATCCTGGCGGCGCTCCACCACCGCCCGGAGTTCCCGGCTTGCCCAGTTCACCCGGCGGAAGCGCGCCCATGCCGGGCGGTCCCGGCTTGCCCGGCCCGAACCCTGGAGGTGGAGCACCAACCCCCGGAGTTCCCACTTTGCCGGTACCACCGGGAGGAACCGCTCCGATGCCTGGAACACCGGCTTTGCCGGGTGGAAATCCTGGTGGCGCTCCAACACCGCCCGGAGTTCCCGGCTTGCCCAGCGGACCCGGCGGATCGGCACCGATGCCTGGCGCGCCATCACTTCCAGGAGGAGGGGGCATTCCCGGTGGTTCGCCAGGAGCGATTCCTCCAGGAAGTCCCTTACTTCCCGGTACTCCCGGTGGTGCGCCTTCCCCGGGCGTTCCCAGCCCGACGAAGCCGGGAGAGATTGGCGGGTTCTGAATCTTGCAGAGTGGATAGTTTCGTTCGACGAGATCTGCTCACGGCACCGCGACAAGCGGCGGCTTGCGAATTGCCACGCCGAAGGATTCGCATGCATTGTGGCATGCACGACCTGTATCTAGAGTGTCGCGCCGACTTCGTGCAATCGCGATCACCGAGTTTCGTCCATGGCACATAGCGCCAAGCCTCCGATCATCACTGTTCAGCAGCACATCCTGGAAGAGCAGAAGCGCTTTCCTGGTGCCTCCGGCGAGTTCTCCTGGTTGCTCTCTGGAATCACGCTGGCCACCAAACTCATTCAGGACAAAGTCCGCCGCGCTGGGCTTACCGACATCCTCGGCGCACATGGTAATGTCAACGTGCAAGGGGAAGTGCAGCAGAAGCTCGACGTGTATGCCAATGAAGTGCTCGAGCACTGCCTGAGCGTCCGCCAGAGTATCGGCATCCTCGCCTCGGAAGAGAACGAGGAACCGATGGTCGTGCATAAGGGATCTGAGAACGCCAACTACGCCGTCGTGTTCGACCCGCTCGACGGTTCATCGAACATCGATGTGGCCGTCAGCGTGGGGACCACGTTCTCGATTCTGCGGCGTCCGGATGGCGCGGGACTCAACGACCCCGAACAATGGGTCTTGCAGCCCGGCAGCAAACAAATTGCCGCCGGATACGTCGTCTACGGTTCCTCGACAATCATGGTCTACAGCGTCGGGAACGGAGTGCACGGGTTTACGCTCGATCCGTCGATCGGGGCGTACATCCTCAGCCATCCCAATATCAAGATGCCCGCTCAGGGGAAGTATTACTCCGTCAACGAGGCGTACCGCGACAGGTTTCCCGTGAGGTATCAGCAGTACATCGATCGGCTGCGTGGCGGAGCCTTGGGGCAATCTTACGCCTCACGCTACATCGGCTCGATGGTCGCCGACGTGCATCGCACGCTGCTCAAAGGGGGAGTGTTTCTCTACCCGCCGACTGACGATTATCCAGACGGCAAGCTTCGCTTGTTGTATGAAGCGAACCCCGTCGCTTTTCTGGTGGAGCAGGCCGGGGGCACGGCGATCGACGGCAATCGCCGAGTGCTTGATATCGAACCCGACAGCATCCATCAGCGCACCCCGCTCGTGGTGGGCAGCCGCGTGGAACTCGCGGACTTCGAACGCTTCGTCGCTTAGGGAAGGTCGTAGCGGAGGTCGACCAATGTCTCAGTATGAGCGACTGCTTCACTCCCGCAGGTCCACGCCGTAGATCTCTGCATAGCAGGCAAACTCGTCGGCCTCGATGCCTTCCGTGCGGATCAACTCGGTTCCCGGTTTCCCGGCGAGCAAGTTCTCGTCGTCATGACGACCGATGACCAGATAGTCATAGTGGAATTGATCCACTCGGAAGTAATGTGGCAATGTCTGTGCCAGCAGCGTGCGCCGGCCGGCCACGATGAAATCCAGCGCGAACTCCCGATCCACCGCGAACACGTCATCGGACGGCAACGTGCTGATCAATTCGCGGGCAAACCGCGGTGAATCGTATTCGATATCGTTCCAATGTCGGATCTGAACGACAAGCATGCGTATTCCTGAGCCAGGAATCAACAGCATCGCGGTAGTCGTCGCGGCGATAACGAAACGCCGTCGCGACTCACCTGCCATGTCGACCAGCCGCTGCAACACGGCGCCTGCCGCGATGAACATCAGGCCGGCGGGGTAGACCCAATACCCGATCACAGAATGGTGCGGTCCGACGGCAACGCTGATCAGGAACATCGCCGACCATGCCAGCAGACACACCGACCGCAGTCCAGCATTTCGGCCTCGCCAACTGGTGAGACTGCCGCCGATCAGCCCGATGGCGAGAATCAAGAACTGAATCGCGCCGACATGTTCCCACATCCTTCGCAGGTGATATATCAGCGATGGTCCGGGGAATATGGCTCTCTGGCAAATCGACCCGCTGCCTTCGCCGCCAAACTGATTGCCAAACTGCACTTGAAATACCTCGGGATTGAGCAGAATCAACGGCACCCAAAGGCAAAACACCAGCAACGCCGCCGCGGTCAATATGGCGGGAAACTTCACTCGTCCCCAATCTCGTGAGATGACAATTACCCAAATGCCGAGCTGAATGGCATAGACGATCGCAAACGGATGAGTCAGGCCGCCCAATCCGATACACACGCCGGCAAGCACCAGCCAGAGCACGCGGTCCGCCCGCTGCCACTGCATCACGCACAGAATGGCTGCGATCCCGAACATCCCACAGAGAATATCAGGCCGCGCCGTTGTGGCCGGAAAGTAGAACCATCTCGACAACGACAAGAGTCCCGCGGCCCATAGCGATGCTGTCACGTTCGCTCCCACCGTGCGCGACAGCCCGTACACGAGTGCGACGAACAGCAATCCCGCAACACCCGATGCCAGTCGCGCCGTGCCGTACACATCCGGCAAGACCGCGTAGAACAGAGCCTGGAAGTAAAAACAGAGCGGGGGTTCCGAATACAGCGCTACGTCGGCCCGATAGAAGACCGATTCAAGATTGCGGGCCGGCACATGCGGCAACTGCGGAATGCCGGTCTGCAATATGGTGAGACCGGGAACCGCGTAATAGTCCTCATCCTGGCCTCCAGGTTGCCGATACATCACCGGCACTCGGATCGCCAGAAACATCACTGCGATCACCGCGAGCCAGATTCTGGCCGAACGTCGCTCCGAGCGGGCCACATCGCTGGATCCCTGTATCGCGGTGATGCCCTCGGTCGTGACCATACAAAGCGATTGTCCAAATCGGCCATGAATTCCAACAAGTCTATGGCCGGCTCGAAGCCGTTCACAGGCCCAGCCAGGGCAGCGAAGCTCCCGCGGGCGGCAGCTTCACCAGGTCGACTCCCGTCACTTCGGGATGTCCTGCCGCCTCCGCCATCGCTTCCGAACTTGGTGCATTATCGAGATTAAGGATTGCCACCGACAAACCTCCCGGCTCGTTCTTCTCTCGACCGAGCGCCATGTGAGAGATGTTGACCTTGTGCTTGCCCATCGTGGTGCCGATCGCGCCGATCAGTCCCGGCACGTCGCGGTGCCAGTACAGCAGCATCAGGCCGTCGAGATACGTTTCCATCTGAAACTCGTTCAAGCGCACCAGCCGCAAGAACTCGTTGCCGAACGTCGTGCCCGCCGCGGTCAGCTCGCCTTTGTCGGTCTTCAGCGTGCATGAGATGAGAGTTGTGAAGGCCCCCGACGCATTGTCGGTGCTTTCCGATATTACGAGGCCGTGTTCTTTCGCCAGCATGTCGGCGTTCACGATGTGGACTCTTTCCTCGAACGCCGCCGACATCAGGCCCGCGGTGAAGGCATTCACGATCAGCTGTCTCGGCTTTTTCGCCGCCTCGCCGCGAATCTGCAGATGCGCCCCGCCGATCCCCTGACCCTTCGAAAGTTGAGCGAGCAATAGACCCAGCCGATAGGCCAAATCGAGATACGGACGCAACCCCGGCAACTCCTCGGCGGCCACCGGCACCATGTTGACGGCATGGCGCACTTCGCCCCGCGCCAGAAAGCCCGTCATGATCTCGGCTGCTTCCAGAGCCACTTGCTCCTGAGCCTCTTCCGTCGATGCCCCCAGATGCGGCGTGCACAACACCTGAGGCAGTTTCGGCAATCTGCACTCCGCTTTCGGAGGCTCATCCACGAACACGTCGAGAGCAGCTCCCGCGACCTGGCCGGCTTCGATCGCATCCGCCAATGCGTCTTCA
>JANNSB010000350.1:0-2514 GCA_031402175.1 Planctomycetaceae bacterium
GATGCACGCTGGCAAATGCTTTTTTGGGGAGCAGCCCATCGCGAGCCATCGCCAGAAACACGCGAGGCGCGCTGAGCATCATGACCAGCAGCACCGAAGTGATGCCGGCGACGGCGGCCACGGAGATGATGCCTTCCGCCCACCCCATTTTGATCTGTTTGAAGGCGTCCGACACCCCCGCATCCTTGCTCAGTTGGTCATAAGGCAACATGCCCGTCAACACTGCTACCACGGCGATGTAAAGCACGGTGCAGATGAGCAGCGACGCAATGATGCCGATTGGCACATCGCGCTGCGGGTTTATTGCCTCCTCGGCGTGCGTAGAGACTGAATCAAAGCCGATGTAGGCGAAGAAAATGATGGCCGCGCCGGCCAGCATGCCTACCGGCTCACCGGCATCGTTGACTTGCCCGCTGATGTGAAAACCAAAGAGATTCAAGCCCGTCCAGCCGTATGGGGCGAAGTCCCGCGTCCAGTTCTCCGGGTCGATGTGCCGCATACCGACGAAAATGACAAACAGCACCGCCGCGACCTTGATGGCCACCATGATCGCATTGAATCCGGCGCTTTCGCTGATACCCTTGACCAGGACCAACGTGATGAGCGCGACGACCAGGATCGCGGGCAGATTCAGGATGGCCCGCTCGCGATCGACGACCTTGGCTTCCGTGGCCGGGTCGCCGTCCTTACCGACGACGACCGTTCCGATCGCTTCGCCGATGGAATAGGTCCAGTAGATTCCGTCCACGGCGTCCGGGTCTGCCTCCAGCCATGTGGCCTTGCTCCCATCCTTCGATTCCACAACCGTCCGCGTGACGGACTGTTGCCATTGGCCGTCTTGAATGTTGCCTTCGACCTTGAGGTCACCCACCTCGCCCAGGACGATGGGTCGATCGACAACCTGTGTCCGCGGCTGATCGCCTTCTGCCTGGTCGGCGCCCTGAGCGGGAGCCGCCTCTTCCACGCTAAGCGTATAGACCCAGAACTCACCTTGCGCGGCCTTGATCTCGCCATTCGCCCACATGGCCCGTTCGTCATCAAGCTCCTGCTGAACGACTTGAATGGCGACGATGCCGTTTTCGTTGGGCAGAATGTGACCGTGGTCATACTTGTGAGGCGCGCCTGAGAAAATCATGGGCACGCTGACGGCGAATCTGCCAAGCAATTCCTTGTTGCCCAGCACGCTCTGAAAATAGCCCGACCAGCCGTTCGCCACCGCCGAAGCTCCGACGGCATACTCCAGCACCAGATCCCAGCCGATGATCCAGGCGAACAATTCGCCCATCGTCGTGTAGGCGTAGGTGTAGGCGCTGCCGGCGACCGGGGCCATTGACGCGAACTCGGCATAGCACAGGGCCGCAAAGATGCAGGTCAGGCCTGCGACTGTATAGGAAATCATCAGTGCGGGACCGGCCGTTTCGTTAGCGGCCTTCGCGGTCGCTACGAAAATGCCCGCGCCGATAACGGCTCCCACGCCGAGCGCCGTCAGCGTTACCGGCCCCAGTACGCGCTTCAGCCGGTGGTCGCCCGCCATTTCGTCGAGCAGGACTTGCAGAGACTTCGTGGCAAACAGTTGATTGCGTCGCATCGTCGCTCGCTTTCGCTCCGGCTTCTCGATCAGCGCTCGGCATCGTCCTGGCCGATGGAATCGCTCAGATTGCCGAGCCAGGGGGAAAGTGTCAATGGATGAAGCACGCTTCGTAGCCTCACTCCCCTTTCCGTTACTCCTCGGCCGCAGGCGACCAGTCCGTCAGATCCATATAGACCGATTGCGGCGGCGAGGCCAGCAGCGAGCCATCGGGTTCCGAGGCGGACTTGGCGGCCTGCCAGTCGGGATCGTCGATGAAGGCCTGCCAGCTTGCCGCCGCGGCTTCGCGCGAGTCATGACCCAATACGTAGATGAGCGTGTTTTCGGCCGTTGGTCCCGACGTCGGCACCCAGTAGCCGATGTTGTGCATGCCGTGCTTCTCGAACAGTTCGCAAGTGTGATCGCGAAACCTCGCATGCAGCCGATCGAGCCTGTCCTCGGCCGTCGTGTAGATCCGCAGTTCGAAGACTTGATCGCGGTCGCAGGGAGCCTCGGCCGGCGAGTAATCGGTCGCCGTCATGTAGATCGCTTCGGGCGCCACGGCGAGAATCTGCCCATGTTCCTGCTGCGAGGCCTCGGCCACCGCCTGCCACTCGGGGTCGCTGATAAAGGCTTCCCAGGAAGCAGCCGCGGCATCCGCGCTCTCGTGACGCAGGATGTAGTAGAGCTTGGTCTCGGCATCGGGCCCGTCGGTCGGCACCCAATAGGCCACGTTGACCATGCCATGCTTCTCGAAGATCTGCATCGTGTGATTCTCGAATCGCTCCAAAAGCGCCGGCAGCTTCCCCTCGGCACACGTATAGATGCGGAGTTCGTACAGCGGGGCGTCATCGGCCCTGGCGGCGGCAAAGGTGAGCGAGAGCATAAATGCGACAACAAGACCGCGAGCGATGAGATGCATGGTCGGAAGGGGTCAGGGGTCGGGG
>JANNSB010000351.1:0-1563 GCA_031402175.1 Planctomycetaceae bacterium
AGACATTCCTGTCTGTGCGGGCAGACAGGAATGTCCGCCCCACCGGCTTTCCTGAAGCCTGTGGCCTGAAGCCTGTAGCCTGATCCTCATCATTTCGCCTCCCTTCCCGCCGTCGCGTATTGGAAGACCGTGGCCGGGTCGGCGATGTTGTCTGTGTCGGTATCTGTGTGGTCGACTTCGGCCACGACGCTCATGCCGGTCTGCGTGAAGAGGCTGACGAGCTGATCGGCGTTCTGCGGCGACGCGGGGACGATGGGCAACTGCCCGATGGTGACAGGGACATCGCCCCGCAGCACGGCCGAACGCTCGATGTCTTCGACGTCGCCGAAGTACAGGTGTACGAGGCCGGTGCCGGTGAGGCCGCCCGTCAAGGCTCCGTTCGCGGCGAACATGATGTCCATGTTGGTCGAGTAGAAGTCGGCAGTCGTACCGGGTCGCCAGGCGTCGGGAACGAGGCAGCCGTTCAGATCGATGCCGACGCCGCGGGGAAAGACCACCGGCTCGGCCCCGGGCAGAATCGGTGGGGCAAGCTGCAGGCGGAATGAAACGTTGTAGGCGGTGATCTCGTTCATGGGATCACCATCCTGATCGGGCAGGAACAATTCGCCGCGAACCTGGATATCGGTTCCACTCTGCGCAAATACGGGATACCAGCGATTGGAGAAGGCGGGAATCTCGACGCGAGACCCTTCGGCAATCAAACCACGCTGTTCCATGCGCACAAAAGCACCGGTGGGGCCGGTGATGTCGGTACAGTTCCAAAGATTGAAGCCCGGCGAATTCTCGACGACCGAAAACTCTCCCTCATAAAACTCGGCCGCGCCGATCGGCACGATGCTGGTGACGACGTGCGGGATGTTGGGATCGAGCACGAGGCGGATGCCGCGGGCCTGGCCGTCGGCGATGGCTCGCGACCGGGCGCCTTCGAGCGATGTCTTGAAGTTTCGCGCCCCCCCCGACACGCGGTCGGCACTCGACACGCCGCGATAGGCGGCGACCGAAATCGTGGCGAGCAGCAGCAGGATGCCCATGACGACGAGCAGTTCGATGAGCGTAAAGCCGCCTCTGTGTGTGCATGCCGAGAATTGAGCACTCCCTCTCCCCCACGATCCGTTTTGGAATTCAAACGGAACCGGATGGTGGGGGAGAGGGTTGGGGTGAGGGGCCCGAAGGCCGCTCGCATCGCCCCTCACCCCGGCCCTCTCCCCCGCTGGAACGCTGCGTTGGGTCGCAATGTCGCCTGCGGGGGAGAGGGAGAAAGACTGCGCCGGCTTGCCAGATACATGCCTGACGCCGCGTCCGATATGCAGCGTCTTACCGTGAAATCTGTGATGATGGGCGAAGCGCTGCATCAGTTGCCCCCCGCCTGCTGCCGATTGGTGACGTTGTCGCCGAGAGCTTCGATTTCGATAGTGTCGATGGCACCGCTAGGACCGGCCGCTCCCGTTGCATCCGTCAGGTCAGCAAACGCCAGCCGCGAAGAATCACCGGCGTTCGGCTCACCCAGCCCGAGTTCTTCGTTAGGACCGGCGCTGACCAGTAGCGGTCGATGCCAAGTGTCGG
>JANNSB010000352.1:0-6332 GCA_031402175.1 Planctomycetaceae bacterium
CACCCTGCAGGAGACATCGCGAGCCAGAAGCCCCCGAAAGCTCGTCAACGCTGGACGGATGAGGATCGCGGGCTGTTGAAAGCCTACATTCAGTCACGAACACCGTTCGCGAAGATCGAGGAAGCTCTGGGGCGATCAAGGAAGGCGATTGCGTCCCAGTTGCTGAACCTCGAGTTTATCACCGATGAAATTCTTTATGAGATTCTGTCGAGGCAAGAGGCTGCTCCAGATCGACTATCCACGGCGAGTGCGCCACCGAAGAGGGAAACGCCAGTGCTTGAGTCCGGTGGCCACGGCAGTTGGTACCACCGGCTTTGAGGCGCGGTCGACAACGGCGTAACTCGCGACGGTTGCGATACGACCAGTATCACAATTCTGACGAGGACCGCTGCGGGCCGGTTCCTCAGAAGACATAAGGACGATCACAGAATGCCAGATGAATCGACACTTTGGTTGTTCACAATCGGATTCACGCAGCGATCCGCCCAAGAGTTTTTCGGTGCACTCCAGCAGGCGGGCGTCCGCGTTGTCATCGACACCCGCCTCAACAACCGCTCACAACTGGCGGGCTTCAGCAAGCGTCGCGACCTGGAGTACTTCCTGCGGACGATCGCCGGCATCGACTACGTCCATGATCTCGATTTCGCGCCGTCTGAAGAGATCCTCAAACCCTACAAGAGCGGGGTCATGACGTGGGAGGAGTATCGACGCGAGTTTGATGCCCTCCTGGCCGATCGCGCCCCGGCCGACCACAGCACACGTGAGCAGTTCGATTGCACCTGTTTACTTTGCTCCGAGCACGAGCCCGACTTCTGTCACCGCAAATTAGTGGCCGAGTATCTGCAGCGGCACTTCCCCCATATGGCGATTCGGCATCTTTGAAAACCGAACCGCGTGGAGTTGTTGTGATTTACCGTTTGGAGGCCGGCGACCGGCGAGTCGGCCCGCCAACACTACGGGGCGTCAATACGCGCGATGTCCTTGGGACTCAGCGAACTACGTGGCTCGCATGTTCGGCGTGCATAGGCGCTGATAGAATCCGCCCTCACGATCTCCTGTCCGTCATGCTCCGCCGACAATTCCGACGCGAGCCAGCCAGCGACATCAGCGGCTTGTCACGGTCGCTCCTGCTCCCTTGCGTCCTGCAATGTTCTCAACCGCTCTGTCGCAACCCGGTCGATCCAGCTCCCTCGATACTCTTGCTGGAGCCGGGAAAAAGCACTGATGGCGTCAATGGTCCGGCCCTCGCGGACGAGAGATTCGGCCTGCTGGAATTCCTCTTCGCCGATCGTCAGCACGCGGGCGGCAATGCGTCCGGCTTCTGTCTGAGTCATGTCAATCGGAACCATGTCGAGGACCGGCGGATGCATGTCAGTCAGGATTCCGAACGCAGCCGGGTTACGTTCGCGAAAGAGCCGCGCCCGCATGTCGTGCTGGAGATTCATGGCGTCACCGCCTTGTCGACCGCCACGCGGGTCGATGTCAGCGATCGCCAGGCCGTCCGGACCCTCTGCACGGGCGATGATCCTGCCGCGCGGCGAAATGATCATCGATCCCGAGCCCCGGAACGCCACGACCAGGTAGACGTGATTCTCGGCTGCGCGGACACGTAATGCCTGCAGCCCGATATCATCGTCGCCCACCGCCGCGCCTCCCATCGTCGGAACGAAGATGACATTCGCGCCAGCCAGTGCCAGGCAGCGCGCCGTCTCCGGAAACACCAGGTCATAGCAGATGAGCATTCCCACTGGTCCCAGGTTCTGTGTGGGGAAGACCGGGAGCGATGTGCCCCGGCTCCGGTCGCCGCTCTCGGACCAGGTCGGGCAGGTCTTGTGATACCGGCCGATCTCTATGCCGTCCGGGCCCAACAGAAAGGCCGTGTTGTACGTGTTGCCGTCCGACTCAATGAAGTCGCTGCACACGACAAGAGACATCTGATGGGATGCCGCCGCCTGACCCAGCCGATCGATCATCCGGGAAACGGCTTCGGGAAGGACCTGCGCCCTGAGCGGCTCGTTCATCCCATACCAGTTCAACAATCCGAGCGTATCTTCCGGGAACGCCAGCACGTCGCAGTGGCGCTCTGCTGCCGTGTGGACGATCTGCTCCAGTTCCGCCAGGTTCCTGTCGACGGCTGCCAGGACTTCTTCTGGATCCTGGATTCGCCAGTCAACCAGTCGCCTTTGCGCCTGCACGGCCGCAACGCGAACCGTCTCGATTCGGCCCGTGGCGACCACCAGATCGTCGATCCACAGTGTCTGTTCGTGCGGCAGCAGGCCGTCCCCGAAGTACGGCGTCAGCAGGAACTGGTTGAACTTCATGTTCGGAAAGTCGGTCGAGCGCAGGATCACGTCGGTGTGATCCACCACAAGTTCGCCGTCGAACCAGCCGCGCACGATGCCGTCGGAGTTGGGTTCGTCGCCATCCTGGTCGAGCGTGTTCAGCGTGAACAGTGCTTCGACAGTGTGCCATTCATCGTCAGAAAAGAGCACATCCTGGCTGTCGTAGAACCTGCCATTGTAGCCGCCTCGCAGCGGACCCTGCGTGAGACCGTGAGGCGCGTCCTGGTTCTGAATGTCCTGGGCCGCCAGACGCAGCTTGCCGTTCTGCGGTTCGACGTAAAGCGTCAGATGACTGGCGGCCGGTCCGTGATACGTCTCATTCTCGGTCGTCATGAAGTGCATCAAATGCGGATGATAGGGCCGATCGGTCCAGCTCCAACCGTTCGACAGCTTGATGCGAAACCGCAAGTAGACCGTCTCGGTGGGCTCGAACAGCCGGCGCACTCCCGATGAACTCGCCGGCGTTGTCGTGTCTGCGTTCCAATGGAATTCGAGACATCCGCTTCCAGTGAAAGCCCCGTCGGCGATCTCGAATTGACGGCCGTCATACCATCCGCGCTCCACCAGATTCTCGTCATCGAATCCTTCATCGAACAGAACCTCAGGAGCATCCGGCTCGTCAGCGATCACGCTCAGGCTTCCCATGCTGGCGATGACAGTGATCCAAATGGCGATTTTCATTTTCAGACTCCCCGGCGATTTGTGGGCCGTCCGTGCCGACTTCTGGTTCCGTAATCCTCAGAGAGACGCGCGCAAGCAGATCCACCGCGTCCGGATTCGAACTGCTGGAGGATCTGCGTCACGTCGCTCATTGCGACGTTCAGAATACGATGCGGGAGGGCGTGAATCTACGATCAGGTCGTTCGTGCCTTCGGTCGTACCCACCGGAGCACGAACTCTGTCTGGCGGCGTGAAAACGTTCGGTTTGAGTGACTTCTGAGAATCCCACCCAACGACGTCGCCTCGGATGTGGGCGATGTGGCCAAATGCTATCGGCGGTGTGTCGCGGCGATCTTGTGGTTAGTTGATACGCTGCGACATCTCTTGGTAGTCGTCGCGCTGCCTGAGCGTTTCCCACTCTGGGGCGCCGCCAAGTCGCTCGGCATCTTCGAAACCCGCATCGACGGCCTGGCGCAACAGGTCGACGGCGCGATCGCCGTATTGCTGAACAAGCAACCCGCGGTCGGAATCGCCCAATGCGCCATCCGTGCCGGCAAGGGCAGCGCACTGCGCACAGAACGAAGCTGCAAGGAACAACTCTTCACCGGTGTGCGGGCTATGCGGCAACATCTGCTCAACCATTTCGAAGGCCCGGCGATGGTCCGCCCGATTCAGCGATACCTGAAGCAACCCGAAGCGCACCATCTGCCTGAGCGCCGGGAGATCGGGGACCGGGTCGTGCTCGATAGCATCGAGCGCAACTAGCGACTCCTCCAACAGCGGCGCAGCTTGTTCGGAGTCGTCCTGACTGAACAAGAAGCTCGCGAGATGATAAAATGAACGGCTTAGGACAGCACGCGCGCTGTCTGACGGTGCAAGCTTCATCAGAATCCGTGCCTCGTCGACCGCCTGTAGCAGATAAACTTGACCAGTCGGGATGTCACCGAGCTGCCAGCGGAGCTGACCGTAGTTGGTGAGAATGGCCGCAAGATCATGGCGGCTTCGATTGTACAAACCCACTCGCTGGACCAGCGTCTGCTGCGTGTCGAGCGAGCGGCGATAATGTGGGTCAGCCTGCGCGTTGCGGTCGGTCATAACACAGACCAAGCCCAGGCTAAACTGCACGCGCGCGAGGCGCGCTGTGACTGCGGCATCCGTTGGCACGGATTCCAATTGGGCGGTCAGGATTGGTTCAGCCAACTCGAATTGCCGCTCGGCATCGTCAAGCTTCGACTGTGTGACCATCAGCATTCCCGTCTGGTAGAGGATGCGGCCCATCAGCTCCGGTTGCTGCTCGGGTGGGAGCTGTTCCACATGTTCGCGCGCGGCCGTGAGCATCTCCTCGGCAAGAGAAAGCTCGTCCGCCCCAAGATAGTAGTCTCCCAGGTTGTAACAGCACGACGCCAGGCCGTGTCGATACGCGACCTGTGTTGGTTCAGCCACGAGCAGTTGTTCCCAGAGATCTTTTGCGGCCTGCATCGACTCGACGGCGCTCGATTTGCCGAGCGCCGACTGCAGCACCCCCAGCGTGAAGCGACATCCGGCCAGAAGTTCATGGTAAGTCTGACTGCTGGCCCCTTCCAGAAGGCGTCGGTTGAGAGACGGATGGGGGTGTTCGAAACCAGTAATGAGATCTTCGTGCCCCGCCACCGCGTCCTGCAGCGCCACTCGCTGGGGAGGATCGAGAAACTCTGCCGAACGGTATCCTTCGACCTGCGCCGCCAGTAGAACCAATTCGCTCATTGCAGCTCGCATTGACGCGATGAGCGCATCGGCCTCGGCCAGCTCGCGCCGCGACGACTCGCGATTCAGCGACTGCTCCTGTCGTTCGACTCGTGTGTTCCCCTCGTCAAGCCTTGATCGGAACCACTGCTGCATGCCGATGGCGATGCCAATGGATACGGCGACCACGACCGTGAGCAGCGCGACGGACGGTCTCCGCCGCACCCACTTCCAGCCCCGTTCCCACCCGGGAGACGGCCGCGCCAGGATCGTCTCACTGCGCAGAAACCTCGCCAGGTCGTCGGCCAGGTCTCCGGCGGTGGCGTACCTCCTACCCGGTTCCTTCGCCAGACAACGCAGGCAGATCGTTTCCAGATCACGTGGGATGCCGGCGTCTATCTGCCAGGGCCGCACTGGCTCCTGGGTGCGCACCTGTTGCAGGATGTCCAACAGGCTGTCAGCCCGGAACGGCGGCCGCCCCGTCAGCATGCGGTACAGCAGTGCTCCGAGTGAGTAGACGTCGGTCGATGGTCCGACGCCAACCTGTCCCGACGCCTGTTCTGGCGACATGTAGCTCGGCGTCCCGACGATCTGTCCCGCCACCGTCAAGCGTTCAGCGGATTTAAGTTGCAGAGCGAGTCCGAAATCGGTGATGCGCGGATCAAGGCGACTGTGGCCGACGCGAGAACTGCGGCCGCGTGAGGTATCAGACGTCGAGACGTCGCGGCGCGCCAACAGGATATTCGACGGCTTCAAGTCGCGGTGGACCACTCCTTTCTGATGGGCGTAATGAATTGCAGTGGCAATCTGGAACAGCAGTTCGGCGGCCTCGCGGGGAGAAAGCGGACCTGCGGTCAAATGGCCTTCGAGGCTCTGCCCTTCCACATAGCCCATCGTGAAATAGTCCTGGCCGTTGCAGGTGCCGACTTCGTGCACAGGCACAATATGCGGATGATCGAGCTGCGCCGCCGCCCGCGATTCGATGCGGAACCGTCGTAGTTCTTCGTCGTCCGCGAAGCTGCCGGAACGGATGACTTTGAGCGCCACGACTCGATCGAGACTGAGTTGATGCGCCTTGTAGACGACGCCCATCCCCCCGCGGGCAATCTCGGACAGCAGTTCGTAGTCGCCGAATCTCTTCGGCACCGAAATCGGACGGGCAGGAGCCTCAGCGCCCGGCGACTTACGGCCTCCGACGGTATTATCGTCGGTTGTGTCGCTGGGTGGGACGTAGTTCCGAGTGCTCTCGTACACGTCAGCCGCATCGTCCGCGCGCAGTGAGGGTTCGTCACCGTCCGGTGCCTCGTGCATCCGACGATTATCATCGTCTCCACCGTTAGCCGCGCCTGGCTGTACCATCGACACCTATTCTGCGCGCGCCGACGAAGTCGCACAACGGGCAATTCGATCAGTAAACCAGGATCCAACTCGCGGCAGGCCTCGGGGGATCGGCGAGACGCAGATTGGATCCGCCACAATAACCTCAATTGCCGAAGCCAAAGAGCAAAAGTCAGCGCAGAAACTGCTGGATGAGTACAAGCGGAAGGTGGAAGGCTGGAAAAAAGAACTGCAGTAATAACAGTTAGTGGTTCGGAGTTCGTGGTTTAA
>JANNSB010000353.1:0-2240 GCA_031402175.1 Planctomycetaceae bacterium
CTTTCATCGGCTGCGGCATCCTCGCCAGGGTGCCCCGAATGCTTTCCGGCCATTCCCGTGACGGAGTTGGCTCAACGTCTCTCACCACCAGAACTTCCCATGGCTAACGCCAATCAATCCTATTTAGAAGACGGAGTCGCCACGTATGCCCGGTTGCGATTCTCGGCCGGTCCGGGAGGCGAAGTCGAACTGCCGGTTGAGGTCCAGTTCGCCTACGAGTTCCCCGGCAGCGATTTCTACGCCTGGAACGCTGAATACCTGGCCTGTGTGAAAGAGGTGGACGATACGCCGCCTCCCGATGCTCCCCCGCCAGCGACCCAATCTGGGGCGCCGGCGGGTTCGAACTGTCTCCAGCGACGGCCAGACTCTCTGGTCGGCGCGTTACGCCAGTGACGGCGAAGCGCCGACGCTCTATCACAGCCGCGAGATTGACGACATTTATGAAATCAATCCCAACCTGGTCAACTTCCTGGGCCGCGAGACTCGCATCATCGTCTCGGAACCGGTCGGACGCTTCTCGGAGATGTGGGAACTCGTGCCGCAGAGTACCGGCCTGCAAGTGAAACACGGATCGCTCGACCTCTGTCCCTTCGTGCCCACATTGCCTTGACGGGGGTGGCAGTCGATCGAATCAGACCTCGATCTCCAGCAGGTCTTCCGCAATTTCGACATTTGGAAAGATCGACCGCGCGGTCGCCAGATCAATCGGATCATCTTCGGGGTGTTGCGGATCGATATGCGTCAGCACGAGTCGGCCCACCTTGGCCTCTGCCGCGAGGCGGGCGACCTGCGACGTGCAGCAGTGTCCGGTCTTCATTCCCCAGTGCAGCATGTCGTCCTTGAAATAACACTCGTGGATGAGCACATCCACGCCGCGAATGAACTCGGAGTATGAGCCATCGGCCGCGGTGTCGGTGATGTACGCGAGCGACCGCTCCGCGCCATCGACTTGCCGGTCGATGCGATAGGCCCGCGAGCCGCCGGGATGCGACGCGAGCGACTGATGCGACACTCGCAGGCCGTCCTCCAGTGCGATCTCTCCGGTATCACGCAGTTCCACGAACTCGAAGGGCGGCATCACCGGAAAAACATACTCCGCAAAAAGGTGATCTCGCACCGCCGTCAATGTCTTTGCGTCGCCGTAGACGGTGATCGATTCGAGTTCACGCTTGGCAATCGGGACCAGCAAATATGTCAGTCCGAGAATGTGGTCGAGGTGCGCGTGGGTCAGAAAGATGCGCAGCCTAGACGAACGCAGATGCTCGACCAGCCGAAACAACCCGCTGCCGGCGTCCAACAACACTCCCGCATCGGGCAGCAGCACGCCAGCGGTATGACGCCGTTGATTCGGGTGATACCCCCCGGTCCCCAGAAAAATGAGCTTCACAATCGCTCCTTGGGGGGGATGGCCGTGACAGGGATCAATATACGCCGACAGTCGTCGTCTTTGCAAACTCATGGAACGGCCGGGTGCCGCTGATGCCGTCCCAGGGATACTTTTCATGGGGCGGCTCGCGTTCGCCTTCATCGCGCTCCATGAACCCGGGAACAAAGAGTTCATCGGTCAGCGTGTACAGTTTCACGCGACCAGTCTCGCCATAGCCGACGATCTGGTTGTAATCGTCGAACGTCACGACCTCGATGGCCGCGCGAGGCTGCGGGGCGAAGTAGGTAATCTTGTAGTTGTCGGCTGGGTCGAACGGTTTGCCGCAGGCCAGGCCCATCAGCGTGTTGCCATACGTCGGCGTGATGTACACCTCTGGGCCGAGCAGTTCTTCCTTGCAGAAACGGAACCACTGCGGCGTGAACTCGGTGCCGCCCGCGAAGATGCCGGTGATGCCCTGCTCGACAATGCTCGAACCTTCGTCAACCAGCCGCAGAGCCAAGGCCTCCAGCAGTTTCGGCGTCGCGAACATGCACTTGATGTCGTGACCAGCCGACAGGACGGTGACCGCCTGATCGATCACATGATCCGCATACGCCTTGGCGCCGGCGACATCCCCTTTCTTGAGAAGTTTGACGACCCAGCGCGGGTCGAGATCGATGCAGAAGCAGATACCTCCGCGAAACTGGCAGAGATGCTCGACCGCCAGCCGCAAGCGACGGGGGCCGGATGGTCCGAGCATCAGCCAGTTCGAGCCGCGCGGGAACTTCTCATCGGGGATCGTCTTCGAGAATTCCTCGTAATCGATCCAGTGGTCGCGCACGACGCAACGGCTCTTGGGGATGCCGGTGGTGCC
>JANNSB010000354.1:0-6658 GCA_031402175.1 Planctomycetaceae bacterium
GACTTAGACGATCAAACCGACCGTTACGTTCAATGGTGGAAGACCGGAAAGTATTCCGTAAACGGGCGATGCTTCGATATCGGAATCACCACCAGAAGTGCGCTGGGGGATTTCGTCGCCAAGACAAATGCACTGACCTCCGGCGACCGCTCGGACAGGGCGAGCGGCAACGGCTCGATCATGCGACTGGCTCCCGTGCCGATCCGATATGCCCATCTGTATCCGAACAACGGCGATGAGCTTTCCCGACTGGCCGAGGAATCCAGTTTGCCAACGCACGCCAGCGATCAATGCGTGTCAGCGTGCCGGTATCTGGCGACCGTGCTCGCCGCTCTGATCCACGGCGAAGATCGTGATGAGGTTCTATCCCCGGAATGGCAGCCGTTGCAGCGCCTCACCGACATCAAGCCCCTTCACCCGATGATTCAAGAAATTGCCCAGGGGAGTTTTCGCCAAAAGCAGCCGCCCGCCATTCAGGGTTCGGGGTGGGTAGTCAAAAGCCTGGAAGCGTCGCTGGGGGCCTTCCACGATTCAGAGACTTTCGAGGAAGCCGTCTTGAAGGCGGTGAACCTGGGCGATGACGCCGACACAACCGGAGCTATCTGCGGGCAGTTGGCCGGGGCGTATTGGGGCGAATCGAGCATTTCTCAGTCGTTGCGTTCAGGTCTGGCACGCATGGATATGCTGGAGAAGGCGCTGACGGGGATTCTGAATGAGTGAGAGATGGAGTCGGGCAACGGCTCGCTTTATTTGCTTATCGAAAGTTACCGGCCTTCATCCTTCCAGGAACAGTCATGAAAAACTCAATTTTCGTCATCACGCCGTACAAATGGGAAGGCATGTGGGTCTTTGACGATGACAATGTGGGCCTCGTCCGTGAGCCGTTCGTCGGCGGTGCGGATACCATGATCGACGTGGCGACCGCCCACATCCCGAATGCCAGCCAGGGCTTCGTCGCCGTCTTTTCAGCGGGATACTTTCCCGACGCCAAGATCGTGCTGGATTGGGTCCGTGAGGAAGGCGGCGGCAACGTCTACCGTTGGGCAGAGAAGGTCATGGAAGGCTGGCTATGCCCGGCCTTGTTCAAGTATTTCGAACAGACGCCGCAGAAGTTGTACGTCCAGGTGAAGGCGGTTGCGTGACGAAACATCCCCAGCAGGCTCTTACTTCACCATCTCGATGATGGCAACAAAAATCCCCGGCAGCTTGCACACCACCGGGGCCATTGATCATGCGCCTCAGGATTCGGGAATGCAACAAAAAAATCCCCAACAAGCACGAGGCTCATCAGGGACTGATAGAGGGGCCAACCTCAATCAAAGATCATCTTGTGATTGATGAGGCACCGTTGTCAAATCGCATGAATAATCACCGATGGTTCCCAGGCCACCGGGGATCGACACAGGGAATCAAAGCACTGACACCTTGAAGTCAGCACCGAGCCTTTCAATCAACCACTCGACATCTTCGAAATCCTCTTCGGCGTTGGCGAATCAGGCGGCCAAAGCGTTGCAGGAGGTCGGGGCCATCGCCGTGGGAGGTCGCAATGCAGACGGTAGCCGTGTCGACGGTCGTGAACAACGCTCGGAATGAAACGCCGGAGTGCGTGCAGCCGGTGGAGTGACCGACCGAGGTTACAGCTGGTGTTGGCAATCGAGGTTCGTCAGAGATTCACTGAAGCAGCATTTTGTCGTAGATTCAGCGCGCGCTTCGAAAAGGCGGTGACGATTGAACGGTTGGCGACTCGTGATTCGTACACAGATTCAAGGCCCGCATCTGTGAAGATCGCGAGTCGCCGTCTTGTTCGTGCTTTGTTGGGGGTCCAGAATGCGGTAGCACGAACTCACTGCGTCGCCATGCTGGCAGGATTCTGCTGTAATGCTGACTCTGGAATCTAAATTCATCCGGAGATACCAAAATGTGTTTCGAACTTCAGCCGACAATGTCATGGATTTGTGTCAGTTGCAGTGAGATCATCGAAAACGCTGACCATGGGTGGGTTGAGTGGATCTCCCGTCTCGACCACGAAGGGAACCGAATTGTCGGCCGCGACATTCGCATAGTCCATCACCTTCCATTCGGTCCAAGACCGTCCGAACCCGGCTGCCAGTTTCAGCAGCCAATAGAGGATCTTCGAGACGGAGGTTCGATCGCGGACCTCCCTTTGAAAAACTTCCAAGGGGTAGACGGGCTAATGCAACTGCTTGGAATGATCGAGGACAAAGACCTTCCGACCTCCGAGCTACTCGAGATCATCAAGCGGATTCACATTCCAGGCTATGAACATGCACGGCGCCACTTCAGGCCGGCTTTGAGGAAAGAAGTGATTACGAACGATGTTCCTTTTGGTTTTTGGTGGCAGAGAGATCTTCAGCGAGTATTGGAATTCGCTGAGCATGCTGATCAAGACCATTGACGCACTGAATCGGCACGCGCGCGCTCAACAGAGTGTTAACCACGGTGAACCGGGCATCCACGCTCGTAAGTATGATCGAGTCGACGGTCAGCGAGACATCTGGTTGTCGTGGTTCGATTCCTGCGCCGCTTCCGGGGACATCGCATCTAGGATGTTCGAAGCCGTCCGACTCACGAGGCTGGAAATCGTCTGGCGAACGTGATTCGGCAATTGAGCCCAGGCTTCGACGAGCGACCGCAGTTGCGGGTCGACACCCTCGAGATTCGAGAATTCAGTGTCACCTGGAGTGTCACCACAGCGAGGGGAATCTTGTAAGTGCTTGTCGGCCAACGGCGTGTGTTGAACCGACAAGGGACTCATAATCCTTTGGTTGCGGGTTCGAATCCCTCCAGCCCCATTTTTGTATTTCTGAGGGGCAAGTTGCCTCACGTCGGCCGTTCAGGCGACAGTTCGTGCTTACGAATTGCCTCTTGCGAGTTCGCATTTCGCGAACTACAATTTCTGGCGATTCCGACTTCCGGGCAAGGCGAATGCGAGTGATCTCCAAGGCTCGACTGAGGCAGTTCTGGGAACGGCCCGGCCGCAAGGATGCCGAGGGGCCTTTGCGCGCATGGTACACGCACGTCAACAGCAAGTCCGTTGCATGGCATGCCTGGGCGGATGTGAAAGCCGGCTTCGCCAGCGCGAGCATCGTCGGCAACTGCGTCGTGTTCAACATTAGTGGGAACAAGTACCGGCTGGTCACTCGCATTCTGTATCCCAGCCAGAAGGTTTTTGTCCTTAAAGTGCTGAACCACAAAGAGTACGACGAGGATGAATGGAAAGAGGATTGCGGATGCTACGCGCCGCCGCCGATTAGGCCGTCAAAGTCGGGGACGACTCAACCAACTAAACGAAAGCAGAGATAAGCCATGGCGAACAAAACCAAGTTCAGCTTGAAGGGAAAAGGTCGAGACTCGTACCTCGAACTCGTGCAGACCTTCCCTCTCTCTTCGATCCGTTCGGACGAGCATCTCGAGGCAGCGCAGAAGGTCATGGACCGGCTGCTCGCCAAGGGCGAACTTGATGCCGGCGAGGAGACGTACCTCGATGCGCTTAGCGATCTCGTCGCCGTTTACGAAGACGAACATCACTCCATTGAACCGGCATCGGACGCTGACTTGCTGCGTCATCTGCTCGAAGCCAGAGGTGTCACGCAGGCGCAACTGAGCCAAGAGGCGGGAATCGCTAAGTCCACGATCTCTGAGGTTATGGCCGGAAAGAAGCCGTTTAGCCGACAGATGATTCGCAAGCTGGCTGACTACTTCAAGGTCGATGTGAGCATTCTGGCGAGCAATCTGTGAGCGTAGTCTGTAATCAGGCTCTGCATCAGACCTCCACTCCCCACCGACTACTCACCCTCACCACTCACCCTCATTCCAGCGGCTGCAGTGTCACCCGGTAGAAACGATAACGGCAGTCGTAGGCGCCCAGGAAGAGGACTGCGTTCGGAGTGTTCCAGTAGTCCGACAGGCTGAGTCGCGCAGGGTCTCCCTGCCAGTCGATGATCGTGACGCCGTCGACGATCACCCGCACGCCGTCTTCACGCACTTCGCAGACGACTTGAGACAGTCGATTTTTCTGGAACAGGTCGGCCGACACGGTGGTCGGATTGTTCCCGACGTTGTTGCCGTCGATATTTTCCAGCGCGCTCTGGCCGACACCGCTCGGCGTGTAGTTTACGAGCGAGACGAAGCGGTTCCCGGCGGACATTTGTCCCAGGTTGAGCGCGTTGGGCGCATCGAGCGGCTCGCAGATCACCGTCATGCGGTAGGGGCCCTCGGGAGTGAAGGGGATTTCGATCCGCGCCCCGTACTGTTTGGGAGAAGTGAGGATGCGGTCCGCGAGCGTCCACTCGCCGGCAACCGCGTCGCGTTCGACGTCGATCAGAGCGAGCAGATCGACCTCGCGCGAAATGTCGGGCGGCTGCGAAACCCCTGCGGCGTTTGATGCATCGGTCGGAACGAGATCCACACCAGACACACTGGGCAGCGGCGGCGTGTTGCGCTCGCTCCGCACCTGAAAGTAACCCCACAGTTCGGTCGATTGACCGTCGGCGAGTTCGACTTCGATGCGGTAACTCACCGGAGTCGGGCGGTCGAAGCTGCCGAGCGATATGGCGGCAACGGGCGTGTCACTCGCCTCGACCGCCACTTCCTGCCACGGAGCATCGAGGCTCGTCTGCATCCGCACGCGCAGCGACTCGACGATGGCATCGGCCGGCCAGTCGAACGTGAGAGACACTTCCTCTCCGGGCATGGGCACCGCCGGCTGAGGCAGTGCGCGAAAGTGAGTGAAGAGATCGCCCGACAGATCGACGGTTTCGTCAGGAGGAGACCAGCCGAGTGTGGCCTTCTGATTGTTGTCGAGCCACGACTCGCTGATCCAGCCGTTGTACTGGCCGAGGCTCATCACCGAGGCATCGCCCGGTTCCGGATGCGGCAGGCCGACCGTGTGCCCGCACCCTTCGTGATAGACCACGCAGTCGGTGCCGCGATAGGGCACGCGCCAGCCGTCGGCGCTCACGAGGCCCCAGCCGACGCCGCGATCGGCGAGATACGTGGCCCGCGCGCCTCCCGACGTCGCACCCGGAAAGTGCTGACCATCGATGAACTGTCCTTCGAACTCGAGACCCGTTTCGCCAGGATGCAGCCGATAGAAGTCATCGAGCGGCCGCCAGTTGATGTCGCTCAAGACGAGCAGAATGGGGAACTCTTCGTCGCTCCGGGTGCCGAACTCCAAGCGACGATCGGCCTCACCCAGCGTTTGAAAGAAAATGAAGTCGGCGTCGCCATTACGGAGCTGAGCCGTCGTGCTCTCGGACATCATCGGCTCTTCGACCACGCGGGTCATTAGCGTCGACTGCCCGTGAAACTCGCGGGCGTGAAACTGTTCGATCCGTCCGCAGAAGTAATCGACCCGATCCCGCCAATCGACCAGCGACCGCCGGTCGCTGGGCACGAAGTACACGACAGTGACCTCGATTTGCTCGGTGGAGTGACGGCCATCCCAGGTAACAGTGCCGGCGGAAGCTGATCCACACATACACAGAGCGAGAGCCAGAACGGCGATTGAACAATTGCGATTGAGCGAGATGGTGTTCATCCCGGCATTACATCGAACGCCGGTCGCCAGTGCCAGCGGCGGCCTCTTCATTGCCGGAAGGTTGGTCACGTCGTCCTCCCTATTGCAGCCAAACGGTCAACCAAGTCCTCACGCGCAGCCTCGGCGTCTGGGGACAGACGCCGCTACGACGACAGCGTCGCAAACAGATTCCGGATCTCGTCGTCGATTTCTTCGGGGTTTGAAACAGTTTGAGCGATCTCCTCACGCAACAGCTCGCGGTATCGGCGGCGCATGCGGGAGACGGCCTTGCGCGTCGTGGCTTCGTTCATCCCCAGTGCAGCAGCCGCGTCGACGTAGGTCGTTCCCTCGTGATCGCCGACCAGGTGTCCCTTGAGGAGTTCGAACTGCTGTCCCTTGCCATCCTGCTTGAACTCGGCCTGCAGCCGATCCATGATCTGACTGAGCAGCGTGATCGCCCATTGCTGATCGTAGAACTGTTCAGGCGTGAGTCCCGAGGCAGGTTCGATGTTCAGGTTCGAGTCAGCGGCCGCGAAGTCGAGTGAGATGGGTGTACGACCGCCGCCGCGCTTCTGGGCTTTCGCCTTCTCCCATTCCTTCGACAGGAAATGCTTGAACGTGGTGATGAGCCACGCCCGAAACTTGCCGCGCTCGGGATCGGCCGACTCGACGTAGTTCTTTTCCAGCAGCTCGCAGAAGAACGCCTGGGTGAGATCGTGGGCTTCGTTGACGTCGACGACCCGCCGGCGGACGTAGGCGTAGAGTGGATACCAATACGTCTCGCAGAGCGCGGCCAGTGCGCGATTCGACTCGGGGGACGATTGACGCCCGGCGGATATCACCATGCTCCAGCGGGTCGTGGCGAACACGCGGTTCTCGCGCAAGACGGCTTGTGGTTCACCAGACATCATGCGGCGATTGTACGTTAGAAGCGCCGGTTCGCAGTAGCAGAACGAGCTCGATCGACGGGTGTGGCCGATCATTCCTTCTTGCGGCGTTTGCGTCCCCCGCCCTGTGGCGGACGCCGGCGGCCCTTGGGACGCTTGTTGCCGGAAGGACGCGATCGCTGCGCCTCGCCCGAAGCGACCTGCCAGGTGCGAATCTGCTGCGCGAAGTCGG
>JANNSB010000355.1:0-9713 GCA_031402175.1 Planctomycetaceae bacterium
CCCTGCTCGGAGTTCTGGATGCCTGCCTGCAAGTGATCGACGATTTCATCCATCGTCGCTTCGTTATCGGCGCCGTATTCCAGCATGAGCACCAGGCCCATGGTTTCGCCGCGGGGGGCTACGACGGCGAAGGCGAGTTCCCCTTCGATGAGGGCGGTAAGGTCACTCAAAGACATGCCCAGTTCTGCCTCGGCATCGGCGAATGCATCAGCCATCCCAGTTTCTATCTCGTCCCGGAAGTCCGCCAACGCCGGATCGTTGATCAACTGGCCGAAGTTCGTCTGCTGAAAACGCCCGGCGAAATCGGCCCCGTTAGGGCAGGTGAACAACACCACGACCTCTTCGGGCAACCGCTGATCGATGGGCACTTCGGCCCCCTGCAACGTGGTCGCCATTCCACACACGGACAGCAGCACTGCCCACAGTCCCGCACATGACAGCTTCATTACTGGATTCCTAATAGAAACAGGTTGCACTCGCTGCGCACCAACAGCGCGGTCGGACTCATCAGCCCTTCCGGACTTACTCCGAAACTGCATCCGGGGTTTCAATAAACACCGGTAACTTTTCGACTTCAGGAGTATAACGGAAGAGGTCGCGGGCGACAGGCTATCGACGAGTCCGACAGGGCCGGCTAGTTCGTCACATTGGTGTGAGAGTACGTTGGCTGAATCTCAGCGGCTTTGGCGGTGAGCCAAGGACTTACGTCGAAAAGGCGAGGCGTTACAGTTTACCCCACTTCACAAACTGACCGGCCCTGACGAGTCCGAAGGGACGGTCGGTACGACTTGAGAGCCGAAGACGCCTCGACCCGCTGACGGCGATCCGTTGAATATGAGTTCCCCAGAAGATAGCGCAAATCTTGAGTGCGCAACCAATACGCTACGATCATTCCTCGACATGTCTGCGAGTGCGTTGAAAGACACTTTCCACGCCTGCAACCGCTATTGCCCCACTTTTGAGGGGGCTGTATTCTTTACAATTTGATGCCGGAAATACGCGGGTCAGGGAGGCCCGCAAGTTAGATGCCACGGGGGATCGGGGGCAATGCCACTGATGTATCCGTGCGGTCGGAAAGGACGCCGATGCAGTCGTTTCGCTTTATTCACGCCTCGCGCGTGCAGCTTGATTCCCCGGTGATTATCCCCGGGGAATGCACTCCTGCCGATCGCCAACTGGCTGAGGATGCGTCGATTCTGGCGTTCCGTTCGCTGGTCGAAGACTGCATCTCGCGGGATGCCGACCTGTTGCTTTTGACGGGGGACACGTTCGGCGCATCGCTGGTCACTCTCCGCGAGCAGATGGAACTTGAACAGGGACTCAAGAAGCTGAGCGAACATGATGTTGCCGTCGTGATCGTTCCCGGCCCCGAAGACCCTGCTTCCGCCTGGCGCGAACACATCCAATTGCCAGACGGGGTCGTGCTGGCCGACATTGCCCATCCTGAACCGATTCGAATTTTTCATGACGGTCATGAAGTCGCGGCTGTGTTTCCCGTGGCGGTGGTGGACGATGCGGGACGCGCGCACGGGTGTCAGTTGCCTGCAGTTCGCGGCGGCATCTACCGCATCGGCCTGATCGGTACGGGCAGCGTCGATCACGAGTGTCTGAGGGAGGTCGCCGGCGACTCGGCCAGCGGATCGATTCACATTCAACTCGACTCGCGTGGGGCCGATGCCGCTGAGCAGGCATTCTTCGATGCCGTCAGCCACAGCGCGGTCAATTATCTCGCGGTGGGTGTCGCAGGTCGGCGTCAGACGCAGATTGCTGGTTCGGTGACTGTGCACAACCCAGGTCCATTGCAGGCCCTCGATGCCGAGATCACCGGAACATGCGGCGCGACACTCGTCTCGGTGGGGGCTGATGGCAAATCTCAGATCGAGCAACTACCCAACGCCAGAATCCGCTGGGAATGGTTGTCGATCAATGCCTGCGATGTGCAATCGATTGAGGATCTTGCCATCGAAATGGAACATACACTCAATACGCTGACTGCCGCGAATCACGAGGAACTGTGGATTGTCCACTGGCATCTCGCCATCTCCGGCCAGTTGACTAGTGAGCTGCAGCGAACGTCTCTCACGCCCCTGTGGGAACTGATTGATTCGACCTCGCAGCCACGACCGACGTGCCGACACATTCTGCACGTGGCCGCTCATGTTGGCGATGTTTCCGAGGCTGGCGAACATCATCGTGAATCCGACAACCTGGAAGACCATTTGCGGGGCGATCTGGAACAGGTCGTCAAACAGGCATCGCATGCCGAGTGGAGCGGGACGCCGTGGGGCAGGCGCGTGCTTCGCGAAGCCGGCAAGCTCAGTCCTGCAAAGATGCTGCCGAAAGTGCGTCAGGCGGTGTCTGCCGCGTTGAATCAGACAGTGGAATCGTAAACTCGATCATGTTCACACAGACAGGAATGTCTGTGCCAGGTGACACTTGACAGACTGGAATGTCGGGGTCGCCTGATTGTCCGCAGAGGATGGATCCATGCGTATTTCGGAACTGCGAATCAAGCGATTTGGTGTGTGGAGCGATCTCTCGCTGTCGCTGTCGGGATCGCCCGTCAACGTTTTCTACGGCCCGAACGAGGCTGGCAAATCGACGCTGATGCGGTTCATCCGCAGCATGCTGTACGGCTTTCAGCGCGAGGATGAGCAGACCAGCGGACCACACCCGACGCCCGTGCCTTGTACGGGTTCGCTCGTCATCGATGAACAAGAGCGGCAGACCGTGCTCGAACGCCGTTCTGAGCGAGGCACTCGCGGTCGCCTGCACGTCTCGGGCTCGGCCTTCCAGCAGCCCGAGCATCTCGTCGAGTCGTGGCTCGGCGGTACCAGCGAAGAAGTCTATCGGCACGTCTATGCCATCGGACTGCAAGAGCTGCAGGAACTTTCCACCTTGAACGGCGAAGATGTCGCACGGCATATCTACTCGCTGTCTCTGGGACCGGAAGGACGCAGGATTCTCGGCGCGCAATCGGACATCGAATCTCGACAGAAATCGCTGCTGGATGGCGATCGCGCGACGGGTGAACTCATCCAACTCACCGAGCATCTGGAGCGGGTCGAGCAGGAACTCAATCAACTCGATGGTTCGTCAGTCACCTATCATGGACTCGTCCAGGACCGCGGCCGCATCGAGGGTGACCTGGGAACGCTGCAGCAGCGCCGATCGCTTCTGCAGGACAACCTGCGCGGCCGGCAGTTCATGGACAAGGTCTTCATTCCCTGGAGCCGGCAGCAGGCCATCCAACGGGATCTCGATGCTCTCGCCGGGCTCGAACGCCTGCCGGAAAACGCTCTGGCACAGTTCGATGAGATAGAAACGAACCTGCGCAAAGCACAGACGGAGCGAACTGCGAAGCTGGAGGAAGCGAAAACCGTCGAGAGCGAAGTGCACCGTCTGACGATCGACTCTCGCCTCGAAGACTGCCGCTGTTCGATCGTAGGATTGATCGACCGCATCCCGGAAATGCGATCCATTGATGAAGACATCACACGCGGCCGGCAACAGGGGGAGTATTTTCGGCGTCAGTTGGATGCGATCACTCACGACACGCCCGAGGCGGTCGCGTTTTCAGCGGCATTCGGCGACAGCGATGAAGCACTCACCCGCTTGATGGAAGCGCAAACCGCAGCGCAACAATTGCAGCGCCGACAGGCCGCTCGCTCCCGCCTGGTGCGAACCTATCGGCGGATGGGAAAGCAACAGCAAAACCTGCAGGCCGCCATGCAGCCTGTCGAGCGCAGCCTGGACGACCAGTTGCTCGATGGCCATCGCGAGGATGTCCGCAAGCGTCTCGCGCAACTGGAAGAACTTGCCGGTCTGCAGCAGGAAGAAGCCGCTCTCGCGCGACTCAGCGAAACGCTTGATGAGCAGTATCGGCAACTGGCCGTCTCACGCGACCTGCCGCCTTACTTCTATGGTGTGATGTGGTTCGCGGGAATCGCCGGTCTCATCTTGTTTGTGCTGGGGATCCTGGGGGTGTTCAACGGCTTCGTGAACGGCGGCAGCACCGTGTGGATCGCCGGGGCGGTGTACATGTTCGTCGGTCTGTTCGGCGGGGGCGTGGCCTGGACGCTCAAGGAACAGTTCGAGCCGAGACAATGGAACTCGTCAAAACTCACACGCCGTGTCCGCGAAGTCGATGACGAACTCGCCGTCGTCCGACGCAGCATTGATGCGATCTTGAAGGCTGACCTTGGTCGGAGCGGCTTCGGTCGCAGCGATTCCGATCGAGAAGTCGATGCCACCGACTTGACGGTCAACGACATCGTCACCGAAGCTCGGCAGCGATTGATTGAACTCGCCGAGTATGAGAAGCAATGTGCAACGCTCGACCGCCTTGGTCGAAGACTGGGGCAACTGCGCGACCGCTTGCGGATCGAGCAGAAGGCACTCAGCGAGGCTCGGCTGAAATGGGTCGAGCAGTTGCGGGTGCTAGGACTGAACGACGCCATCGAATTCGACATCGCATTGAAACTTTTCCCGCGCCTGGCGAGATTCCTCGATCGGCGTCTGGCCCTCAAGCAATTGGAACTCGATACGCGGCAATTCGACCGCATTCGCGAGACATTCCGCAGGCAAGTGGAAGCGGTGGCGCATCGCGTCGACGGTCGGGCGGTGCAGGTCACTGATCCCCTCGCGACGGTGGAATTGCTCGAACGGCGTGTGCGTTCGATCGATGATGCTCACCAACGTCGACAGTCACTCATCGCCCAGGTGCGCAAGCTGCGAGACGAAGCTGCGGTACTGGAAACCAACCTCAACGAACTACAGCAACGCAGGCAGTCGCTGTTGTCGCAGGCGTCGGCCGGCAATCGCAGCGAATTAACACAGAAGCTCCAGTCGCGTTCGCACTTGCTGGAACTCCGCGCGAAACTACGGGAAGTCACGCAGGAACTCAACCTGATTGCCTCCAGCGAGCCGGAACTCGCCATTGTCGAGGACGATCTGCGCCGCTTCGATGCTCAAGCCAATCGCCGCGAGATGGAGGCGATGAGGGCCGAACTCGAATACATCGAGCAGCAGTGTCACCAGGGACACGAGCAGGTTGGAGTCCTCAAACAGCGAATCACCGACCTCAGAAATGATCGCCGGGCCATCAGCCTGCGCTACGATCGCGACCGGCTGGCGCGGGAACTGCAGCAGAAGGTTGAAGAATGGGCCACGCTGCAACTGGCGGCCTCCGAGATCGACCGCCATCGCGAGTGTGTCGAGCGCAGCGGGCAACCAAAGCTCCTTAAGCATGCGTCCGAGTATCTGTCCCGCCTGACTTGTGGTCGCTATCACAACATCTGGACTCCGCTCGGAGAGCGCAATCTTGCGATCGATGTCGATCATGGTGAATCGCTGCGAGTGCAGCACCTCAGCAACGGAACACGCGAGCAACTGTTCCTGGCGATCAGGTTGGCGATGGTGCAGTCGTTTGCCGACAGCGGCGTCAAGCTGCCAATGGTCCTGGATGACGTCTTCGTGAACTTCGACCAGACCCGCACCGAAGCGGCCGTCGACACGCTCGTCGACTTTGCGAAGCAGGGCCAGCAGGTCTTGATGTTCACATGCCACCTGCACCTCGCCCAGATGTTCGCGAGCCGCGGCATCGAGCCGGTCTGGCTGCCGCGACACGCACCGCTCGTGGAGAGAGCAGCCGGTTAGTCGCCTTTCGCTCTGCGAAAGTCTGACGCGACTTCGAGCGGCGGGGTTCAACCCCGCCGCTCTCACACAGCTTTGCGAAGCGAAAGGCGTCGAACAACTTGTCACGCCTCGACAAATCAACCTATACTGATTTGTCGAGCGGATTACGCCTGCTCGCTCCCGCCGCATGTTCCCACCTTCATTGATCGCACTCTCTGGTGATGCTTCCCCGCGCTCTAGCCTGCCTGTTCGCGATCTGGCTGATTTCGCCGGCTGCCGCACAAGACGGCGCGCCCGTCTTCTTTGAGCGCGACATTCGCCCCATCCTCAAGACGCATTGTTTTCAGTGCCACGGAGATGAGCCGGAACACTCCGGCGGATTGGATCTGAGGCTTTCCCGCTTGATGCAGGCAGGCGGCGATTCGGGGCCGGTCATCATTCCCGGTGATCCGGCGGGTAGCTTGATCGTGCAGCGGATCACCAACCACGAAATGCCCCCAATGGGGACTGGGCCATCCGAAGCCGAACTGGCATTGGTGACGGCTTGGATCTCGCAGGGGGCGCCGACGCTGCGAGCCGAGCCGGAGGATCCCTCGCAGATCGGACCCTGGACTGAAGAAGAACTGAGTTTCTGGTCATTCCGACCCGTCGAGCGACCCGAAGTCCCGACCGTTGCACATCCCGAACTGGTGACGAACTCTGTTGATGCTTTCCTGCTCGCCAAGCTCGAAGTCGCAGGGCTGACGTACTCGCCGGTCGCAACGAAAGAGGTGCTGCTCCGTCGCCTCTGTCTCGACCTGACTGGCCTGCCGCCGACGCTGGATCAACTCACCCGCTTCCTGGCCGATGAGCAGACTGATGCGTACGCCCGCATGGTCGAGGAACTCTTGGCCTCGCCGGCGCATGGTGAACGCTGGGGTCGGCATTGGCTCGATGCCGTCGGCTATGCAGACAGCGACGGCTACGTGGCCGACGATCCCGTACGACCGTGGGCGTATCTTTATCGCGATTATGTGATTCGTGCGTTCAACGCAGACAAGCCCTTCCATCAATTCATCGTCGAGCAACTGGCCGGCGATGAACTGGTCGAACCTCCCTATGAAGACCTCACGCCGGACGAAGTCGAACTTCTGACGGCCACCGGCTTCTTGCGCATGGCGCCCGATGGCACCGGAGGCGGTCCCGATGATCCGGCACTGGCCCGCAACGATGTCGTCGCCGAAACGATCAAGGCCGTCACGACGAATCTGCTGGGACTCACTGTCGGCTGCGCCCAATGCCACAACCACCGCTACGATCCGATTTCGCAAGCCGACTACTATCGGCTGCGAGCGATCTTCGAGCCGGCGTTCGATACGCAGAACTGGCGTGCACCCGGCGAGAGACTGGTCAATCTCTGGACCGCCGATGAACGCGCGAAGTCAACGGAGGTCGACAACCGGCTGGCGGAGATCGAGGGTCAGCGCAATACAGAGTTCGACGCCATCGTGCAGTCGATCTTCGAGAGCGAAGTCGAGGAACTTCCTGAAGAGCTGCGCGAACTCGCCCGCGCCGCTCGCATCACGCCGGAAGCAGAACGCACGCCCGAGCAGTTGCAAGTGATGAAGGAACATCCGTCGCTGAACGTCGATCAGGGGAGCGCGTACCTCTACGACCAGGCGCGGATCGATGAACTCAACAAGCGCATCGACGAGATAAAGGCCGCTGCGGAGCAAGAGCGTCCCGCGCAGCGATTCGTGTCCTGCCTGTCTGAAGTACACGGTCAGGTGCCGGTCACGCATCTTTTCTACCGGGGCGATGTCACTCAGCCGCGTGAAGAGGTCTCGCCCTCGGAGTTGAGCGTCTTGCAGTCGCTGCAGGCGTCCATTCCCACGGACGACGAGGCCGTCTCCACCACCGGCCGACGGCTGGCCTGGGCGAGACATCTCACCAGTGGCCGGCATCCATTGGTGGCGCGCGTGCTAGTCAACCGCGTCTGGATGCATCATTTCGGTCGCGGCATCGTCGCCACTCCCGGCGACTTCGGCAGGCTCGGCGAACGACCTTCGCATCCCGAGCTGCTCGACTGGCTGGCCGACGAGTTCATCGCCAGCGGCTGGAGCATGAAGCACCTGCATCGGCTGATGGTCTTATCGCACGCCTATCGGCAATCGACCGAACGGACGCAACAACACAACGACATCGACCCCGACAATGTGCTGCTGGGTAGAATGTCGATCCGGCGGCTCGAGACCGAAGCGATTCGAGACAGCATGCTGCAAGTTTCCGGCAGCCTCAATTCCGAGATGTTCGGCCCGCCCCTCACCGTGACGAAAAACGAAGTCGGCCTGTTCGTGCTCGGCAGCGGCGAACGGGATGGCAACGGCATCTTGATCGGCGATGAATCGTCCCTGGGCGATGCTCGCTTTCGGCGCAGCATTTACATTCAGGTTCGCCGCACCATGCCCGTGAGCGCGCTCGAACCGTTCGACCTGCCAGAGATGGCGCCCAACTGCCCCGAGCGAGATTCATCCACCGGCGCGGGCCAATCACTGATGATGTTGAACGGCCCGTTTGTGATCGAGCAATCGCATCAGTTCGCAGATCGCGTCCTGAGTGAAGCCGGCCCCGATGCAAAAGAGCAAGTGCGGCTCGCGTGGCGGTTGGCGTTCAGTCAGGAACCGAGCGCGGACGAAGTCATTGATGCATTGTCATTCCTCATTGCCCAGCAACGGCACTTACAGTCATTGGCCACACCCCCAGCCGAAGGAGAAACGCCCGCCGACCCTTCGCGGCAGGCTCTCGCCAGTTTTTGCCAGGCCCTCATGGCGTCGAATCGGTTCTTGTATTTGGAGTAATTCAATGAGTCGCGCACGACAGTAAGCGACGTCATACACGCAATGCCGCTTACTATCGTGCGCGGCTCCTATCCCAGCGACATCCCATGAAATCAACCGCCTGCTGCTCCCGCCGGCACTTCTTCACGCAGGGCAGCTTTGCCCTCGGCGGGACCGCGCTCGCCTGGCTCATGCAGCACGATCAGGCGTTTGCCGAGCCGCGGCAGCCGTTGTTGGAGACGCCGGTCTACGATGTCAGGCCCAAGGCGCCGCATCATCCGCCGCGGGCCCACGCGATGATTTCGATGTTCATGCAGGGAGGGCCGTCGCACATCGACATGTTCGACCCCAAGCCGATCCTCAACGAACGGCACATGACGAACTTCGAGGGGGACATCAAGTACGACAACGCCGCCCAGTCGAGCGCGAAGCTCTTCGGCAGCCCGTGGGCATTCGCTCCGCGCGGCGAGTGCGGCACCGAATTGAGTGAACTGCTCCCCGGCCTGGCCGAAGTCGTCGACGAGGTCACGCTCATCCGTTCGATGCACACCGGCGTCAACAATCACGGCCAGTCGATCGATGCACTCAACACCGGGCGAGTCATCACCGGCAGTCCGTCGCTCGGTTCGTGGATGACGTACGGACTCGGCAGCGAATCGCAAGACCTGC
Organism: Planctomycetaceae bacterium; assembly: GCA_031402175.1. GTDB lineage: Bacteria > Planctomycetota > Planctomycetia > Planctomycetales > Planctomycetaceae > JANNSB01. The sequence continues at coordinate 9,123 of JANNSB010000355.1, forward strand.
CGGCGTTCGTCGTGCTCACCGATCCCGGCGGCCAACCCGTGCTCGGCAGCGACAACTGGACCAACGGCTGGTTGCCGTCGATCTATCAGGGCACGGTGGTGCGGCCGCAGGAACCGCGAATTCAGAACCTCGATCCTCCCGAGCATCTGGCCGGCGCGCCTCAGGAAGAACTGCTCAGGTATCTCGACGGTCTCAACCGCCGCCACCTCGCCGGGCTGCCGGGTGAGTCCGATCTCGAAGCCCGCATCGCCAGCTATGAGCTGGCCGCGCGGATGCAATCGGCGGCGAAAGAGGCCCTCGACATCAGCGGCGAGACGCAGGCGACGCTGGAGCTCTACGGCATCAACGAACCGGAGACGGCCGAGTATGGCACGCGCTGCCTGATCGCGCGGCGGCTGGTCGAGCGCGGCGTGCGCTTCGTGCAACTTTTTCTCGGCGGCCAGCCGTGGGATACACACCAGAACCTGCGCGGGTCGCTGCCTGGCATCTGCCGGCGCACCGATAAGCCCAGTGTGGGTCTCGTCAAAGATCTCAAGAGCCGCGGATTGCTCGACTCGACCCTCGTGCATTGGGGCGGCGAGATTGGCCGAC
>JANNSB010000356.1:0-2037 GCA_031402175.1 Planctomycetaceae bacterium
ATGCGAAAACTCCTCGTCATCCTCAACACCATGGTCAAAAACAATACCCCCTGGAACCCCAAACTCGCTTAGAAAACCATTGACAATGAACACAGCCGCTCTCCCCCACGGTGGGGCGTTGTCCCTATTCAGAGTTTCCCAGTGGGGGAGAGGGAGAACGAGAATCCAGCGACTTTCGAGACGCACACAATTCCCAGATCGGGCGATCAAATAGTGTTGTGAATTCAACAGCGGGCGCGGAGAATGAACAGGTCTTCATTTCTTCATCCGATTCTCGGAGGCGCGCCATGACGATGTTCCTGGCATCATTGGCTTTCTCATTCATCTTTCTGCTGTTGACGATCTTCATTGCCTTGCGCGCGGGCTCCGGTTGGGTGTGCGTGCCGGCGTTACTGCTCGCGTTTGTCGCGTTCGGACATCCCGCGGCCATGATCCACTGCCTCTTGACCGCCATTGCCGCCGTCGTTTGCGCCGCGTTGAAAGTGAAGCGCGGAGTGATGGTCGGAACTGCCATATCCATGATGGCGGTCGCGTATGGTTACACCTGGCTGCAGGTCGGCCTGCGGCTGCAGGCCGCCGAGGAGTTGCGCGCGTCGGTTCCGTTCGAATCGATCGAAACCCGCCTGGCCCATGAAGCGAGTCTCGTCTTTCCCGAGGGTCTGCATCACAACGAACGGTTGGGTTCCGACGTCTTCACTCGGCTCGCGAACTATGAAGAGGAGTACGGCAATCCGTGGCAATACAGGCTCGAGCGGTTGCATTCACGGACCTACAACGACTTCATCATTGAGGACGGCTTCGGCCAGATACGAATGAGGTTCGTCTCGCCGCGCAGCATTCAGCTCCCGGAGATCGCGACAGTTGCACAACTGGAGCCGTGGGAAGCGGATTGCCGTCGCGACGGTCCGGAAACTCATGCGAGCGGTCGACCGGTCGATCGGTTCTTCCATCCTTCTGACGAAATGCTCCTCACGCTGCATGACGGCAGTCATCTCAACTTTCTTGACCCCAATCGATTTGGATTCGTCGAAAGCCGAGAGCGAGTTGCGGGTTTTGTGACGCATCAGTTCAGTGAACTGCCTGCCGTGGAACATGCGGACTGGCACATCGCTCGGCTCGACCTGATCGGTTTGCTCAAGCATGAAGAGCCAGTGGCCTATGTGTCCGAGAACCTGCCGAGCATGGAGGAACTGGCTGATGCGCCGGTTCGCCCGCTCAATGAGTTCGAACAAGCCGCCGTTGAGTTGCTGCGAACGGATTCCGATCTCGAGATCAGCTACGACATGAACCGCATCGATATGGTTGGGTCGGTGCGGGCGGCCGAGAGCTGCACCGAATGCCACACCGTTCCGCGCGGACACCTCCTCGGCGCGTTCTCGTATGTGTTGCGCCGCGCGACGCCGGCCGGGACCGTGGAAGCAATTGATGGCGATTGAGGACGGTTTGACTCACTGGTCGTCCGCGTCGAGATTCCGAGTGGTGCCGCGCAGCAGCATCCAGTATCCGACCGCCGTGATCAATGCGGCCACGCTGGCGCGCTCGCCGAAGCCACCTAACAGGTCGAGGCGCGCCTGAATCCAGGCAAACGTGGTGAAGAGGGGAAACGACAGCATCATCGCGACGCCAAGCAGCACGGCCTTGGCTCCGCGAATCCGCCGCCCGCGGGTCCATTCGTACTCGGCACCAAAGGTAATCACGATGCCGAAAGCGAAGACGTACAGCACATAGATCGCGGCGAGCGAACCGAAGATGTAGAGAACGAGCTTCATACCATTCCATTTAATTCGGTGAGTTACTCAAGGAGGCGTTCTGATACCATCTGCTCGTCGTTCGTGACCGAGCCATCCTACAGATCACATTTCGTTTGACGAGGCACTTATGCGTTGGTTGAGCCGTGTCGCTGTCTGCCTGCTGCTGGCTGCATCATCGGCGCTGGTTGCCGATGATACTGGATCGCCCGCAGCACCACCGGATGATTCACCCGAAGCGGTCGCTCCTTTCATCGAACACGAAGTTCGAGACATTGAGGGCTGGACG
>JANNSB010000357.1:0-3884 GCA_031402175.1 Planctomycetaceae bacterium
GAATGAACACATAGTCGGCGGCCGTCAGGTTCAGCCCTTGCCCGCCGGCTTTCAGGCTGATGAGGAACAGCGGGCATTTCTCGTCGGTTTGGAAGCGTTCGACCTTCTGCTGGCGGTTGCGAGTTTTGCCATCGAGGTATTCGTAAGTGATCTTGCGTTCATCAAGGCGCTGGCGGACTAGGTCGAGCAGGCTGGTGAACTGCGAGAAGACCAGCGACTTGTGCCCTTCTTCGATCAGTTCCTCGAGATGTGGGACCAAGACGTCGAGCTTGGCGAAGGCGTCGTCCTCTTCTCCGCGATTGAGCAAAGCCGGGTGGCATGCCGCCTGACGCAAGCGCAACAGCGCCTCGAGCACATGCATCTTCGACTTGCCGAGACCCTGGTCCTTGACCATGCCCAGCAGCGACTGGCGGTAATGCTCGCGCAGTTCATCGTAGAGCTGCCGTTGCCGACGTCCCATGCGGCAGACGATGGTTTCTTCCACGCGGTCCGGCAGTTCGGCGGCGACTTGTGCCTTGGTACGCCGCAGAATGAACGGCCGCAGAGCCTTGGCCAGGAGGGCGCGTGCATCGTCGTCCCGTTCCCCCGACGCAAACACTCGAAACGCAGAACTGCGTCCCAGCATGCTGGGGTTGAGGAATTCGAAGATCGACCACAAGTCTCCCAGATGGTTCTCGATGGGCGTACCGCTGAGAGCCAGCCGATGGTCCGCGTGAAGCAGACGCGACGCTTTCGCCACCTGCGAAGACGAGTTCTTGATCTGCTGCGCTTCATCGAGGACCGCGTAATCGAAATGAATGTCCTTGAGATGAATGATGTCCCGGCGCAGGGTGCCATAGGTCGTCATCACGACATCGTACTTGGCGATGCGATCGCGCAGTTCCCCGCGTTCGAGGCCGCTGTACTCGAGGACCGACAACTGCGGAGTAAACCGCTGCAATTCGTTCTGCCAGTTGAACAGCAGCGATTTCGGCACGACCACCAGCGAAGGGAGCTGCGTGTCGCGTTCGGTCTTGCGACCCGCGAAGAGCGCCAATAGCTGCACGGTCTTGCCGAGACCCATGTCGTCGGCCAGACAGCCGCCCAGGCGAAAACTCTCCAGAAATCTGAGCCAGCCCAGGCCTTCCTTCTGATAGATTCGCAGCGATCCTTGAAAGTCCTGCGGTTCGTCATGCGGTGCGATGCCGTCGAACGACTTGAACTGTTCGCGCAAGGCCGCGAACTGCGTATCGACATCGACCACCGGCTGCGACGACAACAGCGCATCGAGCAGACTGGCCTGCGCATTCGAGAACCTGAGATTCTCGTCAACGACGGTACCCAACCCCGCGAGATAGCCGAACTGCTCGAGCCATGCCTCGGGCAGCAGGCCGAACGAACCGTCATCCAGCCGGACCGTCGTTTCGCCGCGCGATAACGCCGACAGCAGTTCCGGAAACGGCACTGTGTGTCCGTGGAAATCGATGGTGGCCGACAGTTCGAACCAGTCGATGCCCGACTTGATCTTGAACTCGATGCCGCCCGCTTCCTGCACGCGTTTGCCGTCGGCTTCGATCCGCCAGCCCTCGGTCATCAACGGCCGGATGGCCCGTCCCAGTTCATGCGCCGCAATGTCGACGTCGGAATCCCCGGCATGCTCCCCCAGGCGCCGGCGGAAACCCAGTTCATTGAGGCGGGACCAGCAGGCGGACTCGGTCGCGCGGTCGCGGACGATGCAGCGTCCCAGTTCCGGCTGAACGAGGGCCCATTGCGACTGGCTGCCGCGGACCCGACTGTCGAGGTACTCGAATTCCACGATGCCGGAAAGACGTTCGTGCTTCCAGCCGCGCATGCGAGGCACTCTCAATCGCAGGCACGGAGTGGCCTGGGCCTCGACCTCATCCAGCCTCAGCTTTTCCGGCAGATCCAGTTGCGGCAGCACCGGCATGTTCCACAGCAGCGAAATGAGATCCTTGCCGTCCTTCAAAGGCACATGCAGACCTTCGTTGCCGTTGAGCAGTTTGACCCACGAAAAGGCTCCGAAGTCGTCCAGCCGCGAGATCGAATCGTCCGTCAGGACCAGACCGGGCACGAGCAGCCGGATGTCGTCCAGCGATTTGGTCACGTCGCCGCGACGCAGCTCGGGCACGAGCTGCCACTCTTTGGCTTTCTTGTCCTCGCTGACTTTGACGGTCAACGTCCAGCGAGTCCCCTCGTCCCAGGTGAGGCTGCTCTGCTTGCGTTCATCGCTGCCGACATACCGCACCCGCTCGGTGGCGCACATCATCGGGAAGAGGAGTTCGCAAAGTTCGGGAGGCAGCCGATAGCGGTAGGTCGCCGACTGAAACTCGGCCTGTTGGGCGTGCCAGTTGGTGCGCTCAGGCGTGCCGCCAGAAAGATACGCGAGAATCTTGCGATCGATTTCAAGTTCGACATCATCCAGCTTGCCGGGCCTGAGCTTGAGAGGCTTCAGGCTGCCCCACAGTCCATTGGCGCGCAACTGGCGCTGTGACGTTTGAATCACGACCTGGCCGGCCGTCTTGCTCTCGGCGACATCGATTTCGTAAAAGATCTGACGTTCCCGATGTTGGGAGACGCTGGAAGTCGCCTTCGGGACGAGTTCCTGATGAATCGCCTCCAGCCGGCGCTGCCATTCCGGAATCTGCCGAAGTGCCTCCCGCTGCCGGAGGCGCACCGCCTCCACCGAGGGTTGAAACACGTCGCCGCCACCATTTTCGGCATCATCATCGAGTCCGAAGATCGGCGATGTCGTCAGAATCGCCTGGTCGGCCACGAACGGCGGGCATTCATCGAGGCGCGGCATTCCCGTCAGATACGAGCCGGCATCGACCGCCAGAATGGTCGCCCACAAGTGCTTGCAGGCGTATTCGCGCCCCGTTGTGGTGCAGGTGCAGAACATCCGCAATTTGCCGCCATCGCGACTGATTTGCGTCTGATATTCTTCGCCGTCGCGCACGACGGCATGCAGGTGGTCGGCGGTCACGCGGGTCACGGCGACCCGTTCCGCCTGCAAATAAGCCTGTCCACGAAAGCGAATGTCTCCGCGAAACTTGCTCTCCAGCAATTGGGCGAGCGACACTGCGATTCCTTCCCTGATCGATGACATCTCGTCTCAAAAAGTTGCGTTGACACGCTTCCCGCGGGGCGAATCTGCATCTTGAGTCCCTGACCCACCGGAAGAGCCGGAAGTGAGCGATCCGCGCCGCAAGCCCGAACTCTAATGCATGCCGCGATGAGAGGCCAGTGCTCGTGAAGGCGAGACTTCAGAGCCCAGAGGCCAGATCTGCAACTCCCAACCGAAAAACAGGCCCCCGACCTCTGGACTCTGACCGCTGAACCCCTCCTCCCCACTTGACACTCCTTCTCCCGTCGATGATCCTGATTCCTTCGGATCGATGAAGATTGATCCTTAAGCGTCCCTCCCCCTCGGCCCCTTGGCTGAGCCTCCCCAGCGGAATCCCACCTCCACGATCGAATGGAAACGATGCTGCACCACCACGGAATCAAGCGCCGCTCCGCTTTGCTCGCCCTCTCGCTCTGGTCGATGCTCGCGATCTTGCCTGTCGCGGGGTTCGCCGACGACACGACGGCTGCGTCTCCGGAGGCCGATGCAGCCGCTGTCGCAGCGCTGCGAGTCGCGGCCGAACAGGCGCGGGTGCAACATGACGCCACGCAGCAGCAGTTCAATGACTTGTCCGCCTCCCTGCGGGAACTGCAATTAACCGTGGCACGCTTGCAGTCGCAAGTGACGCAGGCGCAGCAAACTCTCACCACCACTGAAGAGGCACTTCCCGCACAGCGCGAGGCGGCGACTCAGGCCACGGCGGCGAGTGTTCAAGCCGATCAGTCCTTGGCTGATGCACAAGCCGCACTGGATGCCGCCA
>JANNSB010000358.1:0-8566 GCA_031402175.1 Planctomycetaceae bacterium
GAGGCAAACTCTTCTACCGCCTCGCCCAGCAGGCGGTCACAGTCGATCCGGTCCCCATCGGAAAACTCCGACAACCACAACATCCGGGGGGCGGTTGAGTCAAGTGCATACCTCTATTGGGGATTGGGGATTCGGCGATTGCCAGTCCCAGGGCTTCATCCCATGTCCCGCAATGTATCCATCAGTTCCGCCAGATCGGTCTCGGTGGTCAGGGGGTTGATGATCGTCACTCGCAGCGCGCCGATGCCGTCAAGAGTCGTCTGCACGATGTAGAACTTGCCCGATTCGATCAGCCTGCGGCGCAGGCCGCGATTGAACTCACCCACCTCCTTGCGGCCGGCTCCTCGCAGCCGCAGCGGCACGTATTGAAACGCGACGATGTTGCATTCCGGCTCATGCAGGGTCTCGAAGTCGTCGGCCTCGGCGAGCATCTCATGGAATCGACGACCCAGATCGAACGTCGTGTTCACCATGTCGGCGAAGATCTGTCGCCCAAACAGGGACCAGATACCCCACAGCCCATAGGCCGCTGCTCTCTTCGTGCATTCGATCGTCATCAGCCCGCTGTCGTACTCCGCCATGCCGGGGGCTGATGGGTCGAACAGATACGGTGCCTCCTGACGGAATGCTTCGAAGCGATGCTCGCGATTTCGGTAGAAGACGAACGCGCACAATGCGGGGACGAACATCATTTTATGCGCATCGCAAATGAAGCTGTCAGCTTCTTCGAGTCCCGCCACCAGATGACGATAGCGATCGCTGAAGGCAGCCGCTCCGCCGTGAGCGGCATCCACATGCAGCCAGATGTCATGTCGTCGGCAGACATCGGCAATCTCCGGCAACAGGTCGAATGCTCCGATCGGTGTCGCGCACGCACAACCGGAGACGGCGACAATGGGCGTGCCGTCGCTCCGCAGGCGAGCGAGTAATTCGTCCAGCCGCTGGGGATCCATGCGTCGCCTGTCATCCAGTGCGGCGCGGATGATCTGATTCGTGCCCAGTCCCAGCACGCCGGCCGACCGCGCCACGCCGTAGTGAGCGTCCGCATGCACCACGATGACCGGCGCTCTCTCACGGCCGGCCAGACCCGATTCCCAGGCATCTCCCAAAACGACATTGCGAGCGGTCAGCAAAGCAGTCAGATTTCCCAGAGATCCGCCATGCGTGATGAGGCCGGTTGACTTCGTCATGTCGAGGCCGAGAACGCCGCCGACTCGTTCGATCATCGCCCGCTCGACGGCCGTCGCCCAGGGGCCCATTTCGTAAATGGCCATCACCTGATTCGTCACCGAACCGACGAAGTCGAACAGCGCGGCGATGGGCACCGACGCCGGCACCTGGTGGCCGATGTACCTGGGATGGTGCAGGTTGTTTCCGTGGCTCAAGCAGGCGTCGACCAACTGGCGAAACCGGCCTTCGAGTGCGTCGAGATTCGGATGTTCACCGGCCTCAGTTGCATCAACCCATGCCCCAGCCGTCGCCACGTTTTCAATTGGAGCCGCCCAGTTGAGAACCGGGCCGTCGCGACCAGTCACCTGATGAAAGTGCTCGGCAATGCGAGCCGACAAGTTCTCGGCGAGTCTGCCCAGCGTTTCCGGCGAATAGGCCTCCAGAATGCGGCGACGTGCGTCGAGCGCGGATATGTCGCGGGAGTCGTCTGGCAGTGACATCAAGGATGTGCCTCAGCCCTATCCAACCTGCGAGGCCGTCAAAAGAGTGGGTTCGGAATCTTGTCTCAGTCGCTCGAGCACGGCTGGTTCCACGGGTCGGGACTGGGCGTCCAGATTGACCGGGCCGATGGCGATCGAAACGAACATGTGCTGCACCAATGTGTAGCCGACAATGACGAGAATTGCCATTGAACCCGGCGTCAGCACCGACCCGGCGAGCACGAGGACGGTGCCCGTGTTCTTCATGCTCATCGACAGGGCCGCCGAGGTGGCCAGCGGCATCGACCACTTCCGCCACTTGCTGATGAGTCGCGCCGCCCCGAGAGAGCAGGCGCACGTCAACGTCACGCATCCAAACGCCAGCAACAGCGGTCCGAACTGTCTTTGACGGAAGGCTTGCGGCAGAGCCAGCGCGGCGTTCGAGTAGTTGAGGATCAGCAGGATGGCCATGTTGAGCAGTTTGCCCACATCGCCATTCGGTCGATCATCGGGACGATGACGCAGTCGGGCCACCAGGGCGCCGATCGCGATCGGCAACACAACGCAACAGAACAGGCCCGTAAGGATCTGTGTCGACAGCGTCTCCTTGAGGCCGGTCCCTTGACTCCCTTCCAGCCACAGCCAGGACACGATTAACGCAGACACGATCGGGGCCAGCAATGTCGACCAGATCAATGACAATACGCTATGCCCGACGTCGCCTCCCAGATTGTGCGCCCAGGCGGTCGATGAATTGGCGATCGGCATGGCGGTGACAAGCACCAGTCCGATGAACAATTCGTGAGTCCAGTCCGGAAGTGCCTGCGCAAACAGCGGACGAGTGATCCACAACAGGATCACGGGAACCAGCCATCCGCCGGCGACGACGATACCCACCGAACTGACCGTGGCCTGCGACTTCCGCCCTTGCCGTGCGAGGTCGGTGCCGATGTTGAAAAACAGCACGCTCAACAGCAGCAGCGGAATTTTCAGCGAACTGCCAAACAGCAAGTTCTCGGCCACGACTGTTTCCCGCAGCCAGTCGCCGGCGGCAGGAAAGGCGATCGCGAGCGCATAACACCCCAGCAACAGCCAGATGAAATTCAGGCTGAGCAGGCGTGTCAGGTTCGATTGTCCTGGAGGCATCTTCTTCCTCGGCGGCACATCCTGTTGCAGTCTCTGCGACGCCTGGCTGGCTGGAGGCCCGCCAAACGTACCATCTCCTGTTTTCCACTGCGAGAGGATCGCCAAGCACGGGACACGCGATATTGCCACTTCGAGAGATTTAGGAGACATGGCGCAAACCACTGCATTTCAGTGGTTTACATCGATATAATCGTGTGAATTTCTTGAAGCAAGCTGCGAATTCAGGCGTTGTTCACAACATCCCGGATCCTGGTGAGCGATATCAGCAGTCGTTCTAACTCACTGAGCGGCAACATGTTCGGACCATCGCTCAAGGCGCGATCGGGATCGGGATGAGACTCCATGAAGACGCCGTCGCACCCGGCGGCAACTGCCGCCCGCGCCAACGGAATAATCATTTCCCTCGCACCTCCCGTCTTGCTGCCGCCGGGCCGCTGGACGCTGTGGGTTGCGTCGTAGATCACCGGGCAACCCAGGCCTTGCATCACCGGAATGGCCTGAAAGTCGTTCACCAGCCGGCCATAGCCGAATGTTGTGCCGCGCTCGGTGAGCAGCACTCGCGGGTTGCCGGCTTCTTCACACTTCCGCACGGCGTGCACCATGTCTTCGGGTGCGACAAACTGAGGCTTCTTGATGTTCACCACTCCGCCGTTCAACGTGGCCTTTGCGGCGGCGACGACCAGATCGGTCTGCCGCGCGAGGAACGCCGGGATCTGCAGGATCGAGCATACCTGGCCGGCCGGCGCGGCTTGCTCAGGCAGATGGATATCGGTGATCACCGGCAGTCCGGTCGCTTGACGGACCTTGTCGAGTGCCTGTAGTCCGTCTTCCAATCCGGGACCGCGGTAGCTGTCGATGCTCGTGCGGTTCGCCTTGTCGAAGCTCGACTTGAACACGAACTGCCAGCCGTGCCGCGCTTCGAGTTGCTTCAAGTGGTCCGCCACGCGCAGGACGAGTTCCTGCGACTCGATGACGCATGGACCCACGATGAAGAGCAGCGGCGACTGGGGACCGCAGCGGCATCCGGAAAACTCGATGGTGGAGAGAGGCATGATCGCATCCGTTCGGTCGATGAAGTTCAATCAGTTGTTGGGAGGAAACAATGCGGGTTGATCGGGCCGTTCAATTCGGCGCTTCGGCCGGCGCGAAGACTTGTGCGCATCGAGTTCGAGCCGCACTTCGTCATGCAGCGGAACATCTGCGTCAGGCCGGGCGAGAGCCCCGTTCAACTCAATGATACTAGAGCCGGCTTGCAACTGCTGCAGGAGATCAATCGTTCGCCGATGGCAGGTCAAGAACAGAATCTGCGATGACTCCGCCAGTTCGAGCAGTACTCCCAGGGTCTCGAGCACCCGCTGCTCGTCGAAGTTGACGAGCACGTCATCCATCACCATCGGCATCGGTTCACTCAGCCGGGAATAGTCGGCGACATAGGCCAGGCGAATGGCAAGATAAAGTTGCTCCGACGTTCCGGAACTTAACTGCCCGGTCGTGCGCAATCGCCCGCCGCGATGCCGCACGGTGATTTGTTCGTCCGCGTTCTGATCCAGTGAGCAATCGATCTTCTCGTATTCTCCCGCGGTCATGCGGGTGAAGATACGTTCGACCTGAGCGATGAGTCGCGGCTGATGCAGTTTCTGAAAACGCTCGCGGGCCGCCGTCATCAGGGCGTCGGCCAACGCCAACGGAGCCCATTGGTCGACGGCATGCGCGAGCCGCGCCTGCAGGCTGGCCAGTTCGGCGGCCGTCTTGAGCGGTGCCTCATCGAGCTCGCATTGCTGCAACTCATGCCGTATCACCCCGACCTGTTGTTGCGCGGCGTTGTCGTCGGCCTCGCAACGCCTGATGTCGTCCGCGATGCCCTGCATGCGACCGGCAATGGCATCCACGTCGAGCCCTGTAAGAGATTCCGCTTCTTCGCCCGTCTGCAGGATGCTGGAGAGCTGTCCCTGCAGCGCGGCGATGCGGGCAGACTTCTCGCGTGCAGTTTCGACTTGAGTGATGCAGGCATTGAGTTCCGGCAACATCGTGCCGCAGTCGGCAGCCAGCGCAATGAGTACATCCTCGACATCCTGCCGCTTGCGAAGACAAGTCATGCGATCTCGCTCTGCATGAGTTTGTCGTTCCGCCAATCGGCGGCGCTGCTCGATACGCGATTCGGCTGCTTGCAGCCGTGATTCCATCTCGGCCAGTGCATCGGCTGCCGCCAGCGAGACCAGATCGGGCGCGACGCGATCGAATAAGCTCTTGAGTCGACTCTGGAACCGCACCCACTCGCGGGATTGTTCCGCCAGCAGAGCTTCCCATTGGGCAAGTTCCGTCCGGCGGCGGGATGCCTCGCACAGATTCTGCAGAGTCCGGCGCGAGACGTCGGCATCCCATTCGGCGGGAAGATCGTAGCGCCGCGTGATCGCCAGTCCGCGCTGCTGCACTTCCGCCATTGTGAGCGATCCCGCGAATCGCTGCTGCTCGATGGACGCGAGCTCGCTGGCCGCCTCATGCTGCTCTTGCAGCAGTCTCGCGCGCAAGGAGTGCTGCTCACGAAGTTGATCACGCAACTGCTGAGCGCGACGCCACGCGTCATCGAGGTCGACGGCATCGGCAAAGGCTCGCGTCAATTCGCGCTGCCCGCCGGCCGTGGCTGCTTCGAGTTCGAGTTCTTCCCGCTCGGCATGCAACATTCCGGCATGCAATTGGCGAAACTGCTGTAACTGCGACAACCATTCTTGCATGACAACCGGCGCATGCGGCTTGATTCCCGCAGGCCGCCACAACTCTTGCCAGCGCCGATCGAACGCCTTTTCTGAATGCTCGTCAGCCGCTACTGCAATGGCCGTTTCGTCGACCGACTGCTGCAGCCTTGCCACATCGGACTGCAGTTGCGATTGATGCGCGACATCATGTGCACACCGCAGCAACTCGTCGGCAAACGTGTCGCAGTCGATGATCGAACGCTGGAAGTCGCTCACCAAATCCTCGAGTGACGAGACGCCGGCAGATACCGCATTCGCTGGGTTCGACCAACGTTGTTTCAGTGCTATCCAGTGGGCATCTCGCGCTTCCCGCAACGCCTTGAGCCGCGCTGGGTCCGGAATGTCTCCCACGCGTTGCAGGTCCGCCAGCTTCTGCACGGACAGCTTCAAATCGGCCTGCTGCCGCTGAAGCGTCACCCGCAACTCATTCCTTTCCGACTCCAATATGCGCCATTCACGATCGAATTCGGCGATCGCGATCGACAGCGGAGTCGGAACCTTCAACAAGGCCTCGATGTCGTCGGGAACATGCCAAGACCATGCGACCCCGGCGGCAATCGCCTGCCAATGTGCTTCGAGTTCATCACACAACCGGGAAATCTCCCGCTGCACCTCCTGCAGCCGGTTGCGAAGTTTCCAGTCTTGTTCGCGAGCTTCGAGTAGCGACTCCAATGCGGGCAAACGCGGATCTTCGGGGGCATCTTCCAGAGACCTGGACAGCGACTCGACCTCGGCAGCCAGCTTGCTCGACTCCTGCTCCAGCCGATCCAGCCTCTGCTGAATCTGGTTCGACTCCGACGCGATCCGCTCCAGGACTTCGACATCGGTCGATGCATTGTCGAACGACGCCAGCCGATCGCCGGTCCAGTTGGCCGGGAGTTGCCGCAACTGGGCATCAAACTCGCGACGAGAGCCCTCGATGCGATCCGTGAGAGCCGACTGCTGATCGGCTTGAGTGACCAGCACTGCATGCTGCCCCAGCAGCGATCGCACCTCTCCGGCCGCTTTGAACAGACGCTCGTCGTCCAGCGCTGCTGTTGAGGAATCCTCGCCGGCGGTCTCGTCTTCGTGCAGCCGCTCCAACTCGCCATCGAGTTCGGCTTTTCTCGCTTCGAGATTGCGAAACTGTTCGACGGCGTCGACGGGATAGTTGCCCGACTGAGGCAGATCCGAGAGAGACTCTTGCAGCACAGAGATCTCGCGATGAATCGGCAACGCCTTTTGATAACGCAGCAGGCGATTCTGTTCCTGGCGCAGCTCTTCCAGCTGGCTTCGAAGTTCGGCCGCCTGTTCTTCATGCCGCTTCAGGCTTTCGATCTGCCGCGTGTACTCATGCGGGCGCAGCGTCGATTGCTTGTATTCTTCCCTTGCTCCTTGAATCTGGATCAGCAGATTGTTGATGACTGGATTCTTCGCGTTGCCACTCGTCTTCAACAGGCCTTCTCGCTCGCTCTGCACCCGCTGCTGCACGGCCTGCAACTGCGGCAGCCCGCCCATGCCGACGCCGAACAATGCGCGATGGAGTCCGGCCTCCGCCAGCAAGTCGCCGCCCTTGCGGAGTTCTTCCAGCGAGAAGGCGAAAATCTGCTGGTAGGTGGACGGACTGATTCCGCCGATCAGCCGGTCGAGTTTGTCGGCATTGAGCGGTTCGCGGGTGCCAGCGATCTCGCCGGAAACGATATCCGGCCGGCCTTTCTGACGGGTGAATTGAAACCGGCGTCCTTCCCGCGTCACACACCCGGCAGTGGCCTTCAATGGCCCGGCGTGATCGTCGAACTTGTAAGGGTGCCGGTCCTTGTAGCCGAAGAACAGGTCGCGCACGAGCTGCAGCAGGGTCGTCTTGCCGGCTTCGTTCGGTCCGTAAATCACCTGCAGCCCAGGCGCGAAATCGAATCGCCTGTCGGCATGGATTCCGTACCGTTCGATCGACAACGACTCAATGCGCATTGCGTTCCATCAGCGTGACTCGATCCGTTCAGTCCAAGATGCAGGATCGCATGCCGGGGGAAAGGCCGCAAGGAACATGTGAGGCTTGGGACGTTCACTCGCAGCTCTCCCGTCGAGATCGCTCTTCCCGTGATTGGTTCCTGTCGGAAGGCTCGTTTGTGAGGGCCATCGTCAGGCCATATCATCTCCGCATGGAAACTCTTCCCATCCTGTCAGATTCGCCCGTCGAGTCGGCTGCGAGAACGCGGCCGCCAGGATCGCAACAGGGAACCTATGCCTTCGTCTCTCTCGGCTGCCCCAAGAACCTCGTGGACAGCGAGAAGATGCTGGGGCATATGGCGATCGATGGATTCACGCTTGTCTCTGAGCCGGATGGGGCCGACTTTGTCATCGTGAACACCTGCGGCTTCATCGAGGATTCGCGAACTGAGTCTAAAGCAGTGATTCGCGAGATGCTTGACCTGAAGGCCCGCGGGAAGACCAAGGGCGTGATCGTCGCCGGCTGTCTGCCCGAACGGCTCGGCGGCGGGCTGCTACAGGAGATGCCCGAGATCGATCATATCGTCGGCGTCTGGGGACGGGACGAGATTCAGAACGTCGCCGCCCGGCTGATGTCGCGATCGTCACTGGAGGGAACCACTTCACAGGATGATCTGTCGCACGAGCAGCGGGAATTGTTTAGACCGGCCCCTGTTCGCGCACTCGACGACCGCGCCCGATTGCGGATCACTCCCGAACACTACGCCTATCTCAAGATCTCCGAGGGCTGCGACCGGACCTGTACGTTTTGCGCGATCCCGAAGATGCGGGGCAAGCACGTCACCAAGCCGATCGAAGCCATCATCGCGGAGGCACGCGAACTGGCCGAAGACGGCGTTCGCGAACTGATTCTCGTCGCCCAGGACACCACTTACTACGGCTTGGACCTGTACGGCGAAGTGCGACTCGTCGATCTGCTGCAGGAACTCGAATCGGTCGACGGCATCGACTGGATTCGGCTGATGTATCTCTACCCGGTGAACTTCACCGACGAGCTCATCGAAACGATCGCGTCGTCGGAACGCATCGTGC
>JANNSB010000359.1:0-7879 GCA_031402175.1 Planctomycetaceae bacterium
AACGTCTCGTGGTTCGACGCCGTCGAGTTCTGCAACCGGCTGAGCGAACGCGAAGGCCTGACTCCATATTACACTCGCATCGACGCGACGGAAGGATCCCTGTTCTCATCGGAACCGCAGGCGAATGGTTACCGGCTGCCGACCGAGGCGGAGTGGGAGTTCGGCTGCCGGACCGGCACTGACGGCGAGTGGTGGTTTGGAAGCGATCCGACTGTGCTGGATCAACACGAATGGACGCTCAGAAACTCGAATGGTCATCCCCATCCCGTGGGACAACTGACCCCCAATCCATTCGGACTGTGCGATATGCACGGGAATGTCTGGGAATGGTGTCACGACCGTTGGTTCGACATTCCGTACGATCCCGTCGATCAGATTGATCCCGGGCTGAATGCACAGACGTATTATTCGACGGACATGTGTGCGTCGCGAGGTGGCGCGTTCGATATCCCCGCAGAACTGAGCCGTGCCAGTTGTCGCGGCGCGTCTAGCATCGATCGGACTGACGGCCACATTTCGTTTCGTGTGGTCTTGAAGGCCGACCCAGTGGCGGTTGAACAGATTCAGGCGACCACAACCACCCGCACCGTATCTGACGCTCCTGCTGTTGAAGGATTCCCAACCGACGGCCTCGCATTGCTGTCTGCTCCTTTCGACGAGGACGAGGCACAGACGGCGCAGCAGACATGGGCCGACCAGTTGGGAACCGACGTGGTCACGGAGAACTCGATCGAAATGAAATTGACGCTCATTCCACCGGGAGAATTCTTGATGGGGTCACCTGAATCAGAAGAAGGTTGTGAAGCTGATGAAGGACCGCAACATCGTGTGCGGGTCACTTCCCCGTTCTATGTGGCTACCTGCGAGGTGACGCAAGCCGAATGGAAAGCTGTGATGGGAATGGGATCGAATCCCAGCTACTTCACGTCAACAGGCAGTGGTTCCGAAAGTGTTAAGGGCATGTATACCTCGAACTTTCCCGTGGAGCAGGTCACATGGTACGACTGTATCGAGTTCTGTAATACACTCTCTCGCAAAGAGAACTTGCCGGAGCACTATGTCCAAAGCCTCATCGTACGCGAGGACGGCCACATCACCGGGGCAAGTGTGACGATCGCGGGTGGGGATGGATATCGCCTCTTGAGTGAGGCCGAATGGGAGTACGCCTGCCGCGCGGGGACGCTGTCGCCATTCCATTTCGGAAGGACCAGCAACGGCCGTGAGAGCAATGTTCAAGGCGGCGCTCCCTACCGCACCAATCTCATCGGCCCCACCCTGCAGCGGACAACAGCTGTGGGTACCTACTCGCCGAATGCTTTCGGTCTGTTTGACATGCACGGCAACATTTACGAATGGTGCTGGGATGCGTACGTTGCGGATGCGTATAATGGACGCCCGGAAATCACGATTGATCCGATCGTTGACCGTCCCACCAGACGTGTGCGGCGCGGTGGGGCCTGGAGCCTCAATCCCCACATGTCGCGTTCAGCGGGTCGAGACAGAGAGTTGCCTCATCAACAAGTCAGCACGACCGGATTTCGTATTGCAAGGACATCTCCCATGCCCAGCCCACCTGCCGTCATCGATGCGGAGTGAACAAGTGATCCATCCATCGCTGCATGTACGGTGACGTTCTGCAATTGGACGGGCTGGCAAGTCCGTCCTACGTGACAACGATCGATGGATGGACCACCGGTCAAACTCGCGACACCTTGGCCATTTTCGAAGACCAGTCAACAATGCCTGCCTCAGTGAGGCCTGTGGCGCGGTCAACGGCCACACGTTTCTCGATATCGGCCTCCGGCAACCGGGCGTGAACGGTAAGCCGACCATCGCTGGAGTAGCTGAATGCAACATCGACTGGTGAGCCGGCGGGAAGATTCGAAGGGAGATTCTCGATTACAAACTTTCCAATGACTGTCGAATTCTGACCCGATGCATCTCCGCCTTCAACGACGACGATGGCAACATTCCGCTGGTTGCGCTTAGCCGTGGAGAAACGACGGGTCTTTGTTACGGGAAGCGCGGTATTGCGTGGGATCAGCACGCTGTTTCGTGATCTCTTTGTCTTCGGGTCAGTACCCAGGATGCCGAGACTGTGAGAATTGACGTTCTGGATCTTCAGTGATTTCTTCGTGGGGCGGGATGGACTTTGTTGAAGGTAACCCGCGTAGATTGCGGCTCCATGGGCAACTGCCTCGTCGGCCGAAAGCGATCGGTCGACGGCCATTCCCGAAGCCTCCTCCAGGCTGCGCGCTACCGCCGCCATGCGGGTCGAGCCGCCGACCAGCAGAATGCGCGTCAGATCCTCCCATCCGAAGCCCGATTCCCTCAGAACCTGTTTCGTCGTGAAGAGCGTGCGTTGTAACAAGGCGGCCGTCAACGATTCAAACATCTCGCGTGTCAGGGGAATGCGCATCCCTTCTCCGGCATGCTCCACCGTGACCATGACCTGCTCGCGAACCGAGAGGGATCGTTTGGCATCCTCGGCCTCCCGATACAGTCGGGCGGCTGACTTCGGGTCGGTGCGCGGATCAACTCCGTGATGCTTCTTGCGGAACTCGTCGGCCAGGTAGTCGACCAGCCTGCGGTCCCAGTCAATTCCACCGAGATAGACATCGCCAGCCGTAGCAATGGTCCGGTAATCGTGCCCTTGAATCTCCATCAGAGTGACGTCAAATGTCCCACCTCCCAGATCGTATACGAGAATCCTCTCGGCCTGTTGCGATTCTCCGGTCGGAGACAGAAAGCCGGCCTGAACTCCATACACCAGCGCGGCGGCGGTCGGCTCGTTGATGATGTCGAGCACTTGAATGCCTGCCAGCTTGCCGGCATCCTGCGTCGCCTTGCGGCGCGGCTCGTTGAAGAAGGCCGGAACGGTGATGACGGCCTGTTTGATCGGTCCAATCACAAGTTCGGCATCACGCTTGAGTTTCTCGAGGACAAGTGACTGGATGATCTCGGGCGGGTAACGCTCTCCGTTGATCACTTTGGAGTAGAACGAACTGCCGACATCGCGCTTGGCGAAATCCGCAATGAGGCCCGGATCGATAACCGCCGCTTTGAGTGCCTCTTTGCCGGTAATGACAGTTCCACCGTCGAACAGCACGACGCTGGGAGTAATCAGATCCCCCTCGGCATTGGGGATGGTTCGCGGCCTGCCGTCTTTATCAAGACACGCAATCACCGAAAACGTAGTGCCCAGATCGATGCCGATCGGAGGGTGCGACGCAGGTGCGGGCGTCGGGCTCTTTCGTTCTGTCTGACGTGATGGCGCTTCGGTCGGTTTCCGTGAAGGTCGCTCGCTGTCAACCTGAGGGAGGTCTCGCTGCTTGGAGCGAACCGGTTGAGGCACTTCGGTCGTTCGCTGCAGGGCGTCGCACAATGGCTGCAACTCCGCCAGCAGCTCTCGACAACCGGCATACCGCTGCCTGGGATTCTTGGCGACCATCCGCTGGAGAATCCGGACGAGCTCTTGAGGCACTTCCGACCGGATCTCCGCGAGTGACGGAAACGGTTCATGCAAGTGCGCGGCCGCCTTGGCGCCGTAGGTTGTGTGATTCGGCCCGCTGAATGGTGCATTGCGAGTCAGCAAGTGAAACCATGTGCAACCCAGACTGTAAATGTCGGCACGCTGATCCACAGTGCCTGCATCGCGAAACTGTTCGGGGGCCATGTAATCGGCTGTCCCCATGACCTGACCCGGCACGGTCAGGCACGTCGCCACGGAATCGTGACGCAGGGCGGCCAGTCCCAGATCCAGGATCTTCACCGTACCGTCCGCGGCGAGCATCAGGTTGGACGGCTTCACATCACGATGCACAAGACCATGCTGATGTGCATAGGCGAGGCCCTGCGCCGCCTGACGAATGACGTCGCAGGCTGCAGCAATGGACAAGGCGCCCTTCTGCAGCACCAGTTGCCGCAAATCATGTCCGACGACGAAGCGCATCACCAGGAACCATCGATCCGCCTCAAGGCGGGCGTCCGATGCCTCAATGATGTTTGGATGTTCTAACTTGCCTGTGGCTTTGATCTCGCGTTCAAACCGCCGCAGTGCCAGCGGATCAGCGGCAAAATTCGGAGAAATCAACTTCAAGGCAACCAGCCGATCGAGATGAATGTGTCGAGCCTTGTAGACGACGCCCATCCCACCCTGTCCGATTTCCTCCAGGAGTTCATAATCTCCCAGTCGCGAACCCGGAGCATACGTGGACGGCTTCGCGGCCGGCGTGGCAATCGGGAAGAAAGACCCCGGTGGAGTCTGACTGTTCGCCACCGCGTTGGTTTCGTCCAGACGTGGCAACGGGTCGACCGGGAGATTCACCGCCATCCGGTTCGAGAAGTCGTCCAGCGCCTCGCGAACCGTTTGGGTGTCATTGGGAAAACGAAGCTCATAGGAGTCAGGCGAACGAGTCTGTCCATCTCTTACGCAAAGTTCGAGTTCCAGTAACAGCAGCTCGCGAAGCAAGTTATTCCGTTCCACTCCGCTGAGCCGCCCGAGAGCCTCCTCGATTTGTGGAGCCTCTCCCCGGTTCCACGACTCTTCGAATTCGAGACAGATGCGGTCAATACGCTCCACGATGTGGAGCGGCAGAGACTTGCCCTTTGATCGCGACTCATCGTTCATCGTCCCGATCCTGTGCCCATTTGATGCGAATCAGGTTTAATCGCCGCTCCACGGTCCGCAGGGCGTAGCCGAATCGCTCCGCGATCTCTCGATTGCTGTATCCTTCGAGCTTGGCCAATGCCAAGTCTCGCAGATCGTGATCGGGTTCCAACATCTTCAGCCGTTCCTCGACTTCCTCGGCCGCCAGGGCGGCAAATTCCGGAGTCGGAGTGTCACTGATGACCTGCGCCAACCGGTCGTCGAAGTCCTCTCCAGTATCCCAGACACGTCCGCCACCCCTGCGTGCCCGGCCTTCAAATCGCCGCAGGTCGACCGCTTTACGTGCAGTCAACTGGATGAGTAACCGCCAAAGATCATCGCGATCCGCCAGATTTGGAAATCTTCCCGACTCGGCCGCCAGACAAAAGCTCTTGAAAGCGCTCAGGGCGACGTCTTCCTCATCGGCCATGCGTCCCGCAACTCCCTGGAGCTTCTTGCGGGCCAGGCGGACCAGCTTGTCGAAGTACTCGCTCCACAGCGAAACAGCAGCGGCAGCGTTCCCATCCTTCATCTCGTGAAACCAGCGAGTGACGGAATCCTGATGCGGCATCGGCGTAACCATGGCTGTAACTCGATATTCGGCCCTGAAACCAAGGGGTTCAATGTACCAATCCCCATTGATATTCACCATTTGTCGAAATCCGTGGCGGTTTGCTGACCACAATGTCGGTATTCCGAGTGAGGCGAAACTGATATACAAAATGGCCCAGAAATAAGTCAGACAATGAGACGAGCATCCGCATTCGATCAGGATCGACAGATGTTGGTGCTCGACTCACCCCGAAAGACGAGGCACCGTTCACATCACATCGCGTCATTACGGCAGCAGTGCTGCTCGGAGCAGGCTATGTTCGTTGTCGCTGAAGGTCGGCCTTATGAAATCCCGCCGAAGGGCTCGCTGATCTTTGGCACCGCAGAGAATTGTGATATTCGGATAGCCAATGATGCTGATATTCTTCCGAAGCACGCCAGGATTCGGTTTCTCGGATCGCGAATCCTCGTGGAACTCCTGGACGAAGGGGACATCGAACTGAATGGTGGCAGTACCGCCCGAGTCCGGTGGGTCCAGCCGGGGGATCGATTTCGCTTTACTGCAGGCGGTACTGAGATTGCCGTTGTTGAGACGATGGCAGAAGTGAGGGCGAGTGAGACACCTGATGAATCAGCACCTGCTGCCATTCTTATCGATGCCGACCATGTTCCGAAGAGTGGCGGACAATGGCGGTTCCTGGGTGTGATCGCTATTGCGATCACATTGATCGCAATCCTCGTCGTTGCCGAGCAACTCGGGTGGTTCCGAGGGAACGTTGATGTCAAGCGTGACGAAGACATGCATCTCGAGCAGCGCGATGATCCGTCAGCAGAAGTTGTGCCTGCACTAACTCCAGTGACTGTTGAACAAGCTCGGCAGGGAACCGTACAAATCGGATTCGAAATGGGTGGAGAACCGTTCGCCTTGTGCACGGGTTGGGCCGTCAACCCAACGACCGTGGTCACCTCTGCCGAAACAGTCGATTCGTTGCAGAATTATTTGCAGCAAGGCATTATCGAAAACCTGGAATCGATCTTTGTCGTGGATGCCGCCGATCCCCCGGCGTTGTATCGCGTGAGCAAATTGCAGCTGCATCCACTCTGGCAGGCAAGCGAACCAGAAAGCACACAGAGCATGCATCACGACATCGGCCTCTTGAAACTCACGAGTAACCTGCCAACGTCGTTCGAGCACGATTTCGACACAGTCATCGGCAGCGATGAATTACGAGTATCAACCGTACCTCGGCAGGAAACGACGTTGGTCTCGCTCGATGCACCGCTCGAGGTGCAGGTTATTTCTGTAACCGAACCGAAGAGGGAGGCCGCCCGTTGGGGGTCTCCCATCCTGCGCGTGGAGATGCAGGCCTCTCTCGGCATCCAGGGAAGTCCGGTGTGGAACTCGAATCGTGTTGTCGGAACGGTCACTCGATATCCAGGCGAATACGTGGTGATTGTCCCGAACGATCGGTTGGAAGCCCTTTTGGAGTAATGCACATGGCTCGGGAATCTGCGGGTACACTGACTCTGGTGGCATTGGCGGTCGCGCTCTGCTGGCATCAACTGGCCTTGGCGGACGACGAAGACTCGTTTGCGGATCGAGCCATCGAGGCGGCACGGGCGCGAGCGGCGGAACGAGTCATTCTGCAACAACAGCGCGAGCAGTTGCAGTTGCGATTCGAAGCACGTGCCTGGGCCGTTCAGGATTTTGTGAACGTGACTGATCCAGAAATCGCTGAGGAGGAGCGACTCAGTGCAATCGGAGACCGTGCGGCTCTCATGCAGGGGATCATGGTTGAACGTTACACGCTACAACCGACAGATGAGTTGCTCGGGCAGATTCATACGGGGCGCACCCTCAACAATCTGTTCGCGGTCTTGCGTGGAGTGGTGGGCGAACACGAACGGCATCTGGCCTATCTCAGTACTCGGCCTTTCGAAGAACTCACCTCCACCGAGCAGGAACATTTTCAAGTCCTGGATCAGTTTGACCGCGAGTTTGAACTCGACCCGAGTGTGCTGGCGGATCTGCAATGTCAGTACATCGGCTCGGGTGGCACGGTCAACCTGGCTCTGTCGGTGTCAGGCGAATCACGGCTCGAACCCATGCCGCTCGACTGGCCGTTGTTCATCGACAACGACCCGAGTTTCGATCCGCTCGTCGACGCCGTCGAATCGGCTCGCGAACAGTATCTGCAGCAATTGCAGGCCGGCATGACCGAACGCGAAACGCGTCGTGAATTGATGACCGCCGTCGACAGTCTCTTGCAGGCTTTCAGCGTGAAGTATCGAGAGGCCCTGGATGAGCAACTGCATGCTGCGCGAGACGACTTCCGCAACGGCACTTTTGATCCCCTGTTCTGGTCGAACACTTCGCACGATACTCAGCACCTCGTCACTGCCATGAGTTTCACGAAAACGCTGCGAAACACCTCCAGCCGGTTGCTCGAAATGAAGTACCTCGATGTGTCTCCATTGGACAGTAATCGCCCAGATGGCAGATACACCCTGATTCAGTTGCTGGCCTACATGCAGCAGCAGGGTCTGAAGTTTACGGCGGCCACTCCCAGCAGCCAACGCGCGCAGCAGATCATCCATGAGTCGCTGGTGCAGTACTATCGACGCGTGCAGCTCATTCAGTTGGCCCTGGAGCATGACGAGGAACAGATTGAGGAGCGA
>JANNSB010000360.1:0-5529 GCA_031402175.1 Planctomycetaceae bacterium
TCTCAGTGCATCCAACCGATGTGCGGATTCTTCAATGCCTTCGATGGCCAGTCGGCCTTGCTCGAAGAACTCCTCGCGGCTCTTGATCTCTGCCAGGCGTTTGTTGTGCGTCAAGCGCTGCAGGTAATCGGGATTGCGAATGAGGATCTGCGTGAGGAACTGGCTGCCCACGAACAACCGCACGAGGATCTCGATCGCCCGGGGGTTCTCGGCTAGGTACTGATACAGCGCCTCGCGATTGCCGGCTTTGTTGACGAAGTGCTCGAAATTGACGAGCGATGCATCCGGGTCGGCCGCCTCGGAAAGGGCGTGCATCAGCGATGGCAGGCATTGCGCGAACCACTCGCGCTGCATCGCGTTCTGACAGAGTCCCTGCAAACGCTCCTTGGCGACTTTGGATTGACCGAAGCCGACGCGATCCCACGCTTCCTGAGGCGCCTGAGACCATTCATCATCGGTGAGCAGCAAGAGTGCGACCGTCGCGTCGAGCATTGTCTTTGAGTTCCATTCCTTCCGGGCATCTGACGCCTTCAGTTGCCCATGTTCAAGCTGGGCGGATGCGGATCCACACTGCCGCGGTCGTCCGGCACTTGCAGCTCTGATTGCAGACGCGTCAGCTCCGCCTTCAGTTCTTCCGTCAGTTCGCCATACCCTTCGGTTCCGTACAGGTTGTGATGCTCATCCGGGTCGGCCGCGAGGTCATACAGTTCCCATTCATCGGTGTTGTAGAACCAGATGAGCTTGTGCCGCTCGGTGCGCACGCCGCAGTGCCGCTGCACCATGTGGGGCGCCACGCGGTCGTTGTAGAACTCGTAATAGTGATAGTAATGGCTGGTCCGCCAGTCCGCGGGCGTCTCGCCGCGCAACAATGGCGCCAGACTGCGGCCTTGCATGTCGTCCGGAATCTCGACGCCGGCAATATCGAGAAATGTTTCCGCAAAATCGACGTTGGAGACGAGGTCGGTGTTGACCGATCCAGGTTCCACCACGCCAGGCCAGCGCACGACGAAGGGCATGCGGTAGCACTCTTCGTACATGAACCGCTTGTCAAACCAGCCGTGATCTCCCAGGAAGAACCCCTGGTCGGAGGCATAGATCACCACCGTGTTCTCGGCGAGTCCGCTCGCATCGAGATAGTCGAGAACGCGGCCGACATTGTCATCCACGGAGGCCACACAACGCAAATAGTCCTTGATGTAGCGTTGATACTTCCAGCGAACGAGATCGTCACCTGTCAATCCCGCAGCGGCAAACTCGGCGTTCTCTGAGCCGTAACCGTTGTTCCAGTCGTCGAGTTGCGCTGGAGTCAGGTTGTTGGGTGGAATGAGCTTGAGATCGCGGTCGTTGAGGTCATTGGCAACCGTCATGCGCTGCTCGTGGACCGCCCGCCCGCGAGTTTCGTAGTCGTCGAACAGGTCAACCGGTTCGGGAATCTCAGTATCCTCGTAGAGTGAGAAGTAGTCCGGTTCCGGCGCCCATTCGCGATGTGGAGCCTTGTGCTGGTACATCAGCATGAACGGCCGTGATGGATCGCGTTCGTTCTGGAGCCAGTCGAGGGCGTAGTCTGTGATGATGTCCGTGGTGTACCCGATATGCGAACGCCGTTCGCCGTTGCAGATCATTGGCGGGTTGTAATACGGGCCCTGGCCGATGAGGATGTTCCAGTAGTCGAATCCCGTGGGTTCGGTTTCGAGATGCCACTTGCCGACGACCGCCGTCTGATACCTCGCTCCCTGCAGCAGCTTGGGAAACGTCTGTTGCGAGCCGTCGAACCGGTCACCGTTGACCGCGAAACCGTTCAGATGACTGTACTTGCCTGTCAGAATGACTGCTCGGCTGGGACCGCAGAGGGCGTTCGTCACCAGACAGTTGTCAAACCGCATTCCGGCGTTTGCAATGCGGTCGAGATTCGGCGTTTCGTTGATCACCGACCCATAACAGCTCATGGCATGGGCGGCGTGATCGTCAGTAAAAATGAAGATGATGTTGGGAGGCGCGGGAGCGTCGTCCGCGAATGCAGTCCCGTGCAGCCTAGCCAGCGACAATACAACCCAGACAAGAACTGACCATCGAGCGCGGAGTTTCATGACATTCCTGGTCAGACAGAGAGCGATTCCTGGAATTCCACGAGAATAGACCAGATTCACGCCCGAATCATCCGACCAGCGGCAACTTTTCCGCAAGGAGTGAGGATTCAGGAGCGAGCGACATTGATGTCCCCCACATTGTGAACGACCAGCCCGCCCCACATGCGACATCTGCCGCGAACGGTTCCCGCCAGGATCCGGCGGAAATCCTCGGCAAGCATGTCGGCTGGCTGCGAACGGTCATTCGCGCCCGGTTACTGGAACCCGGCGATGTGGAGGACGTCCTGCAGTAACGCCGACCGCTGACAACCCCCGCCGACCCTTGAGTCGTGTCATCCGACGCGGCTCAGGGGTCGCGCGATTTCAGCGGCGTTGTCCGCCATGCTTTCGGCAAAGATCAGAAGCCCGCGCGACACTGAGCAGTGGGGATCCGCTGCGGGGCGAATCGCCAACTGCGGAAGCAGTTCGCCTTGAGCGGCGAATGTCTGGTGCAGAAGACTTCCGAAACCTGCGGATTCGGTCAGCTCACCCGCAAAGACCATCGGCATCCCCGGCTTCAATCGTGTAAGGTCTGGTATTCGCACCATCTCGGCAGAGAAGTCGGACACCAACTCCATGACCAGCCTGACGACAAACTCTTTCCAAGCTTGCGAGTCGTCGTCTGTTGGTCGCTCCAGCGAGGGTTGCGTTCGATCTCTCCATTCGCGAACTGCCAACTGGTGGAGGTAGCAATGCCCTTGGTAGTCCCAGACAAACTTGCCACGCAGACGCGCCCATTCATCCAGGAGTGAATCCTCACCCCGCGGAATTCCAACGTGCAGCAGTTCCCTTCCCTGCTGCAGCAGTGATGCCTGGCATTCGCCTGCACCGAAGTGCAGCGCAATTCCGGTCATTCGGTTGCGCCCCAGTTCGGCCAGCCCAAGGGCATACGAGGCTGACAGCACGCTGGGTATGTATCCCTGCAGCCTGACGAACTGCGCGAGCGTTGCCGCCGTCGAAACGCTGGGGGTGGCAACGAGCAATTCACGATTGGGACCGGACAAGCATCTCACCTCGTCAGAGGAACCAGTCCTTGCCCGAAAGCTCCCGGGGACAGCCAGCGCGCAACGAAACTGCACCGGAACCCTACGGGGGATCGCTGCTTCAATCATGGTCGCGACGACTTGCCGGGCAATGGTGTCTCCGGGCGGCAGGCGATTGGCTTCAAAAGGCGTCAGGCACGGCAGCTTGAGTGATCGCGCCAGCTCGATCGCAGGCTGTCCCATCACGAGCAGACTGCCGTTACAGACTGAATAGCCGATGCGGGCCTGTTCGAGCAGCTTTCGTTCTGACGTGCCTTCCGGCAAAACGACATAGACACACGGGCACGAGCGGCCGATCAACCGGTGGCCGTCGCGTCGCAGCGAGCGAAACTCGCGAGTGCCCAGTTCGAGGGCGATGCTCATGAGCGCCCCTTCCTCATGACCTGCCTCAATGCTCGTTCCAGGGAACTCTCACGCGAATGACGTGATGTTTCCGCAGTTTGGTGAGAATCGTTCTCGTCAGTATCCTGTACGGACGCCAGCGTGCGCCGTTTGCCTGTACGCGTCTGTTCAGCAGTGAGATGCGCCATAACGCGTTGCAGTTGGCGAGCATCGGGTTCAGATTGAACAGAGTCTGCAGCGCTCGTCGCGGACACCATTGGTGGACGTGTAATTGCTGGCTGAGCGTGAAACGCCGCATGCGGTCCGGCCAGCGGTTGCACGTTGTCCAGTCTGAGCCGACGTTGCCCCCACGCCTCACCATGAAACTGGCGCGATCGCGGGGCCTCGACGGCCTCCTCGACAATCGGCACCTTGTTGTCAATCAATGCCTGTATGTGATCACTTCGAGTAATACCTCGTGCCAGGTAAGCATCGCCCTGGAGGGACGCTGCATGTGAGAACGATTGCAGTGTCGCTATCGAACGCATGCGGTCCCAGTACGTCCAGATTCCCGCCAAGGCCAGGCAAACGACAGCGAGGGCAGCCGTGTAAATTGCGACTTGCGAAACATCGCGTGCCGACCGCGCGGCTGCGACGTTCTCGACCACGTCAGAGACCGAGGCAACGTGGGCCGCGTCCTGGCCATTAGAACGCGGAACCGAGATCGCATTCGCGGCCACGACGGAATGTGACAGTGAAACCTCGTGCGTATTCGCCGGCGAATGATCAGACGAGTCGGTGCCTGCCGACTCTCGTACAATCGTCAACCCTCCCGTGAACGGCACCGAGGATGCCGTCGGTCCGGAAGTCGGTGCCGGCACGAATAATGGACTCGTCGTCGCGGGAGGCGGATCAGACTGCGACGGGAGCAGATCTGGGACTGAGCGATCGATTGGACTCGGAAGCAACGTCGTACCATCCGCACTTGGCGGCAGTGTCGTTTCGTCCGACTCCCGTTGTGCCTCTGGATCAAGTGGTGCGGGAGGGGAAATGGCTCCTCCGGGAATGGAACTCAAGTTGACCTTCTCGGACGGAAAGATCACTAGCGTTCCCGGGTCCAGTTCCGGCGCCACTCCGCGAGGATCGACACGGACAGGTAGCACAAGCGTGAGGTTTGCCAGATCTCGCGATTGTCCGACGATGTCGAACAGATCGCCGAGCGTCGCGCGCCCAGCGGGCAACTGAATCAAGACGGGATACTGCGCCAATCCCAGGCACACGACATGGCTGCCGATTGTCGTCGTGAGGGGTTCAATGCGAGCATCTCGAACTCCGCGTGATCCGACGACTCGTACGATCTCGCCCTCGGTAAGTTCCCAATGCGAGGCCTCTCGCTGACCAAGAGTCTCGACCACACGGACCCCGTGCACGCGATGGACCATCGGCTCGTACATCGAGGACGAACCACCCGCCCGCTCAATGAGTTCACCGGCCGTGACGGTCGCGCGCTCGGTGTAGAACACGCCCGGGGCGCGCACGTCTCCGGCAACGACGAACAGACAACGGTGCGGCGCCTGGGCACTTGCCGACGCGGTTGCGACGGGCGTGTCGCTGACACCCGCGCGATAGACGGGTGCAAACGAACTCTGAGCGCGAACAAACGACCAGCTCAAAAGTGTGATCGCGGCCAGCAGTGCGTAGATGATTCCCGCGGAACCACGGCGGAGAATTCCAGAATTCGAGCGCATACGACGATCCCCTCCCTCTGCATGCAACGGTTACGAATTTCATCGGCGTTCCGTGTTCACGGAATCGAGCGGAACCACCAATCAGAGGGGTCAGTCAAGCCTGGTAAGCGCGTGAAGGCAGGCAAACTTTGACGCGCACCTGCCGCCATCAGCCGGCTGTACGAGTGCCGGCGAGAGACTTTTGAATTGCCTCCAGCAGAACGGCTTCTCGATCGTCAATGGCCAAGTCGAGGTCGAGAGCCCACAAGCGACAATTGCCGAAGTGATTGCGGTTGAGCTTCACCAGATCCT
>JANNSB010000361.1:0-1738 GCA_031402175.1 Planctomycetaceae bacterium
GAGTTCGACGATCTGCTGCAGCAGTTCGTCGCGGTTGCGATTGGCCTTCACGCTCGTCTGCACCACGGGGGCATCGGAGGCGAGTGCGTAAAACTCGTGAATCTCGTCATCGGTCTTCGTCGAGTCGCATTTGTTGACGACCAGCAGTTTCGGAACAGTCAACTGCCGCAGGCGTTCAGCGACATGGCGATCGAGCGGCGTGCAGCCTTCGTTCCCGTCGACGACGAACAGAATGAGCGACGCTTCGCCCAGGGCGAGATCGATCTGCCGTTCGACGTCCTCGGTCAGGTTGTCGACATCGACGATGCCCATGCCTCCGGTATCGACCAGTTCGAAGTAGCGGTCACCGGCCTGCATCAGGTATTCAACGCGGTCGCGGGTCACGCCGGCCGTAGGGTCGACGACGGAGACGAACTTGCCCGCCTGCCAGTTCATCAGCGAACTCTTCCCCACATTGGGGCGTCCGACGATGGCGACTTTGGGAACGGACATGGTTCGGAAGGCTTGGGGCTTGGGACTTGGGGCTTGAGCATCGGCAACTGTGATCAATTCAAATCTCTCTTGTTCATTTCTGCTTTCACCAAGCCTCAAGCCTGTTCATCACGGCAGTTCGCGAATCCTCAGGTGACGAAACTCCACGGGAGCCCCTTCGCTTTCCAGGCACAGATATCCGAAGGCCGGCTCGCAGTCGGTGCCGCCCGAGACTTCTTCGCCGTTCACCCACAACCGGACTTCGCCGTTGATGGCCCGCACGTAGTAGTGATTCCATTCACCGACTCCGCGGCTGAGTTCCTTCCGTGGAAAACTGCGATCGCCACCTGGTGACACCGGGGGAAACGGCGTCATCGTCGATGAGCCGACCGGAAACACGTCACCGTTCGTCGTGAACCAGTCAGGTTTGTTGCCGGTTTGCTGTTCATATTGTTCCGCATAGCCGTGATCGAGCACCTGCACTTCGATGCCTCCCGGGGGAAGCTGACCCGGCTCCAGATTCGTGAGAGCTGCTTCCGAAGCCCAGACGAACACACCCGAGTTGCCGCCCGACTGCAGATGTCGCCACTCGACGACAAGTTCGAAATTCGTGAACTGACCGGATGTGCGAATCACTCCCACGGGCTGGCCGGTGCAGTGAATGATGCCTTCCTCATCGAACGTCCAGGTCTCCGGGTCGCCGTTGACGTCGACAAAGTCGGCTTCGGTCATATCCCGCCAGCCGGGGCCGTTGCCGTCGATGGTGGCCTGGGGAAGTTCGAGTTCGGGAGGCGCGTCATCAGCCGTCAGTACAAGCGTCAACGGGATGATCAGACACATCGTCAAAATGGCTCGGCGCATGGCGGGACTCCGATTGGGGAGGGAGTGTTATCGAAAGATCGGCCATGATCGGTGAATGGCCGCAGAGATACCAGCGAGTCGCGTGGCAGTCTTTGAAATGACAGTACCACTCTGCCCGTGGCAGGTGAATGGCCTGAGAGGCTCACGTTTTCTCAGCGGAATACGCAGGCAGTGCGTTGACGATGGCCACCGTCTCCAGACCGACGCGAATGACCTGGCCGACAAGGCGGACGATGTACTCGGGGTCATCATCCCGGTTGGGGTCGGACGTGATGCCGCTGTGCATCATGGCTGTGTCCCATTGTCCTAAACCGACCAACTCCTTTAGGGTAATCGGCGAAACACCTGATTGCTGCCATCTGGGTAGGTGAAGTCCAACTCGGATCGCGTAACGGACACCTCCGTA
>JANNSB010000362.1:0-1555 GCA_031402175.1 Planctomycetaceae bacterium
TCCAGATGCCGGTGAAGCAGGCATGGATGTATTCAGTGAGATGGTGGGTGAGTGTCATTGGAGTGGAGGAGAGTTGAGGTACAGGGGAAATCGCCGAAAACAACCGCGCATCAGCGGCATTCATGTGCCAACTCGCTGGATTCCGCGACCAGTGAAAACTCACTGGTGAATTGCTCGAGAGGCGCTATCGGACGGCTTCAAGAAGTTCAGTGCCGTGTTGGGCTGGGTTGAAGTCAGCCGCCGGATCTCGAAAGGACTATGACTGTCGGTGGATCGCAAACTTCCGTTCTCTTGCGAGATGCCACGCCATGTTGATCAAGGCCATCAGGTCGTGGTCGAACTCCAGTCCGAAAGAGTGGAGAGCGTCAATCATCGCTTGGTTGGCGTCGCAGAAATCGTGCGTCGCGCAGGCCATCCCGTACTCCGGGGTCGCGTTCCGGCGATTGATCTCGGTGATGGTCGCCGGATCAAGCCATCTGTGCAGGACAGTGCAGAACTCGGCAGCCAACGCATCCGGTGCGGGCAGGCATTCCATTGAAGACATGAGCTGTCTCTCCGGTCAGGATTATGTTGTGCAACGGCCGCCCGCTGCTGGATCACGGGGATCACATTTCAAGTGCCGCCGTCTGCAAGGTGCTCCACCTGTCTCCGGTTCGTTTCATTCTGAATGTCCTCGAGCCGCAGCCAGCCACCGCTGATCGGCTGAACGACATCAGGAGGCGCGTGGACCCGTCGGGCTTCGTTCACGTAACTCTGCACCGTTTCGGGTGTGAATCCGAGAAACTTGCCCCAGGCTTTGATGTACCGGTAATCGTCCGTCGGAATCAGACGGTCAATCGCGGCTGAGTTGTTCTGTCGGGCAATTGGATCGGAAAGTCGCGGAATCACAGTTTCGGAATTCACGGATCACCTCCTGCTGGTCGAATGAGTGGAACCTCTCGTTTCTGGCTCCTGAGCGAGCAACCCTCGAGGGATCGGAGCGGATCAGCGGCTTTCAAGTGCCGGTTCTCTGACCTCGCTGGACTGATGGAACTCACTGGTGAGTTGCTCGAACGTCGTGCTGCCGAGCGCCTGCTCCAGGAACTCGCTGGCTTCGCGACAGCTCGCACCGGCAAAGCCGCGAGTATCCAGGAGAGTCTGACCGTTGGGGGAAATGATCAGTCGGATGGTTGTCATATGGCCTGTGCTCCAGTGTGAATCGTGAGTTGGATCGAGCCGTCGGCGAGCGGCTGCTCGATGGCGGTGTGGCCGTGTTTGCGGGCTTCGAGTTTGGCCTTCTCGACGGCGTAGGCCTGCAGAAACGCATCGAGCCGCCGGGGATCACCCCAACGGCCCTGAAAGTGGTCGTACTCGATGTGGCCGGTGTCGGTCTGGCAGACGATCGGATACCGCCACTCGTTCAGCTGGACCGCCCAGCCGTGGACGGTGTTAGTAAAGAGCTGGTGCTCGCCGAGTATCGGTTGTGACAACTGCAAGCGAGTGCAGGCGGCGTTGATGCCGGCGACATCTCGGACTTCGGTCTGAATGGTGACAATGTGGGACATGGGATCTCCGG
>JANNSB010000363.1:0-8235 GCA_031402175.1 Planctomycetaceae bacterium
GGCTCATCTCCATCCGCAGCCAGATCAAGAAGGCCAAGGCCAAGGAGCAATGGGACGAGATGGACCAGGCCTGCGAAGAGGGTCTGCTCATCAATCCCTGGGATACCCAACTCAATGTCGAACTCGGCGAGTCGGCGATTCCGCGGGGGTATCTCGACATCGCCGAGTACGCCTTCTCGTGCGCCGTCAATGCCGATCCCAAGAACAAGAACCTGCTCGTCAAACTGGGAGACATTCTCGAGGAGCGCACCAAGTACGACGAGGCCCAGAAGGTCTGGCAGCGAATCTGCGAGCTCGATCCGAACGACGGGGCTGCCCGCTCGAAGTTGATGGCCCTCGCTGCCAAGAAGGTCACCGTCAAGGGGGGCTACGAGAGTGCCGAAAGCTCGAAGGAACTTTCACCGGAAGAGATCGCCAAGAGGACGGGCCGGACCAAGGCCGGTGCCGCGGACGGCCCCGGCATGGACAAGGAAGCCGACCTGCAGCGGGCCATTCGCAAGGAACCCGAAAAGCACGAGCATTACACGAAGCTCGGCCAGTTCTACATGAAGGAACGCCGCTACGAAGACGCCTACAACGTCTTGAAGCAAGCCGTCGATGTCTCCGGCAACGATCCGTCGGTGCGCGAACTGTTTGAAGATTCGGAACTCGCCCGCCTCAAGCAGAATTTGGAACTCGCGAAGGAGAAAGCCGGCCAGTCCGAAGAACCCATGCATCGCCAAAACGCCGCCGCCCTGGCGCAGGAACTGCTCAATCGCGAGATCGAGGTCATGAGCAGTCGGGTCGAGCGGTATCCGCAGAATCTGGGAATCAAGATGGAACTGGGTGAACGATTCATGCGAACACAAAAGTGGCCGCTGGCGATCAAGCTTTTCCAGTTGGCGAGCCAGGATCCGCGTCTCAAAGGCAAGGCGCTCGTCAAACTGGGAACCTGCCTGGTCTACGAGAAGAAGAATTCGCTGGCCAAGGGGCAGTTCGAACGGGCGGTTCCTGAAATGGATGTGAACGCCGATCAGAACCTCTTCAAGGAATGTCATTACATGCTGGCCCGGGTCTGCGAAGATCTGGGAGACGCCGCCACCGCCGAGAAGCATTACGGCGAAGTGCTCGTCGTGGACTACGAATATAAGGACTGCCTCAATCGCCTCGAAAATCTGCAGGGGGGCGGTGATGATGGGGCATAGTCGCCTTTCGCTCCGCGAAAGCCCTGTAGCGGCGTCTGTCCCCGGACGCCGGGATGAAAAGGTAGCTCAACCACTTTGATCCGGCTCGACAATCGATGACGCCCACTTGCGTCGCCCCGTGTCTGGGGACAGACACGGCTACAAAAACTGACATCCTCGGAGCGAAAGGCGACTGACCACATGACGACACCGTCGACCGCATCACGCAAAATGACCGTTCCCGACTTCGTCGCCGCGAAGTCGCAGGGAAAGAGGCTGTCGGTTGTCACGGCCTATGATGCGTTGTGGGGAGGCATTGCCGACGCGGCAGACGTTGATGCGATTCTTGTCGGCGACTCGCTCGGCATGGTGGTGCAGGGGAAGTCGACGACGCTGCCGGTCACGCTCGACCAGATGATCTATCACGGCGAAATGGTGATGCGGGCCGTCCAGCGGTCGCTGGTGATCGTCGATCTGCCGTTCATGTCGTATCACGTCAGTCCGCAGCAGGCGGTGAAGAGCTCGGGGCGGGTCATCAAGGAGACCGGGGCCGATTGCGTCAAGCTCGAGGGAGGCGTCAATCAGGCGCGGACGATCGCCACGATCGTCGCTGCCGACATTCCCGTGATGGCGCACGTCGGCATGCGCCCTCAGGCGGTGCGCGCACTCGGCCGGATGTCGAAGATCCAGCGGGATGAAGCCGCATTGCTCGCCGACGCCAAGGCCGCCGAAGACGCAGGCGCATTCGCGATCGTGCTCGAACTGATCGCCGCCCCCGTGGCGGCGAAGATCACGCGCGAACTCTCGATCCCCACGATCGGCATCGGCAGCGGCGAAGGCTGCGACGGCCAGGTGCTCGTCGGCCCCGACATGCTCGGCCTCACGACGTTTCACGCCAAGTACGTCAAGAAGTTCGCCGAACTGCGAGAGATCGCAATCCAGGCGATCGCCGACTATTCAAAGGCGGTCCGCGGCGGCCAGTTCCCGGGTCCAGAGCATTCGCACAAGTAGCGACGTAGGGAAGAGTCATTTGTACTTGGTCATTCATTTGTCATTTGGGAATTGTGCTTGGATCCAAATGACAAATGCCCAATTGAGTCGCTCTATCCCTGATTGTCCGCACGGCGCATAATCCCGCCCCGCCGGTGGTGCTCGCGGGTGACTGGCGATGACTGGCGATTTTTCGACAGGGATGTCCATTGTCTGATACCACGGCTGATTCAGCGAACATCGAAGATTCCTCGCCTGTGGACGTGATCCGCGGGCTTGCGTCGCGGGTGCATCTGGTCGGGGTCGGCGGGTCGGGGATGAAGGCACTGGCCGAAGTGCTGCTGGACCTGGGGGAAGCGGTCAGCGGTTCGGATGCCGACCCCGCGCCCGATACGCTCCACTCACTGCGGCAACAGGGGGCGACCGTCTTCAAAGGACATGCGGCCGATCATGTCGGGCCGAGCGTCGAACAACTCGTTTACAGCCCCGCGATTCCCAAAGACAACGTCGAACGTGTCGAGGCCGCGCGGCGCGGCATCCCCGAGGCTTCGTACCCCGAAGCGATTGCTGAACTCACTCGCGGCAAACGGACGATCGCTGTCGCCGGCACGCACGGCAAGAGCACGACGACGGCCATGCTTGGACATCTGCTGCACGGCACCGAATTCAATCCACTGGTCCTCTGCGGAGCCGAATGCATCAACACGGGTCGCAATGGCTGGCTCGGAACCGGCGACTGGGCCGTCGTCGAGGCCTGCGAGTACCGTCGTCACTTTCTCGGACTGACTCCCGAAATCGCCGTCATTCTCGGCATCGAACCTGACCACTTTGATTCGTTTCCCACTCTCGACGCAGCGGCCGATGCGTATCGCGAGTTCGCCGCCCGCGTCACGGACGGCGGCCAGGTCATCTTCAGCGATGATTGTCCGCTGGTGCGTGAGTGCGTCGCCACAACGACATCAGGAAAAACATCCTTCGGCTTCCATCCCACCGCTGACTGGACAGTCGGCGATGCCGCGCGCACCCCGGAGGGTTGGCAGTTCACGCTGATGCATCAGGGAACGCAGATTGGCGAGTTTCATTTGCCGCGTCCCGGCCGGCACGATGTGCACAACGCGCTGGCCGCCCTGGCTGCCGCGGTGACGATTGGCGTTTCGGTCGATGTCCTGCAGCAGCGGCTGGCCGACTTTCGCGGCCTCAAACGCCGCTTCGAAATGATCGGCATGCGGAACGGAGTGACGTTGATTGATGATTACGCCCATCATCCCACCGAAGTGGCCGCCGTGCTGGCGACGGCGCAGGCTCTCAGTCGATCGGCGATGTCGCGACGGCGGATCTGGTGTGCATTCCAGCCGCATCAGGTGATGAGAACCCGCCGGCTGTTTGATGAATTCGTGGCGGCCCTTTCACTGGCGGATCGCGTGATGGTGATGCCTGCCTTTACGGCTCGCGAAAGCGATCAACCGGCGGCCCGCGATGTTTCTCGCGAACTGGCGGCTCACCTGACGGCTCTGGGCTGTCGGGCGCGAATGGTGATGAGCCTTGACCACCTTCGGGAGACAATGGAGACTTTCACCAGACCGGGAGACATCTTTCTGACACTGGGAGCCGGAGACATTGGTCGCGTCCATTACGAACCTGCAGGACGAATTCCGGGATATCTCGCGGGCTGACGTCCCTTTGGCCCCGCTGACGTGGCTGAAGATCGGCGGCCCAGCCCAACTCTTCATGGAGCCCCGCTCGGTCGACGAGCTGCAGCAGATCGTCACTCGCTGCCACGAAGGCTCGATTCCCGTCCACGTCCTGGGCGGCGGATCGAACGTGCTGATTCGCGATGAAGGGGTCAGCGGCATCGTCATTCATATCAAGGCGCCGGCATTCACGGAGATCAAGATCACCGGCAACCGCGTGACGGCAGGGGCGGCGGCGCTGCTGTCGCATCTCGTCACGCAGTCGGTCGAAGCCGGACTCGGCGGACTTGATGCGCTGGTGGGCATTCCCGGCACCGTCGGCGGCGCGATCAAGGGAAACGCGGGAGGCCGCACCGGCAGCATCGGGCAGTACGTCAAGACGGTGTCGGTCATCACCGGGAAGGGGGAACGCTTCGTTCGTAAGGATGACGAACTCTCCTTCACCTATCGCACGAGCAGCATCAACGAGATTCTCGTCACGGGCTGCGAACTCGAATTGACGCCGGAAGATCCCGAAGTCATCGCCCATCGCATGAAAAAGATCTGGGTAATGAAGAAGAACCGGCAGCCGATGTCGTTTCAGTCGGCGGGTTGCATCTTCAAGAACCCGCGCGGCTCGCATGCCGGCGAACTGATCGAGCAGGCGGGCCTCAAGGGGACGAAGGTCGGCAATTGCGAAGTGAGCGATCGGCACGCCAACTTCATCGTCACCCACGAAGGCTGCACGTCGGCCGACGTGCTGACGCTGATCGATCTCGTCCGCAGCAAGGTCGCCGAGAAGCACGGCGTCAAGCTGGAGCTGGAAGTGCAGATCTGGTGAGGTTCCAGATTGCAGATGAATCCAGCGCTTACTTGATCCTGCGGACTCTCTCGAAGACGACGAGCATTCCCAGTTGCAGAAAGAACGCGATGGGGCACAGCACGAACGCCTCGAACAGGTGACTCCGCGTCAATGCCCGAATCGCAACAATGATCGCCCCAATGCATCCCAATCCGGCGGCGATGGAACTGATCGTCAGTGCTACGTCCGCCAGGCCTGAATAGATGATGCCAGGTTCATCAGACGTAAATACTGGTGGGAGCGCGAAGTCGTAGCCGCAGTGCGGACACGCCTTCGCGATCACGTCCATCTCGCCATTACATTTCGGACAGAACGCCATCGACCGATCCCAACGGCTTCCTTGGCTGCGGCGCCTACTCGGCTAGCACCAACCGATCATAGTTCATGTAGACGACGAGCGTTCGCTGATCCGTGTGCATCGTGCAACGATAATCAGCGTTGTACAGCGATGCCATGCCCGCATGAGGAAAGTGCCGCGCGGCACCGCGCTCAAACGAAATGAGTTCGCACTCGATTTTCTGAATCGTTTCGTTGGGTTCCAACGCCGGCATCGCGCGAACAATGCTCTCACGAGTCGGCAAATCGAAGGGGAGCCGATACTCCACATCACCCACCTGGAGATTGACTTGGCTCGGCGGATTGGCCGGCGTTACGGCGTCCTCGGCGCTGGCCGCTGCGGTGGAAGCCGCGATGCAAAGTGCTGCGAGAGTGATGCGGATCACTCCGCGCATGGCAAACTCCTGTGGGCGAGATGCGGATTTCGACGCAATTCCAGTCGTCAGAGTGTTGTTGAGCGTTCGCGGAGTCAATATCAATTCGTTGTGTTGTCGCCGCCCGTTTGTTCCTTCCGGAGAGTCGTGATGGATTTTCGTGAGTGTGCAACTCGATTGCATCTGTTGCTGATATCGCTCCTGGCGCTGTCGATGATGTTGGCGTCATCGGCTTCCACGGCTCTTGCCGATGGCGCAGCCGACAATCAGCCCGATCAGGTCAGGCAGATCCCTCCGCCGGGAATCGAGATCCCGGCCGAGACCCAGGCCAGGCTCGCCGATCGACTCGATCAACTGACGAAACTCATTCAGCAGATTCACGACCGGCAATCGCCGGAACTCGACGCCCTCCTTCCAGATGTCGAGATCTTTCAGCGCGCAGTGTTTCAGACACTGCGCTACAACGAGGTCTACCGTGAAGAGGAGATCGTTTGGGCCGACGACTTGCTGGCCGAGGGAGAACGTCGCGCCCAGCAGCTTCTGTCAGACGGCACCACAGACTGGACGACGCAAACTGGCCTCGTCGTGCGCGGGTTTCGCTCGCGACTCGACGACACCGTGCAGCCTTACGGGCTGGTCATTCCAGCCGACTACTCACCAGCGGGACCAGCCGTCCGCTGCGACATCTGGTTTCATGGCCGGGGCGAGAACAGTCTGGAACTGCAGTTCATCAAGCAGCGCATGGTGAACGTCGGCCCGATCGAGCCAGCAGGCGCGATCGTGCTGCATCCGTTCGGACGCTATTCCAACGCCTTCAAGTTCGCGGGAGAGGTCGACACACTCGAAGCGCTCGAACATGTCCGCGCGAACTATCACATCGATGACGACCGCACCTGTGTGCGCGGCTTTTCCATGGGAGGCGCAGGCTGCTGGCAATTCGCCGTGCATTACTCCGACCGCTGGTTCGCCGCCAATCCGGGGGCAGGCTTCTCCGAGACGCCCGAGTTTCTCAAGTTCTTCCAGCAGGAAACGCTCGATCCGCCGTGGTACGAAGAGAGACTGTGGCGGATGTACGACTGTCCCGGCTGGGTCGAGAACCTGTCGCAGTGTCCCGTCGTCGCCTACAGCGGCGAGGTCGACATCCAGAAACAGGCGGCCGACATCATGGAGCAGGCGTATGCCGACCAGGGCATGCGGCTGCTGCACATCATCGGTCCCGAAACCGCTCATAGCATTCATCTCGACTCGGCACGCGAGATCGAAGCCCGCATGACCCGTCTGGCGGAGGTCGGCCTCGACCGTTACCCCGCGTCGATTGAGTTCGTGACTTACACCCTCGCGTACAACCGCATGCACTGGCTGACGGTCGATGCACTCGAGGAACATTGGGAGCGAGGAA
Source organism: Planctomycetaceae bacterium (assembly GCA_031402175.1). GTDB lineage: Bacteria > Planctomycetota > Planctomycetia > Planctomycetales > Planctomycetaceae > JANNSB01. The sequence goes on from JANNSB010000363.1 coordinate 6,795, forward strand.
GTGTCTTTGCCGACATCGATTCGTCGACGAATGACGTGTACCTGGAGGTGGACGGCGTGACTTCACTCACGCTCGATTTTCCGAGCGGACATACACCGTTCTCGTCGCGGAGATCGCCCAGAATCTCGATCAACGGGCAGGAACTCTGGGGGCCGGTCTCGTTCTCCGACGAGTCTTGGAACTGCCAGCTCTCGCTGATTGAGGACGAATGGCAGATAGGCGGGCTGCCCGAAGCTTCTCGATTGCGCAAACGTCACGGGTTGCAGGGTCCGATCGATGATGCCTTCATGGATTCGTTCCTGTTCGTGCGTCCTTCCCAGGCATTCGCGCACGAAGCGATTCGGGTTTGGAGCCAGTCGGAACGGGAACGCGCGATCGCGCACTGGCGATCGCAGATGCGGGGCGATGTCCGCGAGAAATGGGACCACGAAGTGACGGCGGCGGACATCGCGGAGCACAACCTCATTCTCTGGGGCGACCCAGCCGCGAACACCGTCCTGGGGAGAATCATCGACAACCTGCCGATCGAGTGGGACAGCGAACGGCTGACGGTCAACGGTCAGGACCACGATCCCGCCAGCCACGCGCCGGTCCTGATCTATCCCAATCCCGAAAATCCCAACCGGTACATCGTCCTCAACAGCGGCTTCACCTATCGCGAGTACGACTATCTCAACAACGCTCGGCAGACGCCGAAACTGCCCGACTGGGCCGTCATCGACACCGACACGCCGCCGAACAGCCGCTGGCCGGGATTGGTGCAGGACGCGGGGTTCTTCGACGAAGAATGGCGCTGAAGATCAGCGGCAGTTGTGCATGGGGATTTGTGATCGTTGATGAGGTACAATCTCATCGGCCTTTCTCAAATCAGTTAACTCTCATCCGTTATCTCTCCACTCGTGCCAACCAGTTGTCCGTGTAGCCGCCGATCGTCCAGAGAGGGCCTTATGCGAATCATCGTCTGCTGTAGCGCGTTCTTGTACTTCTGGGTATTCTGCTCAATCGCCACGGCTCAGGATCGGGCACTGTTGTTCGATCCCGAGTGGATTGAGGAGCAGGTGATTCGGCATGGTATCGACTTCGTGATTCAGGCTTACCCGGCCAACTTCGGTGAGTCGGAAGAACGGGTGCATCAGGCCCTCGACCTGTCGCGGCATGTGCTGCGTCGCCATCCGGAGTACACGCGGCGGCAGCTTCAGGCACGGCTGGTGGCTTACAGCGACGACCCCAACCTCGCGGCGTTTCAGGAACTGCCGACGGATGAGGGAGTGCAGCTCCGCAGCATCTGGCCCTCGTTCGACCAGGCCGGCGGACCGTTGGTACGGATGATTGAACCGATTGGCAGCCAGATTGAAACCATCGCGATCACTGCCGATGTCCAGCGGATCGCGGCCGGTTCGACCGGCGATATCGCCGAACTGTATGACATGCAGACGGGCAG
>JANNSB010000364.1:0-8903 GCA_031402175.1 Planctomycetaceae bacterium
ATGTCGCCACGCTGCGCGGGGAAACGGGCGCCTGGTCGAACGATGTCAACGCCACGCAGCGCGGCGTCGACTGGCAAATGAAGATCGACGACGCCCGCACCAAACTAAAATCGGTCTATCCGACAATTAAGCTGTGACACAACACTAGGCGTTATTTCGACGGACCGAGGAAGCTGAACAGTCGTCGCTTCGGTTTCTCGCCGGGCGCACTCACGTCGGGCACTTCGGCGGCGGGGTTGTCGAGCTTTTCCGCCAACTGCACCATTGATCGCGTGAGTTTCGCCCGAGGCGACTCGACGATCAGCGGGATGCCGTTGTTGCGAGATTCGACCATAATCGCGTACTCATTGGGAATCTGCCAGTAGACTTCCTTGCCGATCGTCTGCAGCGCTTTGTTCAGACTGATCTGTGAGTCTTCGAGTCCGACGCGGTTGACGATAATCCGCACCTTGTCACCTTGCGCGCGTTCCTCCAGAAAATGAATCACGCGAACGACGTTCCGCAAAGTGGCGAGATCAAGTTGAGTGACCAGCAGACACTCGTCCGCCAGGCTGATGGCTTCCAGATCCAGTGCACCGAACGCCTTCGACACGTCGACCAGAACGTGCGTGAAGTTCGTCCTGAGCAGCGTGATGATGCGGTGGAACTGCTCAGGCGTGACGATCGGCCTGTCGTCGAGCTGCAGCGGCCGGGGCAACAAATAGGCTCCCGAGTCGTGCTTGGTCAACGACCTCTTCAACAACGAGAAGTCGAGCCGTGAGATGTTCTCGGAGATATCGAGGATCGTGTAATCGGGAATGATGTCGAGCCAGACATCGGCATCGCCCAGCGACAGGTCGAGATCGATGATCGCGACGGCGTTATCGGGGTTCTTGGCGAAGATGCAGCCCAGATTGATGGCCAGCGAAGTGCACCCGACTCCGCCGGATGCACCGCAGACCGTCATCACTCGGCAGGGACGTTTGCCCTTCGATCCGGTGCGGGTGGCGAATTGCAGCCGCTCCAGCGCGGCCAGAAAGTCGTCCATCTGCAACGGCGCGCTGAGGAACTCCTTGGCTCCGTTGCGCATGGCCCGCAGGATGAGGCTGCCTTCCTGCGAACTGCTGACGACGAGGGCGTGACAGTCGGGATACTTGTTGGCGACCATCGCCACAAGGTCGAGAGCCTGCTGCTGCGAGGCATCGAGCGAGATCAACGCGATGTCGGGCTGCGTCTGCTCGACCACATCGCAGAAGAAATCATAGCGCGAGCACTCGGCCTCGAGCCAAACGGTTTCGATGCCGAGCAGCAGTGATTTCAGGCTATTGCGCGAAGCATCGCTGGGATCGACGATCGCCAGTCGAACGACATCGCTCATGGATAATCCCAACTAAGATGCAACTCGTGAATTCAGTCCACTCACTGGGCGGACGGCTCGGGCGCGGTCAGCCTCGAACGTCCAGACGCCTCGCGTTCCTGGGGAGTAATCAACCCCGACGCGACCGATGCCGTTCCGCTTGCGCCATTGGCCACGCTGCTTTGATCTCCCGCCGGCCCGCTGTGCGCTCCCAACTGTACTGAACGGCTCAGCCCGCCCGAAGAGGTCGCCGCAGCCGTCTGCACGTTCGGCGAGAAGGTGCGATATTCGGACGTCGCCTCGACTTCGGGAATCGGCATGAACTCGACCGCGGCCGGATCTTCGGGCAGATAGTTATCGGGAACGGCTTCGAAGGGGACGCCATACGATCCGCCGGGAATCGTGGGCATCACGCCGGTCGCATACGAGCTGTGCATCCCGGGAGCGATCTCGCAGTCGGGACAATCGGGACCATAACTCGGCATTTCCAGCATACCATCCAGATAGAGTTCGTGATCGGTCGGCTGATCGGTCAACTGACCTGGACCAAAGGGCGGAACCTGGCAGGGCGGCATGGCCTCGGCCAGATGCGGTGTGACCAGAATTACGAGTTCGGTTTCCGCGTCCTGGTAGTCCTTCGTGCTAAACGCGGCCCCGATGAGAGGCAGTTCGCCCAGGAAGGGTATCTTGGTGGCGTTGCCGATCTGCCGTGTGGAAATCAGTCCGCCCAGCATCAGGGTGTCACCAAATCTCATCTCGACTTGTGTGTTCACGCGGCGAGTCGTAATGCCGGGCACCACGAATCCGTTGACCTCGACCGAGTTGGCGAAGTCGCGTTCGCTCACTTCGGGAGCGATGTCGAGTTGCACGCGGCCGTTGCCCAGCACGATGGGGACCGCTTCCATTCGCACGCCGAACTCGCGCCATTCGATGGAGACCGTGCCGAAGCCCTGCGGCACGAGGATCGGGAATTCGCCCCCGGCATGGAAATGAGCAGGCCGACCGCTCATGGTGACCAGTTTGGGTTCGGCCAGAATTTTAAGCAGCGATTCGCGCTGCAGGGCTTGCAGGAAACCGTGGAAGATGTCGGTGTTTCCGGTGATCGCAAATTGCAGTTGCGGGTTGGCAAAGCTCCCGGCGCCGAACGTAGGAATGGGCGGAGTGCCGAAGTCGGCGGTGACACCCGCAAGCGGCACGATGTTGCCCGGCGTGCTGGCGACGTAGCCGTCCTGGCCACGCAACAGGAAGTTGAAGCCGAACTCGCGCATCTTCGTGCGTTGCACTTCCATGACCTGCACATTGAGCTGGACGAGGTCGACGCCGCCGACCTGCAGGTAGTTGAGCACGCCGTCCTCGGCGGTCGCGAACTGTTGCGCGATGCCGGTGATCTGCGGGATCTCGTTGGCGTCGGCGACCCAGCCCGTGAGCACGATCGCGTCCCGGACCTTCATCACTCCAATGGAGCTGCCGGGAAACAGGCGATTGAGGTAAGCCTGCAGTTCACGCAGGTCTCCCTCGATGAAGATGGAAATCTCGAAGACCTGGTCGAATTCGTCCACCACGGTGAACTGAGTGACGCCGGTCCTCTCGGCAAACAGCCGGAGTTGAGTGGGGCTGAGTGCCTCCACAAAGAGCAGATCCTCGGCATGTCCGTCGACGCTGACGAGGCGCGACGCGAACTCGAGCACCTTGGACTGCTGCTCCAGCAAGCGAACTTCCAGTTGCGGAGTGAGGACGCGGATGACGGCCTCTCCCGGACGAATTGGCTCAGGCGGCGGAGCCAGGACGGCTTCGGGTTCCGGCGGCTGGGCCACCGCGAGCGACATCCCCGTTCCCAGCAGGGCCAGTCCGGTGATAATCCACAACCAAATTCTTGCGTGTCGTTGGGCGAGAGGCATCCGTGCACCTACTTGGTCGTCCGTGTCATCCGAGGCCGTTGGGCCAACAGACGTAATGGAACGAAACCGACGGCGGCACCGGTGAGCCGGCAAGTTGCCGATTCACCGGGCCAAGGCCGGCATGTTTCGTCTTGTCAATGCCGCCACGCTGGCTCCGCTTAGAGCGTGGGCAGCAACCCCTGTAACACTTCCTGGATCTTGTTCACATCCAGTTCCTGCTCGGAGTCTTCGTTCGACGTGTCGAGTGGCTCGATGTCGAGGTCTTCCTCCGACAGGCTCGTCATGACTTCCTCGGACGGCGTCGCTTGGCCAGCGTGCAGCGCATCGTCCGTGGTGGTCGTCGAATCCTGTTTGCCTTCCACCGGAATCTCGAAGGCAGTCTGGTTGCGGCTGCTGCCGCTATAAATTGTGATCGTCCACATGGGTGGCGGGGACGGCGCGGGGGCGACAGCCACGGGCGTCGTAGTTGCCACCATCGCGGCAGTTTCCTGATTGTCGAGGAATTCCGTTACCGTGGGAGCGGGCTCCTCGGCAACAGGCTCTTCGACCGCGGTCACTTGAGGTTCTTCGACGAGAGCGCCCTCGTTCTGAGTAAACTGCGGCAATCCGCGGAACTCGGGATCGTTGAAATCGAAGTGCGAAAAGTCAGTACCAGGGCCGACGGTGCCGCGAAGCTCTTCGAGCAACGCTTCATTCACACCGCCGTACTCGAGGATCTCGTCATCCGTCGGGTTGCGCCACACGAGAGTCAGTTTCCCCTTGCGTTGCGCGAGTGTGAGGTAACTGGCCTGCTCGGGATCGACCAGTAGCGAAACCACCTTGGTGCGCGACTCCTGCGTCGAGGACGCCTGATTCGCGGTTTGATTATCGGTCGCGAAGACGGTGATGGCCTCGAGCAGCGTCTTCACCTGCGTCATCGCCTGGCCGCGGTTCTGCGGGCGGGTCTCATAGGTCACGTAGACATCGACGAGATCGCCCGGCTTCATCATGCCGGTTTGCGTCTGCGTGTCGTCCACCGAGATGCCGACCACTCGGTAACCCGGCGGAATTGTCAACGATCGACCCGATACGCCCGGTTCGCTCAACTTGCTGGTGCGGATCACGTCGTCGGCGGCGATCGGGAAGTTCAGGCTGCGTTCCTCGTACTGCGCGACGGAAGTGACCGCGTCGGCGGGAAGTCCCGCCTTAGGCAACAAACGAAACTCGACCATTTCCGGGGTCAGCGGAAAGCCGGGATCGATGTTTTCCAGTGCGACGAGCACGCGGGTTTTCTCCACTTCCACTGTCTTGGGTTTTGCGTTGATCGCTTGCTGAACCCCCAGCATCGCTACCAATCCGCACCCCACGGCAACGGCTAACAACATGACGGTTTTCGGTTTCATGATGGATTGCCTCCCGGCTTTGGACGTGCCACGCCCCAGGCTGCCGATCGACACCATCTGTGTCAGGATCGGCAGAGAATGGAGAAACTCTTCACTCTTTGACGGTTCTGCGAGTCGAATTGGTTGTATGGGTCGAAGCGACCTCTGTCAGACTCGACCCAGCTTCACTAAATCCCTTAGATCATCCCGGTGTATGCAAAATAGATGATGGATCCGATGCAGATCGGGATGCCGTACGGCAACAGCAGCATGTGCGGCTTCCGTTCGGCGGCAATCTCGTTGAGCTTGCGGGGATCCTTGACCTTCATAATCTCGCTGGTGATGAGCAGGAAGTTGCCGTAATGCTTCGACCAGCTCTTGCGCCACAGGACCATCACGAGGGCCAAGATCGCTCCCACGATGACCGAAACGACGAAGGCGTTCCAAGTGACTGCCGCGCCGAGCCAGGCACCGATGCCGGCCATCAGTTTCACGTCACCCGCGCCCATACCGCCGATGGCGTACAAGGGGAGCAGGGTCGCGAGGCCCACGCACATGCCGATCAGTCCGTCACCCAGCCCGGCCCAGCCGCCCACGCAGGCGCTGTAGACCAGACCACTGAGGACCATCGGAAAGGTGATCCAGTTGGGCACGCGCAGTTCTTTCCCGTCAATGTAGGCCGCCCAGATAAGGACGATGCTGACGAGCTTGACGTGCCAGTTCTCCAGCAGGAGTGTTTCCCAGGTCATTTGCCGGCCTTTCAATAGTCGGCGAGATCAACAGCGGTACATGCCTGACCGCCTGGGCCATGTCGGCCCCATCGATTCGCCGTAGGGGAAGGTAGGGGTTTGAATTTCCTCCCTGGAGGGATTCACCGGAATCCCGCGACTGTCTCGAACCCTCCTGGATTCGAGTTATGCACGCAGCAGGCAGAACCAGCTTCCGAGCACGGCCGGAACGGCTGCCATCCACGTCATCACTTGAAAGTCCACCCAAAATGGAAGCATGGGTGTTGCTCCTCGATCGTTAAGTCACACAGAAAACACTCGGTCCTGGCAGGCTGGTCGATGCGAGTCCCATGGAGAACCGCCCCTCCGGGCAGTCCCCGGAAGGGCGGTCGAATCCAGGGTGTTCGCAAATTGCGAACGGCATCTCAGGCCAACTGCCCAGGATTAGGTGAGGGAGTCACGAACTTCCTCGAACCGGGCGTTGGCGTTGGTGCCGACCGCCTTGATCGCCGTCAAGCAGACGATGACGATCAAAGCGAGCATCACGGCGTACTCGACAGCCGTGGGGCCATCTTCCGAAGTCAGGAACCTCTTAACACTGTTCAGGAACGTCATTTTTCAGTCCTCTCTCTCGATATAGTGGTGCCGGCTTGCCGGTCGGCCCCACGAACTGGATCGCCCCTGCCTGGAACTTCCAGACCGCCAGCGATCCCGATTCCCCAATGAAACCCAACCTTGCGACTTACGTGAGGTTGTCACGCACTTCTTCGAACTTGGCGTTGGCGTTGGTGCCGACCGCCTTGATCGCCGTCAAGCAGACGATGACGATCAAAGCGAGCATCACCGCGTACTCGACAGCCGTTGGGCCGTCTTCCGAACTCAGAAACGTCTTCACACTTCTCAAAAAGCTCATGGTCGCTCCTCTTTATCGTTGATGTGGAACTCGGTTGAAGAGCGAGGAGATTCTCACCTTGCGGTGAGCGATTGACTTGGAGGGACGCGGCACTGCACCGCGTCGGCGTCGGCCAATGAGTTGCCGACACCTGAAAGCTAGGTCAGCAATTGGACCGGTCAAATCGAGAATTCAGAGAATTGCCAACTTCCCCCAATGGTGAGATTCGGCAACATCGAAAGAGGCGTTACGACGCGCCTTGGGCGCAACAAACTGCGGAACAGCGCAATCGCCCGCCGTCCCTATCGCGCCAATCGATATAAACGCAAGGAGTAAGCGGCAGCGCGCTCGCGCCGCGTACTGTCGTGCGCGGCTCTTTCATCGTTCAGCGGCCGAGCATGCGCCGGAGCGAATCTGCGGTTTGATAGATCAGCGCTTCGGGCCAATGCGGGAACGGGTGAAAGTACTCGAACGTGAGATAACCCTCATAACCGATCGCCGAGAACGCATCGAGCACCGCCGGCCAGTTCGTCGTGCCGTCCAGCAGCGGGCGGAACGATTCGAGTGTGAAGTCGGTTCCCGCTTTCTTGCTGTACTCCTTGAGATGCACGTTGCGAATCCGGTTGCCGCAGATCTTGATCCAGTGCTCGGGGAACTGGAACTGCATGATGTTCCCCGTGTCGAAGTGCACACCGATGCTCGGATGCTCGAACTGATCGACGAACCGGTTCATTTCCGTGGGGGACATCAGGAACCCGTTGGCAAAGATGTTCTCCATGTTGAGCGACACGCCCGCCGACCCGGCCTGAGCCAACACGTCGCCGATCGCTTCTGTGGCCCGCACCCAGCAGACGTCCGACGGAACCGGTTCCGGCTCCGGGTTCCAGGGGATGTAGACCGCCCCCGGCACCACCAGCAGGTTGCCTGTCCCCAATGCCTCGGCCGCATCGATCATCAGACTCAGCAGTTCCCGCCCCTTGGTGCGGCGTTCGACATCCTGGCTCGTCAACGAGTAGGGCCAAAAGAGAAACGAACACAGACCGCTCACCGCGATGCCGATGTCGCTCGCCATGCGGCCGATCTCTTTGAGGCGGTCGATGCCGGTGTCGGGCGAGATGTCGTCTTCGAGGTTGTAGTTGAGTTCGACGCCGTCGAACCCCGCGTCCTTGGCGAGTTCCAGGCACTGCCGGAGCGTCATCGATTGCGGATACGGGAACGCCCAGAGATTGATCGATGTCTTGAACGGATACTCGCGGACGACGGAACTCGTCGCGGCAGCATCATCCGCCTGCGTCACCCCCTGAGCCGCGAGGAACGCCGGCCCGAACGCAGCCGCATACTTGAGCAACTCCCGTCGTTCCAAAGAGAAACGTCTGGATGATTCGGAACCCCGTTTGCTGTGTGACATGGTAGAATCCTGCAGGCAGTAGGGAGATGGCGGTTGGCGGTAGTGTAAGGTCCATGCGCGGTGAATGTCTCCTGAGACTTGACTCATGTGTGCAGTTCATAAGTCGGTACATCCCCTCTCCCCCGCCGAACACGGACCCATGTTGTCTTGCGCGCCGAGCGGGTTAGGGTGAGGGGCGGAACCTACGGCCCCCTCACCCCGGTCCTCTCCCCCACAATGAAACGCTGTCACGAATCAAGCTCTCCAGTGGGGGAGAGGGGGAAACATTTTCCACCAACTTTCCGGAAGCATACACCTCGTGCCGAATGACAAGCTCTCAACTTGCATCCCCGCCGCAAACAGGAAACGATATCCCTTGACGCATCGCAACTGCTGGATTCATACGGATGGACACGATGGCCTTGAGCACGGAAGTCGGACACCGCATCAGACGCCTGTCGCCGCGGGTCGTGAATAAGATCGCCGCCGGCGAGGTGATCGAACGGCCGGCCAGTGCCGTCAAGGAACTGCTCGAAAACAGTATCGACGCCCTCGCCACGCGGATCGAGATCGATGTCGAGAACGGCGGGGCCGATCTCGTGCGGGTCGTCGATGACGGCGAGGGGATGCACGCCGACGACCTGCCGCTGGCCGTCGCGAGCCATGCGACCAGTAAGATCGCGGAGGCCGAGGATTTGTTCGCGGTGAAGACGCTCGGCTTTCGCGGCGAGGCGCTGGCGTCGATCGCCGAAGTGGCGCGATTGCGGATTCGTTCGCGTCAGGCGGGGCAGACGGCCGGCGCGGAACTCGAAGTGACGCTCGGCGACATGCAGCCGGTGCGGCCGTGCGGATGCCCGGAAGGGACATCGATCGAAATCCGCGATCTGTTCGCCGGCACGCCGGTGCGGAGGAAGTTCCTCAAGTCGAGCGCCACCGAATTCAGCTACGTGGCCGAGCACTTCACCCGCGTGGCGCTGGCCCATCCGCGACTGGCGATGACGCTGCGGCACAACGGCAAAGTCATTCACGATCTCCCCGCCTGCGATCGACTGGCCGACCGCATCGAAGCCCTGTTCGGCAGCGAACTGGCGCGGCAACTCATCTGGGTCGAAGGCTCTCATGGCGAGGCCAAGCTGTGGGGGGCAGTCGGGTCGCCGGCACTGACGAAGCCGACACGCAAGGGGCAGTATCTGTTTCTCAACGGGCGATTCATTCAGGACCGGTCCCTGCAGCACGCGCTCGGCGAGGCGTTTCGCGGCCTCGTGATGGTGGGGCGGTATCCGGTGGCGTTTCTGTTCATC
>JANNSB010000365.1:0-1739 GCA_031402175.1 Planctomycetaceae bacterium
AATCATTCTGAGTTGCATGTGTTGCAACGCAGGAGCCATTATGCATTGGCCGTGCCATTGCCCACATCGATTTTATGCATTTGACGTAACACTATGTTTAATAGAGCCTTGAATCGTTCGATGAGATCTTCGCTTCTACATGTCAACCCCAGTTCGTGCAGGAGTTGCAAATGGGTGTGCAGAAAGTGCTCCCACGTACACTGAATCATATTCGCATCAATCGAATTGAATGAGAGTCAAATGAGTGACAGTTATTGCCGAATGACTCTTCCCGTGCGGCAGATTCTGCCGAAAACTGCCGATGACTCAAATTGTGGGTTTTGAGTACGATCCGCCGCGTTGCTCGGGGGAACGGTCCGTCAATCGGCCGCGACAAGTTCAGTCAACTGGGAAGTGGGAGGGAGTCATCGTGCGAAGCCGAATCAAAGCTGTCTGGCGAATGCATCGCGGCCTCGTGCTGGGTCTGGCGTGTCTGGCCTTCTGTGCGATTGCGCACGCGCAGCAACCGACTGCCGAAAGCCTGCTCAGCGATTACCGCCCGACGTACCCCGGGATCGAAATCGATGCGCCGGCCGCTGATGAACTCGAAAGCTGCCGTATCGACGTCGAGCAGCGCGAGAACTACTCCGCATGGGTGGTGTTCGGGCCGGCGGGACTGCCGCTGCGGCGCTATGTCGATTCAGACGGAGACGATCTCGTCGATCAGTGGCGGTACTACCAGCACGGGCTGGAGGTCTACCGCGACATCGACACCAATCAGAATCACAAGCCCGATCAGTTTCGCTGGCTCAACAGCGCCGGCACCCGCTGGGCGATCGACGCCAACGAAGACCGCAAGATCGACAGTTGGAGGATTCTCTCCGCCGAAGAAGCGTCTCGCGTCGTCGTCGACGCATTGGTCGCCAATGACATCGCCCTACTGCAGACCGTGCTCATCACGGCGAATGATTGCGAAACGCTGGCGCTGACGGACGAGGTCACCGCCGAGGTGCTGGAGTCGGTCGCGAATCCACAGCAGAAGGTCACCGCGGCCCTGAGCGGCTCGCAGGTCATCCAACCCGGCACGCGGTGGATGCGATTCGACTGTTCGATGCTGGTCCCCAGCCTGATTCCCGCCGATGCCGGCAAATCCGAGAACGATCTGTTCGTTTACGAGAACTCGCTGGCCATCGTCGAGACGGGTGAAGAAGCCAGTTTCGTGCAGATCGGCGAGCTGATTCGCGTCGGCGAAGTCTGGAAACTCACCAGCATTCCCCGACCGCTTTCGACCGAAGGATTGCAGGAATCATCCATCGGAATCGTGTTCAATCAGTTCACTCAGGGGGCCATACCGGACGAAGTGCTCGATCCCGAGGTGGCCGGTCTGCTCGGGGAACTGCGCGACCTCGACACGGATGCTCCTGCCGCCGGCGCGTCGGCCGAGGACTATGTCCGCTACAACACAGATCGCGTGCAACTACTGGAACAAATCGCGGCCGCCGTCGAATCGCCGGAGGACAAGGAGACCTGGTATCGGCAGATCATCGATGGCGTGGCTGCCGGTGTGCAGTCCAACGCCTATCCCAACGGACTGCAGAAGCTGCAGCAGATCGAACAGCAACTCCGGACACAGTCGCCGCAGTCGGACCTCATCGCATATGTGATCTATCTGCGGCTGATGTCCGACTTCAGCCTCCGGCTGCAGCAGGCGAACGCCGACGACCGTGGCCAGGTACAGCAGCAATGGCTCGAATCGTTGC
>JANNSB010000366.1:0-1809 GCA_031402175.1 Planctomycetaceae bacterium
CCCGGGTCGGCGGTCATTCACCGAGGAGAGATCGACTTGCGTGAAGGTTACGACCTCCGGCGAGACAGCATCCCCGACGAGAGGGAGTCCCAAGGGTTGCCCTGTCAAGGCGGCGAATATGATGAGCATGTGCTGGATCATGTGCGTGTTCCTTCTTCGAAGTGTGCGGGTCTCGCCAAAGCGGCGTGATCCTGATCGATGATGGCCCGCTGAATCTTTTCCCGAAACGCACCGCGCGCCCGAGTGAGCCGGGAACGGATGGCGTCGATCGACTCGCCGAGGTCATCCGCGATCTCGGCTGCGGAGCGGTCGTCGATGTATTTGGCGACGAGGCAGTATGAGTACTCCTCGGGAAGTTCCGAGAGGACGTGCCTGACCAGTTCGGCCGACTCCTGTTGCTCCAGAAACGACGACGGCGTCTCAGACGCATCGAACCAGCGGCTCAGCCGGCCGTTGCTGGCGGCGAGAACTTGATCCAGCGAAAGGCGGTTGCGGTCACGTCGTTGCGATCGCCAATGGAGCATCGCCCGGTTGTGGGCAATTCCCGTGATCCAGGCCCAGATCGGCCCTCGCGAGGGGTCGAATTGCGTAATCGACTGCACGACGGCCTGAAATGTCTCCTGCACGACATCGGCCACGGCGGAGGAGTCGGAACCAAGCAACTTCGCGACGTACCGCCACACCGACTCGCTGTAAGTCGTGAACAGCGAATCCCATGCGGCTTGGTCGCCCGACCGGAGCCGCTCGATCAGGTGGGCGTCTTGTGGGTCCGACAAGGTCTCATCAATGAGTGGATTGTCTATGGGATGGTATGCGCTTCGACGCCGGCGCGCTTCGCGGGATTCCGGGGTTTCTGGCGGAGATCGGGAATTCTCACCCTGTCATGTTGTAACGCACGGCCCCGGCTCTCGCTTAGTGAAAGAGTTCGCGTTCGCGCGCCCCATTTGACCCCCACCACACACATCAAGAGGCTGGAAATGAAGACCCTGCTCCGTCTGACCGCCGTTTTGACGCTCGCCCTGTCCACCGGTATCGCGCGTGCCGACATCGACTATGACGATTTGCTGGACGAGTGTCGTGATGCGACACGGAATGCGGCACTGCTGCAACAGGCGGCCCAGAACCTGCCTGAGGACTTTCCCAACCGCGCGGGCTTCATCGTACGCTGCAATGAGATGTCCAGCAAACTGCGCACGACGACAGACTACCTCCTGGGTGTCGTCGACGGCAACAACTCAGAATGGAACGCCCAGCAGATCAATCGAAACATCCAACTCCTGCAGGATCTTCGCGGCCATGCCGTTCAATGGGTGGAGATCGAATCGCGACACATCGAAGGTAACTACGACGGAGTGTTCGTCGATCTGGCACAGAACCTGCGCCGTCTCGCCGACGAAGTCGATGATTCACTCCGCGATATGGAAGGGGAAGTGAACTAGCTGCGCTGAGCGATCGTCAACATCGAATGACATGCGCGCAGGCAACTCCGGAATGGACCGCCAAACAAGCAACAGAGCGATCGAAGGCATCGACCATTTGAGAGCCGACGTCAATTTCCAGGGATTGCAGTTCCGCGATCGGTGTTCTGCCGATCATGCAGCGTGATCGTGCGAACGAACTGCCCGGCGCATGTGTTCCTGTAGTAGACTTCGAAGTACTGATCGGGAAACTGAGAAGTCACCCAGAAGGAATTGCCGCCGCGCATGTTGCCGTAGATCACACCTGGCCCAAAACACGGGCCGTCCATCACCAGTTCGCTCACCATTTCTTCCAGTGGGTTGCCGATGAATTGCCGGAAGGCGAGTTGAC
>JANNSB010000367.1:0-1856 GCA_031402175.1 Planctomycetaceae bacterium
AACAATCGCTGCAGTTTGCCGGCGAACGTCAGCGGCCTCGGAGGGCGTTCCTCGAACGATCGGGGCCGTTCTTTCGGCGGAGGTGGCGGGGTGATTTCGTTGGGCGTCGCCAGTCCCCGCTTGAGCACTTCTTCATCGAGGTAATGGCGCGCCAGCAAACCCGGCGGCAGTTCATCGGGTCCAGGCACGAACACGGCCGGCCCAATGGAAGCAGACAACTCCAGCACGCTTTCCAGCGCCTGGATCCGTTCCGTTTGATCGGCCATGCCGAGATGCCGGATGAGAAACCACCCATACAACGGATGCACGCTGCGAAACACGAGCAGTTTTTCGAGTTCGAGCGTCGGCTGCGCCCAGTCGGGCTGATACGGCGGCGGGCCTTCGTCCACTTCGTTCTCGTCCGCCAGAGGATCGAATTTCTTCCTGCCAGCCGACTTCACGGGGGCCGCGGTCGGATTGGGCTGCAGGGCCTGTTGCAGCAGCGCACCGAATGAGCCGAGCGATGCGGGTGCAGCTTCCTCGCTCACAGGTTCGACGGCTTCGACAACGGGTGGTTGTTCTGTCGGCGTGGAAGGATCTGCAACTGCAGCCGGCACATCGCTGTCGACTTCTACCAGTCCGTCGCCGAACTCAGCGGCCTCCGACGCTGCGGTGATCGACGTTGAGGCATTTGGCAGATCGAGCGATTGCTTTACCTGCGGAGTAAACTTCTCCAGCAAGCTTTCCGGCGGACTGATTGGCCGGCGGACGCCATCGGGGGGCGGGGGATGGAGTTCCACGAAACCACCCATCCACAACATCACGAGCGCGGTGGTCAAGTCCTTCTCGCCCTGCTGCAATTGCTTATCATCGAGCAGCCGCTTGTGCACGAACTCCCGCAATCGTTTGGCGTCGGAAGAAATACTCAACAGATACGCCAGCAGTCTCCACGGCAGTTCACCGCGACTGGCGAGCTTTGCGGGCGGGGCGATGATCAGTTTCTGATACTGCTCTTCATTCCAGTACTGCTCGTGCGGGCTGCGGGTCGGCATCTTCTTCTTGAGACGCTTCTTGGCCCTGATCAGATTCGGATCCTTCGTGTTCTCGGGAATCTGATCGTACTGGACCCTCCAGCGCGCGATGCGGACATCGTCTTCGTGCGCGAGCACGTGCACATACCCGCGATCATCGAACTGCGGTCGCCCCGCGCGGCCGAACATCTGATGGGCCGCACTAGCGTCGATCAGTTTCTTCTTCCCCGGCGGTCCCTTGACCAGTGAAGTCAGCACGACCGACCGCGCGGGCAGGTTGATGCCGGCCGCCAGTGTTTCGGTGCAGACGCAGACTGTGAGCAACTTGCGCTGAAACAGTTCCTCGACGACGCGGCGATACTTCGGCATCACGCCGGCATGATGCACACCCACTCCGCGAGCGAGAATGGGCTTGAGCTTCGGCCCCGCACCCTTCGAGAAGTCGTAGCGTTCGAGGGCGGAGAGCAGCTCTGATCGCTGACCATCCGCGAGGAGCGCCTTCCCCTTGAGCTGTTCGCCGACCGTCCAACACTCGGCACGGTTGAAGCAGAAGAGCAGTGCAGGCGTCCGGCGGGAATCATCATCTCCTTCCGCGATCGCCTCAAGATGTTCGCTGAGCAGCGACTCGCCGACCCATTCATACGTGAGCGGCACCTTGCGATCGGTGCTCTGAATGAGCTGCACCTTGTGTCCATGCGACCGCCGCAACCAGAAGATGAAATCGACCGCGTTGCCCACCGTGGCCGAGAGCAGCATCAATCGCACGCTGGTGGGGAGCATCGCCAGCGACAGTTCCCAGACGACGCCGCGTTCGAAATCGTTGAAGCTGTGGAATTCGTCCATCAC
>JANNSB010000368.1:0-6195 GCA_031402175.1 Planctomycetaceae bacterium
CACGATGAACAGCAGCAGCCACGGGAACCACTCGCTCAATTGATCGAGGGTGCATTGATTGCCACGAAAGAACTCGTTCTGAAAAGCGCACAGCGCGCCGAGGACGACGAACACGACGATGAACAGATACCCCAGCAACCCGGAAAAGTAACTCGCCAGGTTGCGTTTCATCACCGCAAGAATCACATGCATCTGCATCTTGGTGGGTAGTGAGAAGTGAGTAGTTGATAGAGAAAGAGTTAGGAACTAGGAACTGGTGCAGCGTTGAGTTGGCGTTGTTTGCTGACTCCCGATTCCTGACCCCGACTCCTGCTTCAAGACGCCTTCGACTTCACAGCCGGGTCGGCCGTCAGACGGTGGAACTGGTGCTCCATCTCCTCGACCGAGTTACCGAGCGTGGAGGTGGAACCATCGAGCACGACTCGGCTGCGATGGATCAGAATCACCCGGCTGCACACGGCCCTTACTTCCGACAGAATGTGCGTCGACAACAGGATGGTCTTCGACTTGCCAAGTTCAATGATGAGATTCCTCATCTGCAACGTCTGATTCGGATCGAGTCCGCTCGTCGGCTCATCGAGGATCAACACTTGCGGATCGTGCAGCAGAGCTTGAGCCATCCCAACTCGTTGGCGAAAGCCGCGCGAAAGTTTGCTGATCGGCTTGTTCCAGACTTCGCCCAACGTGCATTGCCGGGCGACGTATTCCATGCGGGAGGCGATCTCCGCTCCCGACATCCCCCGCGCTTCGCCGAGGTACTTGAGCAGACTCACCGGCGTCATCTCGTCATAGAGCGGGCCGTTCTCGGGCAGGTAGCCGATGAGCTTGGTGGCTGCGATGCGATCGGTGCTGATCGAATGTCCCCCGATGCGGGCTTCGCCTTCACTCGGAGCGAGGAAGCCTGTAAGCAGCTTCATCGTGGTCGACTTGCCCGCCCCGTTGGGGCCGAGGAACCCGGCCACCTGCCCCTTGGGGACCGAAAAGGTGACGTTTTGAGTAGCCACGAACGGGCCGTAGAACTTGCTGAGGCCGATCGCCTCGATCATGGGGGGCCCGGAATCCGGGCTGGAGTGGACCTTTTGATTCATCTCGTTTCCCAACAGTTTTCGTTTTTCCGGACCGCTCTGTCTCGCCTGGCTGCCGAGCGTTTCCGCTACAAAGCAGCGGCATGGCGGCCGCGCCGTTCGGGTAACCGTTCTCACGTTTGAAAGACCCCAGAGATAGCGACATTTTGCCGCAATGTAAAGCAATTGGGCCGGGAGGCCCATGCGACCGGGAGGCCACGAATTCTGAATCTCTCCCTCTCCCCCACTGAGCGGTTATGCAACCTGATCGGCCCCCCACATTGAGACGCTGATATGAATCAGGTCTCCAGTGGGGGAGAGGGAGAGGCACCCACATCCTTGACTCCTCACCTCTAATCCACATTGCTCTGATCGATTCCCCTGGATTACGCTTCCCATCTTGATTCGGAGGAAACCCGCGAGTCGTGAAGGATCCACCATGCTGAATGCCCGCTGCTCGATGCTCTTCGCCCTCGTTGCTCTCTCGGTCGCGACAGTCGGAAGCGCCGACGACACACTTCGGGAATGCAGCGTCTATCCGCTGGCCGTCGGCACCGAGTGGGTCTATGCCATGGGTCCGGTTGAGATGCTCGAGCGAGTCACCGCGCACGAAATGGTGGGCGAAGAACTCTGTGCCAAGCTCGAGACCGTCTACAACGGAAAGGTGATCGCCTTCGAACACATCGCCGTCCGCGAAGACGGCGTCTATCGCGTCTCTGTTGCGGGTCAGGCGGTCGAGCCGGCGTTCTGCCTACTCAAGTGGCCGGCCGAGGAAGGAGACGAATGGGAAGTCGCCTCGTCGATTCGCGGGGAATCGCTGTCGGGATCATTCGCAGTTTCGTTGGGCGAAGTGACGGTTCCGGCCGGCGAGTATCAGACAGTCCACGTCGAGAGCGCGGGCTTCAGCGTCCCGCAGGCCGAGGGGGAGCCGCTCCCACTGGCCTTCTCTTACGACTTCGCCATCGGCGTCGGCAAGGTGAAGCAGATCGTGCAGATCGGAGACAACGAAACGTCGATGGAACTGAAGGAAGTGACGCTTCCGTAGCGTTGTAGCCGCGTCTGTCCTCAGACGCGGGGACCAGAGCGCACCGCGTACATCGCTGATGTGGCCTGACGCCCGGATGACGCCTTCGCGCATGGCCCGGCGTCTGGGGACAGACGCCGCTACGAGACGCCTATCGCCCGCTCCACGGCAGCATGCACTTGCCCGCGATGAACAGTTTTCGCGGCAGAGAGAGTCTGATTCGCTTGGTGAAGACATCGTAGTCGTTCGCCTCGATGCGATTCAGCAGGCCGCCGTAGAGTTGGAACATGGCGCTGAGAATCCTTCTGCCACGGCGATCGAGGGTCGACGACAGCCCCCAGCCGCGTTGATAGAACTCGCGCGCCCGTTGCACTTGAAACGCCATCAGTTCGCGAAAGGGAGTCGTGCCCAGAGAGCTGCGCAGCGACTGCTCGGTGAGTCCGAAGCGGATCAGGTCTTCGATTGGCAGGTACAACCGGCCGCGATCGAGGTCTTCGCCGAGGTCGCGCAGGATATTCGTCAGTTGAAACGCCGTCCCCGTATCGATCGCCTGCTGCAGGGCCGCCGGCTGTTCGCGATCAAAGCCCCAGATGTGAATGCAGCACACTCCGACCGCGCCGGCCACGAGGTGACAGTAGGCTTCGAGTTCCGCGAACGTCGCGAACCGTCTGGGCTGTAAGTCGCCACGTACTCCATCGATCACGTCGAACAACGACTGCCTGGGAATCGCATGCTTCCGCACAATGTCGGCGAGTGCTGGCAATAGGGCAGTTCCTGGAAGCGACTGGGACGCAACCTCTGGCTGATGAGTGTCGCTCGAAGGCCTCCCAGCGAGCGAGTTTCGCACGGCTTGTTCCCAGGCGTGCAACAAGGATCTGCGTTCACCGATCGGCAGCGACTCGTCATCCCCCAGATCGTCGGTCTGCCGCATGTAGGCGTAGAGCACGCACATATCCCGGCGCAGGTCGCGGGGCAGCGTCAGAAATGAGAAGTAGAAGTTCCTGGCCGACCGGCGAGTGAGCCGGCGGGCGAGTCGGTACGAGTCGTCGAGGTCCGACACATTCAGTTCCGGTCTGATCCGCGCAGGCCGCGGACGTAATCCTGATACTGCTCATCCAGTTCTTCCCTGGGGATGTCTGTCAAATCCGACATTGACTCGACGCGCGCACGAATGCGGGCATTCGGACTGTAGAGCTGCGACAGGTACGTGATGAACGCCTCGCGGTAGACTCCGTCGTCGTAGTGTAGAAAGAAGTGCGTCAGCCCCGTCGCCTGGCTGTATCTGCGCTGCAGAATCGGGACATCGCCGGACTGAAAGTCTTGCGTCCCCAACTGCTCGAACTCGGCCAGTGGCACGTAATAGTTCTCGGTGACGATTCGCTCCCGCGCCCAATGCATTCGGGGATGGAGTGGGTCGCCGACCTCGAGCAGCCCCTCATCACCGCGAAACGATTCCATATAGCAGGCGAGCCCCTCGACGACCCAGAAATGGTTGTCGATGCCGACATTCTCGATGTTTGAAGCGCTCTCCCCCAGAATCTGATGCGTCGCTTCGTGATAGAGCGTTTCGTTGTTGCGGTCGATGGCGGTCTCGTCGTGAAAGAAGTACGCGATGCGGTCGCTCGGCATGTACAACCCGGTGCTGTTCTCCACTCCGCGTTGCTTGCGGATGAGCGTCTCGACGAACTCCTCGCGGGTCGCGAAGTAGTGCACCTCGTGTCGCCGCGTCGGCATCGCGGGATCGCTCCCCTGAAACAGGGCGTCGATCTGTTGCGGCGTCGTGAACACCGCCGCGAACTTGCCCACGAAAAAGCGATAGTAGTTCTCCAGCATCACGCTCAACTCGACGCCGCGCTCCAGGGAGTGATTCGTATGGATGGTGAAGTGCTCCGATTCGACGATCCAGGCCCGGCCGAAGTCGCTGCGGATGCCGGCCTCCTGCGCCGCGGAGATCCAGTTCCCCAGGTAAGGTCGCTCGCCCGCTTCGTAGCGGGCGACATCGGTCGCGCGTATCCAGCCGAAAGTGTCGTGCCAGACAAAACCATCGCCTCGCTTCTCGGCCTCGAACGGCGTCGTCCACTCCCCTTCGTAGATCTGATACCCCAGCAGCCGGCGCGTGCGTGAATGTTCGGGGTTCTGCACGAGCACTTCATGCACCAGATCGAAGGCGAGTGCGATCTGCCCGTCCCCACGCGCGAGGTTCGCCAGGATGTACAAGCTCTCGGCGTACTCTTCGCGCAACTGCCAGATCTCCTGCAAGCTACCGAGTTCGTCGGCGGGCAAGTTTTCCGTTCCCGTTGGCTTCGGAAGATGGGTCGCCGGAGGCGTGGAGGGATCCCGTTCCGAATACGGAGTGGCCAAGTCGCGCAGTTCCCGCGCTTCGGTGATCTGGCCCTGCTGCTCGTACTCGGCCGCCAGCTCGATCAGCGACCGCGCGTAGGCTGCCTGCAATTCCACATAGTCGATGTGATGATCGGGGGCGGCGAGTCCTCGCGACGCCAGTCCCATCAGCGCGGCAATGCACGCGATCGAACACGCGATGCCACGAGCGATTGCCGATCTATCATAACCCCGCATGATGCACTCCCTTTCATCCTTGCGAACGGGTGTTCGTTCACCGGGCGAGTTATTGCGGAGCCAACGTCATTGGCTCGTAGGGATGATTCCGTTTTCGCACGACCTCGGCCGATTCGATGACATCGCCCAATTCGAGCGCGGCGGCGACATCCATGCCTTCGACGACGCGACCGAAGACCGTATGTGCTCCATCGGGGCGCATTTCGGGATCGAGATGCGGAGTCGGCAGATGCGTGATGAAGAACTGCGATCCGCCGCTGTCGCGACCCGCATGGGCCATGCTGAGCGTGCCGGCGAAGTGTTTGCGGGCTTTCTCGGCATAGCACTCACAGGGAATGTTGTAACCCGGTCCGCCGCTGCCCGGCAGGCCGGCCGCCCCAGGCCGCGTGTTGGGGCAGCCTCCTTGCGCCATGAAGTTGGGAATGACGCGATGGAACTTCAGCCCGTTGTAATACTCCTCCTCGACCAGCGAGATGAAGTTCGCCACCGTGTTGGGAGCTTCATTCTCGAAGAGTTCCAGCAGAATCTCGCCGCGCGTGGTCTTGAACAGGACTCGCGGCAACTGCTCGTCTCCCTCAGCCGCCGCCTCGCGCTCGCGAATCGCCTGCTCGGTCTCCCACAACTCGATGTAGGTTTCCGACGATTCGAGGTATTGGCCGCCGACTTCGGGAGCCAGCGATCCTTCCTGTTGAGCAAGAGCCAGCAGTTCGTGCGATATCGCGAAGTCGTGAATCGCGAAGTGTGACACGCCGCCAAAGTTGAGGGCGGCCGTATTGGTGGGCTTCTCTGCGAGAATCATGTCCGCCAGCCGTGCCGCATCCGCGAAACGATTGGCGTTGTACATCTGCTGCATGACGAGTTCCGCCGCATCGAGATCCTCAGGAAACTGCTCCAGCCGGGAGACCGCCTGTTCAGCCAGCGTGGGGTACACCTCGGTTTGAAGCTCCATCGTCAGTTGGTTGAATTCGGACCGCAACGTGGCTTGCCCGGCGGCGTCGGCCGCGGTGAACTCCTCGCGGATCACTTCCACGCGGGCTTCGATCTCCCGCAGGCGGGCGACGAGTTCTTCCCAGGTCTTCTCCTCCTCGGCGGCTGACGGGGCGTCTTCAGCTACAGAATCGTCGGCTGATGCCGGATCGTCCGCTTGCACCAGCGTGAGCGGCATCGTGGCCCACAGGCATCCCACACTGAACAACCCCGACAGCCACAGAGCGCGCAACGACATGCCGATTCCTTATTGAACAAGTGGATTCTGCCGTCGGCAGGCCGACCGGCTTCGGAAGGGAGGGCCTCTCCATTCCCAGCCAATTACTGTAGGCGACCCGTCCCGCACCTGCCAAGGCGGATCAGCGGTTGTCGTCACAACGACTGTAATTCAGCGACGGCAGCGAGCCATCAATGCGATCGTGGAGCAGCGGTGGAAGTCGCTGCACAGACAGGAAAGTCTGTGCCACTCGAAATGTTTACTGATTGGCAGGTACTACTTCTCGTCGTCGAATTCGAAGAGATCATCGTCTTCTTCGGCGGCGT
>JANNSB010000369.1:0-8564 GCA_031402175.1 Planctomycetaceae bacterium
CGTGGCCGAGATGCGAAACTTGCCCAGCGAGCTGCTGAAGTGCCGGCCAAACGTCATGCTCAAGTTCACCTCACTGCCGGCCGGCAACGGTTCCACGAGATTGAACACCGCCCAATGTCTCTCGCCGATGCGGCCGTCGACCGACCAACCGGTCTGCACGTTATCATCGAGCGTGAATGCCGCCGATCCGGGATTGTCGCCGAAACGGTTCTTGGCGTAGCTCTCGGAGGCCGACGCGATCGCGACCGGTTGACCGTCGCGAGTGAGCCTGAGATCTCCCAGGAAGAAGTCGCCGACGGTGCCTTCGTAGAACGTCATACCCGGGCCGCGGCCAGGGAGCCGATCATCCGGCAGGGCTTCGAGCCGTAAGGCCATCACGCCGTCAACGGGCATTGAGAACGTGAGGTGATACTGGTCGAACTTCGTGGAATCGCCGCTGACAAACACCGTTGAGCCATCGGGCTCGAGCAAGAGCAACGGCAGGTTGGACGACATCGAGCTTGGTGTCAGCGGCAGCCATTCGACGTTCAGCGCTCGCTGCTCGGCCAGCCAGGCCCGATATCGCTCTTCAATGGCTGCGTCACGTTGCTCGATGGTTTCGCCTTCAGCCAATGGCCATTGTGTAATGAGTTCATCGAGCAGGCGATCGGCCTCGACCAGGTTCTGCTGGTATGTGGCATCCCGCGACGCATCCGGCAGGATGAGGTCGGGCTCGTCGGCGTTATCGAGAAACGCCATGAACTGATAATACTCGTGATGCGTGATGGGATCGAACTTGTGCGTGTGGCACTGGCAGCATTCGAGTGTCAGCCCCAGCCAGGTGGTGCCGGTGGTGGCGACCCGATCCGTCATGGCGTGAAAGCGAAACTCGAGAGGATCGATGCCGCCTTCTTCATTGAGCATCGTGTTGCGATGGAATCCCGTGGCGATCTGCTGTTCGACCGTCGCGTTGGGCAGCATGTCGCCAGCGATCTGTTCGATCGTGAACTGATCGAAGGGCATGTCGGCGTTGAGCGCATTGATGACCCCGTCGCGGTAGGGCCAAATTGATCGTGCTCGGTCCTTTTCGTAACCGTTCGTGTCGGCATAGCGGGCCAGATCGAGCCAGCGGCGCGCCCAGCGCTCGCCGTACCGTGGTGACGCAAGCAACGAGTCGACCAGTTCCAAGTAGGCCTTTTCGGAATCCTCTGGGGCGACAGCAAGTCGCGATACCCACTGGTCGGCTTCTTCGGGAGTCGGCGAAGTGCCGACGAGATCGAGGTACAGCCTGCGCACGAGCGTGTACGGGTCGGCTTCCATCGACGGCGACAACGCTTCGTTGTCGAGCGCGGCGAGGATGAAGTGGTCGATCTCGTTGCGACACCAGTCGGGATCGCTGACCTCGGGCAACTCGTGGCGCGCCGGCGCGACGAATGACCAGTGCGGCTGATACTCCGCTCCTTCGGCCACCCATTGCCGTAGCAATTCGCGCTGGGTGTCTGTCAACATTTTGTTGGATGAAGGTGGCGGCATCATCAGGTCGGGGTCGTCGCTGAGGATTCTCGAAACCAACTCGCTCGCCTCCGGCGACCCAGGCTGAATGGCGAAATAACCTCCCCGATCTGCCACAGCGGCCTCACGCTGATCCAAACGCAGTTCCGCCTGACGGGCACCCTCGTCGGGACCGTGGCACTTGAAGCAATTGGCCGACAGGATTGGCCGAATGTCACGATTGAAGTCGACCGCGGCATGGGCGATCGAGGTGTTCGCGACGGAAAGCAAAAAGAGGAACCAAATGCATCTCATCGAGTGACCTCACGATCCAGGGCATTGAATGCCTTGAGGATAGCGGAGTCGAGTCGCAAAGTCGCCTTTCGCTCCGAGCGGCGTAGCGGCGACTGTCCCCAGCCGCCGAGACCGAAGGAGACGACCTGCCCCCTGTTGCAACTCAACGACCGGATGACATCCACGCAGGTTGCCCCGTGTCTGGGGACAGACACGGCTACAAAAACTGACATCCTCTCCGCGAAAGGCGACTATGCGGCCGATCGATGCGATCGTGAATGCTCGTGCCGGCAGCGGCCGTCCTCCAGACCCTGCAGAATCGACTGAGCGGCCTGATGATTGAGATTGTGCCCTGACCGATGCCCACGAATCGTGGCGCGCAGGTCGTATCCGAGCAGAGCAAAGTCTCCGACCATGTCGAGGAGCTTGTGTCGGGCGCATTCATTGGTCGCCCGCAGGCAGGTGTCGATCGGCGTGCCATCGTCTCGCAGCACGAGCAGTTCCTGCGGCGTGGCGCGCAGTCCAAGCCCGATCGAACGAAGCTGTTGAATCTCCCGCTCCAGGACGAACGTCCGCATGTTCTCCAGTTCCTGGGTGAAGGACTTCGGCGTCACGCGGCAACTAGCGGACTGCTGTGGGATCGCCGCGTCGCCGTAATCGAGGTCGTAGGTCCAGGCGGGGCAAGTGTCATTGGCCGACGGCGGTGAGATTTCGATCCAGGCCTGACCGTCGGCGTTCGCGACGCGCCAGGTCTGCACGGCTGTGATGCACGTCCGGAATTCATCCTGCGTCAAAACACCGGCCCGATCGATTGCCTCGACGAAGTGGATCGCACTGCCGTCGCCGATGGGTGGTTCGAGCGCGTTGAGCCGCACGCGGCAATTGTCGATGCGCATGGCCGACAGCGCGGCGAGCAGGTGCTCGACCATTTCGACACGAACGCCAGGGATGCCGACGATGGTGCGACGTGTCGCTTGCTCCAGATGTTCGAGTGTCGCGGGAATCGGCGGGCTGCCGTGGATGTCGGCTCGCTCCAGCACGATTCCCGAATCTGCCGCGGCGGGCATGAGGGTCAAACTGACTTTCTTTCCAAAGAACAACCCGCAGCCTTCGATGGTCACGGGCCGGCGGAGAGTCTGCTGTCGTCGGAGGTGCATTCTGGCGCTCATTTCAAACGGAAACACACGGATCGATGCCTGGGGCATCGATCCGTGCGTGAAGAATCAAGACTCATCCGCACGGTTCACTGCGGCGGACGCGGCGTGTTGCCCTGCGCGGCGGGCTGAGCCGCGGGTGCAGCGGTTCCCGCCTGACGACGGTACTCGCTATTGATGTAGCCGAGAATCTGGTCGGTGATATCGTCGCCGGGACGATAGTAGACGACCTGACGATTCAGGCTCTGGATGATCTCCTGGGGATTCTCGGCGCTGGTGACTTCAGCGCGATTGAATCGCATGATCAGCGTGTACTGGTAATGCGCGGCGAACATGCCCACGGCGTGTTCGACATCGAGGTAGACGGTCTTGTAGATCTCGGCTTCGCGCTTCAGAAACTCGCGCTGCTGAACCTTGCGGTACGCTTCCAGAGAGGTCTGCTGAGTGAGGAAGTCGGCTTCCAGGCGGCCGTACTCGGGGCTGCTCTCGGAGAGCTGTCCGCTGGTGAGCTGCTGCTGGATGACTTGCAACTGCTCGATCATGGCGCGAGCCTCGGCATCGCTGGCCTCGATCGCACCTTGCAGTTCGAGTTTGAGGGCGGTGAACTTCTCGTACTCGTTGAACACGAAGGCCATGTCGATCAGGCCTACCTTGTGGGGAACTTCCGGTCCGGCTGCGGGTTCGGTTTGCGCCTGAACGGGCCGGCTGCAGGCCGCCCCCGCCAGAATGGCGAATACTGCTCCCAAGAGAATCGGCTTCTTCACGTGAGTGCACTCCTTTGCTGGGGCGGATGCGAATCGCTCTGCCGCGGAAATTCATGGCGGCAAGTGCGGATCGATCGATCCGTCCCGCCCGACTGGGCGACTGTGTAATGGAGAAGAGAGGTGAGAGGTTACTGGAGTAAACGGACGAGGCGTGGACCCTGGTGGATCCCATTCGCCCCCATGTGGCAACTTCGAAATGGCCTCGAAATCCGTTTCGGCCATCAGGGCGGGGAATGTGGCAAACACCTCAAATCTGGTCAAGAGGAAGTCGTGGATCCAGCGACGCGGATGCAGCGTTACGATGCGAACTTTAATGAATCTTGGATGACAGCCCGTTTCCCAACCAAACTTCAAATCCATATCCTCTCTTGCCGAATTCCGTGGTATCGTGAAGAATCAAGCTCACTTTGAGTGGAACCAGCAATGAGGAAGTCGGTGTATCGATCTCAGAAATGGCTGCGGCAGATTCTGCTGATCGCCGGATTGGCGACGGCTACGAGCTTGCTCGCGCCCAGCGATCTCTCCGCACAGGAATCGCCGGACGCATCCGCCGGGGAAGTCGCGCCGGCGGACAACGCCGCCGAGGCGCCGAACGCCGACGAACGCATGTCCGATGACAGTTTTCTCACCATCCTGATGATGATGGTGGATGCACTGGACGAGTGGATCATTCCTTTCGCTATCGCCACTCTTGTCGCCGTCTGGTTTACCGCGGAACGCCTGGTGGTGCTGCGTCGCGGACGCGTGATTCCCAAGCCGTTCGTGAAGCGATTTCTGGCGCTGCTGGAAAACGACGAACTGGAACCCCATCAGGCTCTGGAAATCTGCGACAACAACGGCAGCCCGATCGCTCAGATCTTCGCACATGGTATTCGCAAATGGGGCAAGCCGAGCGTCGAAGTCGAGCAGGCCATCATCGATGGGGGAGAGCGGCAGGTGTCTGCGTTGAGAACGCACCTGCGCGTCATCAATGGCGTTTCAACGGTCACTCCGCTGCTCGGCCTGCTGGGCACCGTGTGGGGCATGCTGATGTCGTTCGACCGCATTGCCGAGCAGGGTGCGATGGGAAACACCGATCAACTCGCCGAGGGTATCGCACTCGCCCTGGTGACCACCGTGGCCGGGTTGCTGATCGCAATTCCATCGCTCGTGGTCTACCTCTACCTCACCGGTCGTGTCGACGCTTTGGTGATGGACATGGATCTGCTCTCCCAACGAGTCGTCAACTGCGTCTCTGCCGAGGCGATCGTCGATCGTGCCAATCGGCCCCGGTCGGTCGCCTCTGATTCCGAGCGCCCTCCCCGCAAAAAGCGGGCCGTGTAAGGGGCCTAGTGCGGTGAGTGCCAGGCTACGGGAACCGCTTCCGCCGGTTGATAGGCAAGTCTGCCCGGGGTCGATAAGATCGCCGCTGGTAAGCGCAGGGATGCCGGACATTGCTTTGCTCCACACTTAACACCGTGATTCAAACATGACTGAACGCTCAGCAGACAAGGGCATATCCCGCCGAAGCATCCTCAAGTCCAGCACAACGCTCGCCGCCGCGACGGCATTCGGCGGTGCCATTCTTCCCAAGGCCTATGCGGCCGGCCAGACCACCGTGGGTATTGCTCTCGTCGGCTGCGGCGGACGCGGAACGGGTGCCGCCGCTAACGCGCTGTCGACGACTTCGGGACCGACTCAGTTGGTCGCCATGGCCGATGTGTTCGAGAACCGGCTGAACACCAGCTTCAACGGGTTGCAGAATCAGTTCGGCGATCAGTTCACCGTGACTGAAGACCGCAAGTTCATCGGATTCGACGCATACAAGCACGCGATGGACGCACTCAACCCGGGCGATGTCGTCATCCTGGCGACTCCACCGGCTTTTCGCTGGGTCCAGTTTACCTATGCGATCGAGAAGGGCCTCAACGTCTTTATGGAAAAGCCGATTACCGTTGACGGCCCGTCGACACGGAAAATGCTCGAACTCGGCGAGCGTGCCAAGGAAAAGAACCTGAAGGTCGGCGTGGGACTGATGTGCCGCCACTGCGAGGCACGCGGAGAACTTTACGAGCGAATTCAGGCCGGCGAAATCGGCGACATCGTCCTGCTGCGTGCGTATCGCATGGTCGGACCGACTGGATCAGCTTTCGCTCTCCCTCGTGAAGGGGATATCAGCGAACTCCTGTATCAGATCCAGAACTTTCACGGTTTCCTGTGGGCCAGCGGCGGAGCCTACAGCGACTTCCTCATTCACAACATTGATGAAAGCTGTTGGATGAAAAACGCCTGGCCCGTGCATGCCCAGGCCTCGGGCGGCCGGCACTACCGTGGAGACTATGTCGATCAAAACTTCGATTCCTATTCCGTGGAGTACACGTTCGAGGACGGATCGAAGATGTATCTTGAAGGCCGCAATATGGTCGGCTGTCACGATCAGTTCGCCAGCTATGCTCACGGAACCAAGGGATCGGCCGTGATCTCGACGTCGGCCCATACGCCGGCGCGGTGCCGGCAGTTCCGCGGACAGGCCTTCGTGACTGACGATCTGGTGTGGGAGTATCCGCAGCCGGAACCCAACCCCTATCAATTGGAATGGGATCACCTGTTGCAGGCAGTTCGGGAAGACCTGCCGTATAACGAAGTGGAGCGAGGGGCGATGGCGAGCGTGGTGACTTCGATGGGCCGCATGGCGGCCCACACGGGGCAGATCATCACGCTGGACCAGATGCTCAATTGCGAGCACGAATTCGCGCCCGATTTGCCCAGTTTGACGATGGAATCAGCAGCGCCGCTGGTCGCGGACGCGAATGGCATGTATCCGGTTCCGCAACCCGGACTGATCACCGATCGCGAGTATTGATCGGTCGAGAGTTGAGGGCCAGGTCAGAGGGCAGAGGCCAGTACGCGAACGACAAATGTGTGGTGACAGTGATTCGGACCTCTGGCCCCAGCCTCTGGCTTCGTTTTAGAAAGGCGGACCATGCAGATTGATGTCGTGGAAAAAGGGGCGTTTCAATACGCCCTGGTGCAGCTCGATTCGGGCGAAGAGTTCATTTCCGAGTCGGCTGCGATGTTTCGCTGCTCGGCGAACATCGATATCGATGTCACCACCAAGAGCAAAGGCAAGGGTGGTCTGCTCGGCGGACTCAAGCGCATGGTCGGCGGCGAGAACTTCTTCTTCTCGACTTATTCCACCAATGATGGCCGCAGCGGCGAAGTCGGCATCGCGCCGACGCTGCCGGGCGAGATCAAAGTGATTGATCTGGATGGCTCGATGAAGTGGATCTGTACAGGCGGCAGTTATCTAGCTTCGACGCCGGGCCTGGAAGTCGACACGAAGTTTCAGGGGTTCAAGGGGTTCTTCACTGGCGAAGCCCCGGTGTTCGTCGAAGTGAGCGGCGAGGGGGAACTGCTGGTGACGGCCTTCGGCCGCATCGCCGAAATGAATGTTCCACCCGGCGGCCTCACCGTCGACACCGGCCACGTCGTGGCCTACGAGAGCACGCTGAAGTACGAGATCGGCAAGGCGGGCAGTTCGTGGATTCAGTCGTTCCTGGCCGGCGAAGGGTTGGTGATTCACTTCTCCGGACAGGGAAAAATCCTCACGCAGTCTCACAATCCCAGCGGCTTCGGCAAGTCGCTCGGTCCGATGCTTCCGCCGAGATGAGCCGGAGTCCTGCAACTTGAGGTCTGACTCCTGATCCCTGACTCCTGACGACAGCCACCCATGCAACATCGCATCCTCTGCAGTCCGTCCTACTCGCTGCTGGAAGTGGCGCTCGAAGCCGGCGAGAGCATCGTGTCCGAGGCGGGCGCCATGGCCTGGATGTCGGCCAACATGCAGACCAAGACGTCCACCCGTGGCGGCATGCTCGCCGGACTCAAGCGCAAGATGCTCTCCGGCGAAAGCTTCTTCCAGAACACCTACGCGCCCGAAGGGGGCAAAGGACTCATCGGCCTCACCTCCGGCAGCCCCGGCGATATCGTGGCCTACGAACTCGACCAGGGAGAACTCTTCCTCGAGAAGGGGGCTTACCTCGCCTCGCAAGAGGGCGTGAAGTGCGACACGAAGTACGACGGCCTGAAAGGTCTGCTCAATGAAGGCATGTTCGTCCTCCGCTGCACCGGAACCGGTATGATGTTCTTCAACGCCTACGGAGACATCGCCGAGGTTGATGTCGACGGCGAATACATCGTCGACAACGGCTACGCGGTCGCCTGGGAACCGTCGTTGTCGTGGAAGATCACGAAGGGGAAGAAGATCAGGTCGTTCCTATTCAGCGATCAGCTCCTGTGCCGCTTCTCCGGCACGGGAAAGCTCTGGGTGCAGTCCCGCAGCCCGCGCACGATGTCGAACTGGGTCTATCAGTACCGTCCCGTGAAGAACAACAACTGATGTGCCGATGACGCGTGGGATCGTGCTGCTGCAGACGCCACTTCTGTTGGGAGGGCGATGCTCCCGCGGGGCCGCACGAGGAATCGACGTTCATCTCTGGCTCCGGCTCGGCAGGAGCCTCGCCCTCCCGACGTTGCAGTTGGTGCTGGCGCTGTATTGTGCTGGTGCAGTTGCCGCAGCAGATGACGAGGCTCGGCCCAACGTCATTCTGATCATCACCGACGATCAAGGCTACGGCGACATCGGGGCGCATAGCAACACCATGCTCCGCACTCCGCATCTGGATGCACTCCATGCAGAGTCGGTTCGGCTGACCGACTTTCACGTCGATCCGACCTGCTCACCCACGCGGTCGGCTCTGATGACGGGACGCTATTCGACCCGCACCGGCGTCTGGCACACGATCGCCGGTCGCTCGCTGATGCGAACCAGCGAACTGACCCTGGCCGAGGTCTTCGCCGGTAACGGATACCGCACCGGCATGTTCGGCAAATGGCATCTGGG
>JANNSB010000370.1:0-6159 GCA_031402175.1 Planctomycetaceae bacterium
GCCCTCATCGGACGCATCGTCGATCGATTCGACCTCGGCATGGCTGACCCGAGTTTCCGCCAGACGTAACAGTTCCTGTCGAATCTCGACCTCGCTCGGCAGATCGCGCGGCTTGATCCAGGTTTTCGACACCTTGCGGGCGGCGGCGATCCGGGCGCGGAACAGATCGGTCTCCTGCCGCACCTGCAGCAGGCGGGCGGCCTCGAAGGCGATTTCACGTCGCAGGCGGTCGGTCATCGATCGGCGGCAGAGCCGCAGTCACGCGATAGGTGTGAGGGCGGGTCCAGACGCAAAACTCATTCGCCCTCGGGCGTCTGACACCGCTATTATCACTCCAGTGTACTGAAAGTCGCGAGAATTCCGAAGATCGGCAACGTCAGTGGCACAGACATTCCTGTCTGTGACATCGCGACTCGCCCAGACAGGAATGTCTGGGCCACCTGTAAACGCCCAGCCAGGAATGTCTGGGCTACCTTACGCTATGACGAACTCCGCCCAACCTGATTCCGACCAGCATTGGCGCAAGCAATACGCCGAGATTGCCACGCTGGCGGGGGGGCTCGCGCACGAAATTCGCAATCCGCTGTCGACGATTCGGCTCAACCTCGACCTGCTGGGAGAAGACCTCACGGCTCTCGGCGACCCCCGGCAGCAGCGGATGCTCAAGAAACTCGGCACGATTCAGAAGGAATGCCTGCGGCTCGAGAATGTGCTGAATGCCTTTCTGCAATTCGCCCGCGCGGGGGAGATCGAACTGCATGAAGCAGATCTGGCGGATGTCGTGCGCGACTTCATCGAGTTCTATCAGCCAGAGGCGGAACAGGCGGCGATCATCGTCTCGCCGCATCTGGCATCGAGCCTGCCGCGAGTGAAACTCGACCCCAACCTGATGCGGCAAGTGCTCGTCAACCTGGCGCGCAACGCCCAGCAGGCGATGACCGAGGGGGGTACGCTCAACCTGCTGACCTATGCGGACGGCGAACGAGTCTGCCTCGACGTGATCGACACGGGTAGCGGCATCAAGCCTCAGGCCCTGGACAAGATCTTCGACGTCTTCTACTCCACCCGCCCGGGAGGCAGCGGCCTGGGACTGCCGACGGTTCGCAAGATCGTCGAAGCCCACGGCGGCACAATTGACTGCCAGAGCGAACCGGGACGCGGCACGCGATTTACGCTGTCGTTTCCGGCAGCGTGAAGTCTCGCTACGTTCACCACTCGACCGGCTCGCCATCCTGATGCTGCAAGAACCGTGAGAGATTTTCAGGCGTCAGCTCGGCGTCGAAGCGTTGCACCGAGCCGTCTCCCATCAGCACAGTGACCTCACTCTGACCGGCGAACAGCCATTCGTGCAGGTCGGTGCTGAAATCGACTTCCCAGTCGCTCGGCTTCGTCCAAGGGACGGCATGTTCGGCCGTGACCGTCAGCACAAGTGCCGTGTTCGATGAACCGTCGGTGATGTCTTTAATGGGCACGCCGATTTCGCCGTGGAACGCGGCGTTGTCCGCGACCGGCACGACGAACTGCGTCAGCCCCTGCTCATTCATCTCGGAATTCGACGAGCCGTAGATCGCGGGCATTTCGGCCAGCAGCGACATGTTGTGCTCGCTGTCCCAGGGTTCATTGAGGTGGAATCGCTGATAGAGCGGCGCGTGGTCGAGGTATGGCAGCAGATAGACCCGCCAGCTCAACAGCGCTTCGCCATCGACATAGCTGGCCGGCGGTGGAAAGCTACCGTAGGCGTCGTGAAAGTTGTGCAGCGCGAGGCCGATCTGCTTGAGATGGTTGAGGACGTTGACCGTTCTCGACGATGATTCAAACCACTGCTGAAAAATGGGTCGCAGTTGCTCGATCGGCGTCTTCGAAGTCCAGGTGAGGGTGCAGGAGTTTTCGTTGGTCTCGCGAGCGTAATCGAACATCCCCAGCACCATATTGGCCGCCATTTCGTTGCCGCTGTTTGCGACGGCGTAAGCGATCCAACTTTCGACGGCGTCGGCCATGCGGGTTGCGGAGGCAGCATCAACGGTGGCAATCTTCAGTTGCACGGCATTGGCTGCGGTGGGAATTGCGATCTGAAAGGACGAGATTTCTTCGGCGACGACTTGTGCATCAATGCCACCCAGTTCATCGGGGAGCGTTGGAAACAGCTCCCGCAGCACGCGGCGCTGGTCAGGACTCCAGGAGATGATCAATGTGGCCAGATTGTCGGTGGATGCCGCGAGGGCCTCGGTCAATCCGCGCCGCTCGACGGCGGTCTGACTGAGCAGTTGATCCCGCTTGGAGGCCGATCCCGTAAACACGAACCCGCCGAGCGGCTCGCAGATGTCTTCAGGGATATTCAACAATCGACCCAGCGACTGGCCGGCAGTCTGCAAGTCGCGAACCGCATCGGCATCGGCTGAATCCGGCACGGGGATAAAGATCGCGGGCGTGATACCCAAGGAATCGAGCGTCACGTACACCGTGTCGATCTCGTGCTCCAGGAGCGACCGCAGCCAGTCGGGATGAAGGTCGGCCGACGGCGCGAACAGGCCGCTGGAAGCCAGCGCCTCAACTTGGACCGCGACGATGAAGACGTCGAAGTTCGTCAGACATTCGTCGACCCGCGTCGGCTCGGCGGCGTGGAGGGAAGATGCCGTGAAGACGACGGCGATCAAAAGTGCGACAGTGTTTCGATGCATGAGGTTTCTCGTAGTTCGTGGTGATTACGAATCGAACGAAGTTGTAGGGAACGGACTCCGTGCCGTTCCGTCGGCGGGTTGTCGAGTTCAGCAAGTAAAGACGCTCCCGTGACGAAGGGTCGTTCGGTGAGATTGGCGGCGCCTCGCGTCACGAGAGACATTCACGTTCGTATTACGCTTCGTCCCGCAGGCGGGAACGGCACGGAGTCCGTTCCCTACAAGGACAATCCCACTTCACTCCAGTTCCAGTTCCAACCTCCACCCGTACTGCGGGATGGTTGGCTCAGGTGATGGGAATTCGAGCACGGCATGATTGCCGTCTTTGGTGTACGAAAAGAGTTCTCCGGTGACGGGATTGACCGGCAGGGGAACGACGGTGACATCGTCGAGACTCTCGGGCCATGCGCCATCGACGGCGGCCTGCATGCGGATCGCTTCGAGCGTCTGCAGCATTGCGAGCTTGCCTTCGACGACCAGCGTGGCTCGCCAGGCGGAATGCACCGCGGGCAACAGCAATCCGACGAGCGGCAGCGTTTCGTGCGACATCATCGCCGGCCCGAGCATGCCCTCGTTGATGAGGCTGCGCTCTTCTGCCTTGAGGGCATCCAAGACCGCCTGGCCGTTGGGCAGGCTGTCGGCCAGTAGAGCCCAGCGCTCGATACGCTCCGAGACCTTGCGAATCAGCAATGTACTATGCTCGGCGACGACCTGTCCGACCGGCATCTGCCCCACTTCGTCCGCATCGTAGCCCCAACTGATCAGGTCGGCCTTGGCGCGGGAATAGTTCCTCAACACCAGCCCGGTC
This sequence comes from Planctomycetaceae bacterium, assembly GCA_031402175.1. Lineage (GTDB taxonomy): Bacteria > Planctomycetota > Planctomycetia > Planctomycetales > Planctomycetaceae > JANNSB01. The sequence continues at coordinate 3,484 of JANNSB010000370.1, forward strand.
GACGCCATGTCCAGATGCCAGTTGGGTCGGTCGGCCATGCCCAACTGTTCCATACCCATCTGCTCCAGACTGCGCAACGACTCGCGAAACTCGCTGCGCCATTCCTCGTTGGAGTTGATCTCGTCGACGTTCTCCAGCCAGGGAAAGATGCGGGAACAGATGCGGACTTCGTAGCTCATCGCTTCCTCCATGTTGTGCAAAGGCCGCGGCAGCGTGGCCAAAGCCCAGTACATGTTGGGGGAGTCCGGTGCATCGATGAGTTGCAGAACCGTGTGATGGCCCATCGTCGTGATCGCGATGCCGATCAGGCTGTTAATGATCAGTTGCGGCTGCTGCACATCCTGACCCAGCCGATAATTCGTCTGCAGATCGCGGATGGCGTCGTCGAATCTGCCGTCGGCGATCGCCACGCGAGCGTCGAGGATGAGCAGGCGGGCCAGTTGTCGAGTGTCCTGAAACTCACTCAGCATGAACGCGACAGTGCCAGGCCCGCTAAGTTCCTCGATATCGAGATCCCAGTCGGTCTCGCGCTGCTCTGCGGCGTCGTGGGCGGAGTGCAGGATGGTCTGCAACTGAAGCATGAACTGACGCACGTCCTCCACCGGCATGTCGCTGACCGGCGCATCCATCCATGCGTCGTAATTTTCGTTCATGGCGTTGAAGTAGCCTTCATTCTGAATCCGTCCCAAATCCAGAATTGCCCGATACCACCATGGAACCGAATTCCCCGCCTCGCGCATGTCGAGCGGCAAGTGCAGCCGATACTCCAGCGGCGGATCGGGCGCTGCGGACGGCGAGATCGACAATCGCGTGGTGGGGATTTCGCTCGCAGACTGCTGCTGCTCGGGGTTGACCGGGCCGACGGGGGTCAACCGTGTCTGGGCCTGAACCATTGCAGGCAGACTTAAGAAGGCCGCCGTGAGGATCGCTGGAAGTAATGTGCGCATGTGAGTCATGTTGGCTAAAGGGAGAGTGAACTGCTGAATCATTGTTGCAACCAATTTCTGCGAATCGGCGCGTCGAACTCGTCGCGAAGTGAGGCGTAGGTCGCTGACGGCGTCGGACCAGACGCCGACTGCGCGACGGTCGACTGGCGAGGCGCATCGGCCTCTACCTGCATCCGTTCCCAGCGCTGCTCGGCTGTGTCTGCCGTGAATCCCGCGACGTCGATGCCGAGCATCGTCAACCAGTAGGGGGACGCAGTTGATGCTTGCGATTCGACGAGGGCGGGCGACTCCACAGCCTCGCGCTGTTCGGCGGCATCGAGTGATTCACCCAATTGATTCATGCCCGACGTGCCGACAGCGACAATAGCGGGTGAAGTGACGCCATCGGCATGCGCAACCGCGGCCATGACGCCGGCGGCCTCTGAATCATGCGGTGATGTCGCGTGAGTGGAACTCCACCAGACGCCGGCAGTCACCAGCCAGGACAAGGCGGTAAGCATCGGCCACCAGTTGGCGGACCGCGAGTGTACAGGTGACGGCTGCGGCTCGGCGAGTCGCGGCGCCACGGTGTGCGCTTCCGTCTCATCAGCCTGCAGGCGCGCCAACAACTGTTCGCGGTCGATCGTGGTTCTCGGCTTCAACGACTGCAGCGCCTGCTTCAAGTCGTCGGCAGCGCTGTCGGTGCGATGATTGCCGTCGGTGTCTGGGAACTGGGACATGGCTGCCTCAACTGGGTTCGTAATTGCTCCATGGCTTGCTGATACCTCCGATGCACGGTGCTGGCGGAGGCTCCCACGAGTTCGCCGATCTCGTGAAACGTCAATTCGCCCCACACATGGGCGATCACGGGCTCTCTCAATTCTTCGGGTAGCTCCTGCAATCGCCGAGTGACATCGGCCGCATCGAGTTGTTGATCGGCGTCCTGCTCAAACCAACCTGCCTCGCCGATCGCATCCAATTTCTCTTGTTTCGTTCTGTGCCGTGTCGTCCGCATCTGACTGATCGACAAGTTGCGGACCACGCGAAACAACCACGCCCGTGCGTCCTGCGGAGCAATCTCCTGCTTCCAAAGCCGGAGGCAGGCCTCCTGCACGATGTCTGCTGGTTCACGGGACCACTGGCGCGCGTAAAGCTCCAGGGCCGGTAGCACCTGCTCGATCAGACGTGAGAATTCCTCGCGGGACACGCGTTCGTCGCTGTTGAATGACGGTGGATTACAGACGACATTCACTCTGACGACGCCGGCAAGGAGATACCATCCCGCGGAAAAATGGACAAACGTTGAATTCGCCCCTCCCGTTGGCGTACCCTGATGGTTTGAACCTCCCGGTTACCACTCCTCTTCTTCGACCCGCCCCGTTCGCTCGCCCCCAGGACTGCCAATGATGTTGGGCTGCATTCGATCGCTCGTTGCCATTCTGCTTGTCGGAAGTGTGGCTGGAACCGTTGTCGCCGACGATGCCCCGGCGGCCGTACCGATCAACTTCATTGAAGAGATTCGGCCCATCCTGTCGAACACTTGTTTTGAATGTCACGGACCCGATGCCGCCGCACGGCAGGCGGAACTGCGGCTCGATTCGAAGGAGAGCGCCCTCTCGGATCGCGGCGGTTACTTTGCCATCGTACCCGGCAGTCCGGCTGACAGTGAACTGATCAAACGGGTGACGAATCCCGACCCGGCGATGGTGATGCCGCCATCCGATTCCCGGCACCCGCGCCTCACGCCCCA
>JANNSB010000371.1:0-21561 GCA_031402175.1 Planctomycetaceae bacterium
GCTTGGCCTTCTTGAAGACGTTGACGAGGGACTTGCGATGCCACAGCTCCTGAAAGCCCCACACGTCGGCATCCGCGAACATCAACGAGCCCGGCCTGCCGATGTACCGCAATACCGAAGGCTGGACCGAGGAGCAGTACGACCTGAAGATCGACTGGCTCGCCCGCTCGCTGTTGTTCGCGGATGCCGACGTGTGGGGCTTTCAGGAGCTGTGGCATCGCAAGTCCCTCGTCAACGTCTTCAAGAAGGCCAAGCTCAACACGGCCTACGAAATCCTGGCGCCCACGTCTCACAAGGGACACAAGATCATCTGTGCCGCCGCTGTCCGCAAAGAACTGCTGGTCGGCGAGCCGGAGTGGATCGAAACCTTTCCCGAGAAGTTCATCCTGTTCGGCAGCGGGGATGATCCGCAGTCGCCGGCCATCGAGATCAATCTCACAAGTTTCTCCAGGCCGGTGCTGCACTTTTCGATCAAGCCGCGGGAGGACAGCAAGGTCATCCAGGTGTTTGTCGCACACCTCAAGTCGAAGTTGCCCGCCCGTGTCGATCAGGAGAGCTGGTTCAAGGCCGACAAGGATTTCTACAAGCGGCACAGCATCGGGATCGGAGCATCGCTCTCGACCATTCGCCGCACCGCCGAGGCCGCAGCACTGCGGATGATGATGACCGAAGCCATGAAGGGGAACGATGAACCCGTCGTCGTGCTCGGCGACCTGAACGACGACAAAAGCAGCAACACGATCAACATCCTCACCGAACAGCCCAACTATCTGATGGGACTCTCGACGGGCGGCAGCGATGCGGGACTCTACTCGGCCGGCACTTTGCAGCAGTACCGCAGCGAGCGGGATGTGTACTACACCCACATCCATCAGAACACTCGCGAGTCGCTCGATCACATCCTCGTCTCGCAGGAGTTCTACGACAACTCGAAGAAGCGCATTTGGGCCTTCGAGGGAGCCGAGATCATGAACGACCACCTCAATCGCGAAGACCACAAAGAAACCGGCACCACCGACCACGGCCTGGTGAAAGCCACCTTCCGGTTCCTGCCCGCGAAGACGTGAACAACATTGTCAACCGCCTTCAAGCCGAAGCGTCCATCACGCATTCGACATCAAATGATGCCTGCAGCTCCACCATTCTGCGGTAACGCCCGCCGAGTGTTAGCAGTTCGGCGTGTGTTCCCGACTCGATGATCTGACCGTGATCGAGGACCACGATCAGGTCGGCATCGCGGATCGTGCTGAGCCGGTGGGCAATCACGAATGACGTCCGCCCATCCAGCAGAGCCCGCAGGCTCTGCTGGATGAGGCGTTCGCTTTCGGTGTCGAGGTTGCTGGTCGCTTCATCGAGTATTAGGATTCGCGGGTCGGCCAGGACCGCTCGGGCGATGGCCAGTCGCTGCCGTTGACCGCCGCTTAGCTTTACCCCCCGCTCGCCGATCAACGTACCGTAGCCGCGCGGCATCTCGCTGATGAATTCGTGTGCGTTGGCCACGCGAGCAGCCGCTACGATCTCGTCTTCGCTCGCCTCGCGGTTGGCGTAGGTGATGTTCTCGGCAATCGTGCCGTCAAACAGAAAAACGTCCTGCTCGACCACTCCCAGTAACTGCCGGTAGCTTTCGACATCGATGTCCCGCAGGTTGACTCCGTCCAGCAGGACTCGGCCCTCCGTCGGGTCATAGAATCTTGCCGCGAGATTGGTCAACGTGGTCTTGCCCGCGCCGCTGGGACCGACGAGAGCGACGGTCGTCCCCGCCGGGATTTCGAGATCGATGCCGTCCAGAGCCTTGCGGTCTCCCGAGGCATACTGGAAGACGATATTGTCGAAGGTGATGTCGCCTTTCACGCCGGCTTTTTCGAGTCGGATCGAACTGGCGCCCGCCGGCATCTCGCGCTCTTCGTGCAGGATGTCGAGGACGCGATCGAGTGCCGACAGTCCGCTCTGCAAGGCCGCCGCGCTTTCCGCCAATACGGCCAATGGTTCCAGCAGCATGACGAGGTACACCAGAAACATCATCAGATCACCGATCGTCAGCGTTCCCTGCAGCACCTGGGCGCCGCCATAGAGCATCAGGGCTGCCGTGGCGAGTGGAATGAGCAGTCCCCAGATGACCTCGATCGTTCGCATCCACCACCAGACATAGAGTTCCTGGCGTCCCATGAGGTGGTTGCTCGTCATGAGCCGGTGGGTTTCGGTCCGCTGCCGGCCGAAGGCGCGAACGATGCGGATGCCGCCGAAAATCTCGGTGGTCTGGCCGTCGATCTCCTGCCGGCGTGCTCGCACGTCGCGAAACCTCGGCCGGATCTGGCGAATCCAGGTGCGATGCGAAATGAACACGGCTGGGAGCACGAGGACCGCTCCCAGCAGCAATCGCCAGTCGACGATGGCCAGAATGCACAGGCTGCCAACAAGTTGCACGATCGCCCGCCAGGGGTTGTACAACAGTCCGAAGATGAGATCGCCGATCGCGGCCGTGTCCTCACGTAGCAGACTCGCCATGCCTCCCGACTTGAGTTCCTGAACGCGAGGTAGCGGGAGCCGTACCGCATGCTCGAAGAGTCGTTTGCGAATGCCAAGCTGCAATCGCTTCGTGGCAAGCGTGGCCGTCCAGCGACCGGAGACGTGCAGGCCGACCTTAATGAACGAGACCATGACAACGGCGATCGTCACCACCATCAGCAGCGACCAGCGATCGGTGGGCAGCATCCGGGCGAACGGCAGCGACTCGGAGATCGGCTGACCGCCGAGGACGTTGTCGACCAGGAACTTTGTGGCGGCTGGAGGAAGCAGCCCCAGCACGGTAGATACCGTCAATGTCGCCAATGCCCAGACGACGCCCGTTCGCTGACCGCGCAGCATTTGCCAGAATTCGCGAAGCAGCAGGCTGGTCGATCGAACTCGGCCGGTACTTCTCGATCCATCCCGGTGCGGCGCGGAGGGCGTTGCGTGCGGTGAAGCGGCCGGCTCATCCGCGCGTTGGCTCAATTGCTCCTTATACTCGTCGAACCGCCGCCGACTCGAATCAATGCTGTCATGCATGCGTCAATGATAGGCGTCGGCCGTTCCTACAAGGAGAGTCGAAATCTTCGGGCGCGGAGTGCCAGTGACTTTCGACCGTGTGAATCATAGACCCGCTTCGGTATCGGATTCTCGGCCGCATCAATGTCGACCTGAGAGCCGGTCATAGGAGCCGCACTCCGCCGAATGAGGGTGAAGACCATTCACTGCTTACACGCTCGGCGTCGACAGATGGAAGCGGCCGGTACTCTTCGGGTGATTCCCCGTTGCATAGCGTGTCATTCATCGGACGGGGCGGGAAACGCGTGCCAAGGGGCGTTCAGCGATGGCCCCGCCGCGCGGCGCAACAAGAAGCCCCCGGTTCCGACATGGTGGAACCGGGGGCTTTCAGAAAGTGGCGGGGACAGGATTCGAACCTGCGACCTCGAGGTTATGAGCCTCGCGAGCTACCGGGCTGCTCCACCCCGCGTTGTGGTGGAATGAGGTGAAACCGGCGACAGAATCAACCCGGCGTTCCTCAGACACAGGTATTCTATCGGAGTTCGCCGGTAAGTCGAGTGACGCAATCCAGGGGTTTAAGGGGCTTTCTCCGAATTGCAATATTTGGCAGATTGGGTTCGACGAACAAGCTTGGTTGCCCATCGCGCGATAAATCTTCTGGTTTCAATCCGGTGTGCCTGACAATTCGATCCAACAGTCCAGGCAATTCGGGGACTTCAGCCAGCCAGCGACCGTCTGTTTCTTGCTCGGCCTCGATCGTGTAGTGCATCTCGTCCTCTGAGTCGACTGCCGGCCGTGTTGACGATATCGGCCAGCCAAAAACTCCATCCAATTGTGGATACGCGCTGCCATCTACTGTCAATTTGAATCCGAGGCCGGTAAGCGACTGAGTGACCGTCGATTGGAATTGGCTGCACCTCACAATTGCAAACGCTTCCCGGTGTCGGGAAGTGCCCGATGCGGTGCTTCCTGTATGTGGGAATGCGATGTTGGCCCGATCCCTTCGGTTGTCACACTCGAATCGACGTGGCATCATTCCGCAGTCTCGACGCACTCCCTTCATCACCCAACCCATGATGGGTCAGGGGCATGGCTGATTCGAAGAAACCTTCCACCGCTGACATTCTGAATCTCCTGCGGAAACAGGGAGCCGGCGATGCACCCGGCAAGCCTGCCGAGGTTCCCGCGGAACCACCTCCGGCGGAACCGACTGCTGAGCCTGCAGCCGAAGCGCCTCCGGAACCGAAGCCGTTTCGAGAGCCGCTGCCGAGCGAGGTTGCCAAACCGGCCACCAAGCTTGCGGGCAAACCGTCCGACATCATGGCGGCGATTCGTGGAGGTGGAGGAGCCGCGGCCGCTGCGCCGAAATCCGACGCTTCCGCCAATCCGTCTAGCTCAGCCGACATTCTCGCCGCCGCCCGCGCGAAAGTGCCGGCTGCTGGCGGAGACAAACCTAAAGGTGCCGCCGACATTCTGGCGGCTGCTCGTGGTGGAGGCGCTGCCCCGAAGACAGCGGCCGCAGCGAAAGAAGGTGTGGCGAAGCCGGCTGCCAAGGCCGCGGCCGATGTCAGCGGGCGCGATCCCAAGGAGCTCGTGCAGGCGCTGCGAACCGGCAAGACCGGCACCGCGGTGGCCGAGGCTCCCAGAAAACCGAAGCTGCCCCCACCCAAGCTTTCCGCGGCTGCAACCGCAGTACCGAGACGCAGCTTTGCGGTGGCGTTTCTCGAAGCGATGATGGCGCCATTCGTGATCGGCTGGAGCGTGTTCGCCTTCATCATCGGCCTGTCGACGCTGTTGACGGCGCGGTTCATGATGCCCAACACGGTGCTCGAGCTGCCTTCACGATTCAAGATCGGACCGGCATCGGACTTCCCGCCGGAGACCGTCTCAGAAAAATTCAAAGCCGCCCGCGGCGTGTGGATCGTGAACACTGCTGGCTACGACGGCGAACAAATTGTCTACGCCCTGGCCTCGGTTTGCACCCATCTGGGATGCACACCGAACTGGCTCGAAGGGGAACAGAAATTCAAATGCCCGTGTCACGGGTCGGGTTTTTACATCACGGGCATCAACTTCGAAGGTCCGGCGCCCAGGCCGCTGGAGCGAGTCGGGATCAGCGTCTCGGCGGATGGCATGCTGGAAGTGGACAAGAGCATGAAGTTTCAAGAGGAACTGGGCCAGTGGTCGGACGGTAAGTCGTATCACCCTGTGTGATGATGTTGCACAGACAGGAATGTCTGTGCAACTGGTGAGTCATTTCATTCCGGATCAGGCATGTCTGTCGGGGACTATATACGTAAATCGCAGATTTGGCGGAGCATCTTCCGTCATCCTGCGCCGTACGATCGCCGAAACCGCGCGGTCGTGATGCTGACGAACTTCTTTCTGCACCTGCACCCCGTGTCGGTGAAGAAGGGAGGCATCGCCCTGTCGTACACCTGGTGCATGGGAGGCGTGACCTTCTTCCTGTTCCTCGTCGAGACGCTGACGGGCGTGTTGCTGATGTTCTACTACCGTCCCACGCTGGAGTGGGCGTTCACCGATATCCGGGCCTTGCGGGACGTGACCACACTGGGCGTGATGCGCGAAATCCATCGCTGGGCGGCTCATGCGATGGTGATCACCGTCTGGCTCCACATGTACCGCGTGTTTCTCACGGGGAGTTACAAGCCTCCTCGGGAGTTCAACTGGGTCATCGGCGTGTTGCTGCTGGTGTTGACCTTATTGTTGTCGTTCACCGGCTACCTGTTGCCCTGGGATCAGTTGGCGATCTGGGCCATCACCGTCGGTTCGAATATGGCCCGCGCGACGCCGTTCCTGGGGCACGAAGGGCCGGGCTTCCAGTTATTGAACGTCGGCGGCTTCGACCTGATTACCGATCATAGCGATGCGAGGTTCCTGCTCTTGGGCGCGCGCGTCGTCGGCGAAGACACCCTCAACCGGTTTTACATTTTGCACTGCGTCGCGATCCCGCTGGTGGTGGCCACGTTGATAGCCGTCCACTTCTGGCGAGTGCGTAAAGACGGCGGCATCAGCCAGCCGTTGTGATATGAAGGGATCAGGAGTCCGAAAAGAAAACGACCTGACCACTTTCCCCTGAATCCTAACTCCTAGTTTCTAACTCCTCATTCCTGGTTCCCTTCGGCAATGGATCCGCATCCCGATTTGACATCCGGCGTGATCGTTGGCCTCGGCTGGATCTATACGATCCTGGCGGCCATGAATATTGCCTGGACGGTGCGCAGCTTCCAGCGCGACGGGTACTACGAATCGGTCATGGGTATCAGCCATGTGCCGAAGGCTGCAGGCTGGGGGTTTTACAGCGCCTTGCTCGTGCTGATCGCGATCACGCACCTCACCGGTGGTAGCGAGCCGGAAGAGTTTCTGCTGCGCCTGCCGGAATGGTTCAAGAACGCAGTCGACTTCGTTGTCGCCGCCCCGCTCAACTACTTTCTGATTTCGATTGTCTTGTTTTTCGGCGTGATCTGGGCGCGCGAGTTTCTCGTGAAGCCGGTGGTGGGTTGGATTCTTGTCAACCTGTCGATTCTGTTCCTCGCTCTGAGCATGACCGACTACGACTTCCGTCGGATCGTCGGCAAGCCCGACAACGTGCCGATCGTGGGCATGCTCTACATCGTGGGTTTCTTCACCTGGCTGTACTTCAAAAAGGCGGTCGAGAACGACCGTCGGATCGAACAGGGTCTGCCGAAGATCGAGGATGAACAAAGCGAACAGGTTCTCGTGTGGCCCGATCTGGTCTACACCGAACTGATCTGCATGATCGTGCTGACCGCGGTGCTCGTGGTGTGGGGCGTGCTGCTGCAGGCTCCGCTCGAAGAGCCGGCCTCGTCGGTGAAGACGCCGAACCCGTCGAAGGCGCCGTGGTACTTCCTCGGTCTGCAGGAAATGCTTGTGTACTACGACCCGTGGATGGCGGGAGTGGTGCTCCCCAGTCTGATCGTCGTGGGGCTGATGGCGCTCCCGTACATCGACTTCAATCAGAAGGGGAACGGCTATTACTCGTTCAATGAGCGTAAGTTCTCGGTGATGACGTTCATGTTCGGGTTCCTGCCGCTGTGGGTGGCGATGATCATCCTGGGCACGTTCCTGCGTGGTCCCAACTGGAACATGATCGGCCCTTACGAGTATTGGGACGTGCACAAGCTGGAAGTGCTGAACAACGTCAACCTGTCGGACAGGGTCTGGCTCGACATACTCCACATGGGTTTGCCGCGTCCCGGTGAAACCGACGGCGCAATGGCCACGATGGGGAAGATTCTGATGCGGGAATCGGTCGGGATTGTGGCGGTACTCGCCTATCTCGTGCTGCTGCCCCCACTGATGGCGGCCACGATCTTCCGCAAGTTTTTCGTGAAGATGGGCTTCCTGCGCTACATGGTCCTGGCGAACCTCGCGCTGTTCATGGCGCCCTTGCCGATCAAGATGGCGCTGCGCTGGGCGTTCAACCTCAAGTACATCGTGGCATAACCTGAGTGGTTCTTCAATATTTAGTAGTAATGAAACTCCCCTCTCCCCCCGGGAGAGGGGCCGGGGGTGAGGGCGAAGAAATCAAAGCCCCCTCACCCTGCCCTCCCCCGGAGAGAGAGGGTTCTGACTTTGTTAACATCACATGCCTGCGACAGAACAGTATTGGCGTAAACTGAGCACCATGCACAAGGTGTTCGCGGCCAGCAGCATCGCGCTGCTCGCCTCGATCATCTTTATGATGGTCAGGGATCAGCAGCGCGACTGGCGGTACTACCAGACCGAAGCCCTGCGTCTGCGCGAGGAACGTTTCGTCCGCACCGCCGACGACATTCGAACTGACGAGTTCATCGCCAAGCTGGAAGAGCTTGAAGCCGATGTCAAGGCCGCCGAAACCGCGCTGGCAGTGCGAAGGACCGAGAGAGAGGATCTGGAAGCGGCGATCGCCGACCTCGACGGCCGCATCGAACTCGCCGCGCTACAGGCGAAGTTTCAACTGGCCGAAGTCGGCAAGGCCCGCGCCGACTATGATCTCGCGGTGCGGGATGAGCGCTCCGCCGATGAACGGCAGCGACTGCTCGATCTCTTCGAGACGCATGCAGAACACGCTCAACGGCTCACGCTCGAACTCCAGGATTTGGAAGCGGAACTGTCCGAGAAAGATGCCGCCTTGCGGGGGATGACCGCGGATTACGACATGGCGAAGACCGCCGTCGACGATCACCGCGCGGAACTCGCGCGGGTCGAAGAAGTCGTCGACCAACTCCATCCCTCCTGGACCCGCTCCATCAAGGAGTGGCCCATCATTAATGCCTTCAACCCCAATCTCAAGATCGAGTACGACTGGCCCGGCCGCGAGATGCTGAATGCCGTCCAGCGAATTCCGATTCAGCTCGGCATGGCCCGCGTCGATCGAGTCGATCGCTGCCGGACGTGCCATTTCAACATCAACGAATACGGCACCGGCGATGTGGCCATGTATCCGCAGGGAACAGAAGCGGATGGGGGTTATTCCCTTCCGTTCGCGTCGCACCCGCATCCGGAACTGTTCCTGACCTCGGGCAGCCCGCACCCCATCGAAGAATTCGGCTGCACGATCTGTCATGAAGGAGACGGCTCAGGCACCGGGTTCCAGACCGCCGAACATACACCCACAGATCCCGCGATGGCGCGCGAGTGGGAAGAGAAGTACGGTTGGCATTCCAATCACTTCTGGGAATACCCGATGCACCCCGGCACGTTCGTCGAGTCGAGTTGCATCCGCTGCCATCACAGCGTCGTCGAACTGGGGAACCATCCTGAGTTCGGCGCGACCGCGCCGACGGCCGTCGAAGGCTACGAACTCATCACCAAGTTCGGCTGCTTCGGTTGCCACGAAATCAACGGCTTCGACCCGAACGGCCGCATTGGTCCCGATCTGCGTCTCGAACCTCAGACCGAGGCCGAGGCTCTCGCGATCGCCGCCGACCCCAATCAGACGGCGGGCAACATGCGCAAGGTCGGTCCTTCGCTCAGGCACATCGCCTGCAAGACGACGCCCGAATTCATTGCCTTCTGGACGCGTCAGCCGACGGCGTTTCGCCCCACGACCCGCATGCCGCAGTTCTTCGACCAGTTCGATCAACTCGACCTCGAGGATCATCACGACGAACTGGCGGCCCAACTGCAGCCTGTGGAACTCGCGGGTATCGCGGCGTATCTCACCGAGAATTCGGAAGAGATGGAGATGTTCTCGCCGCAAGAGGGTTACACGCCGGATGCCGCTCGCGGACAAGTCGAATTCCGCCGCTGCCTGGCGTGCCACAGCTATAACAATGAGGAGTACGGGAGCTTCAAACCCGACTTCGGGCCGGACCTCAGTAACATTCACGAGAAGATGCTGCCCGGGCCGCGGGGCTTCCAATGGCTCTACACCTGGCTGAGGGATCCGGAGCGTTACCATCCGCGGGCGCGCATGCCTTACCAGTTCCTGGAACCAACTGGGGAGGGGGCGGAGCATGTTGATGTCGCCGCCGACATCGCGGCGTTTCTGCTGCGGGAATCACCACGCGAATTCCCGGCGATCGAACTCCCCGGCCCCACGCTGGGACTGGAAGTCGCCGAGAATGAGCAGGGACTGCTGGTCACTACTGTGCTGCAGCACATGGCTGGCACGCGCGCGGTCGATGCCGAGTCTCCCGATGCCAATCGTCCGGTCACGTTGCTCGTGGACGACATCATCCGCGGCATCAACGGTTCGCCGGCGACTCTCGTAAGTTGGACAGCGCTCGACGAATCTCTCACGCTGGGAGAGGAGGTGACGCTCGAGTTCACTCGCGGCGGGACGACTTCGACGGTTGTGCTCACTGCCAGCGACCCTTTGCACGATCTCGCAGGTCTCTTCCTCGGCAAGGCGCTAGACGCCGAGCCCGCTCGGCAGGTACTCGCGAATCGCCGGATGCTGATCGAGCCCGCCGCCTACCTGACCGACGAGTACGGCAATCTTCCCGACATGCGGAACTTCATCCGCGGGGACGAAATTGAACTGGTCTTTGAGACGGCCGACGGCAGCTTCTCCGAAGAAGAATGGGACGATCGTCTATTGAGCTACGTCGGACGCCGCACCATCTCGCGCTATGGATGTTACGGATGCCACGACATCCCCGGCTTCGAAGCGTCTCGTCCCATCGGCACCGCGTTGCAGGACTGGGGTCGCAAAGACACCTCGAAGTTGGCTCCAGAACACATCGAGGAGTTCCTGCATCACCATCACGAACCGGACGGCGTCACGACGGCTCACCGCATGGAAGATATCATCGAGCGCCAGTTCTACGATCAGGACGTCAGTGAAGACGAACTGACGCAGGCCTACTTCTACGAAAGCCTGATGCATCACGGCCGCGCGGGCTTCATCTGGCAGAAGCTACGCGATCCCCGCAGTTACGATTTCGCCAAACTCGAAACCAAGGGCTGGGACGAACGTCTGAGGATGCCGAACTTCCACCTGAACGAACACCAGATCGAGGCCATTTCGACCTTCGTGCTCGGTCTGGTCGCCGATCCTCCGCCCGAACCGTATCTGTATCGGCCGGACGAAGCCGAACGGGTTCGCATCGAAGGCGAACGGCTGCTCGAGAAGTACAACTGCACCAGTTGCCACATGCTCGAAATGCCGGGCTTCGAGTATCGCGTCGATCTGTATGACGACCGGTATTGGACCATCGGCCTGACGCGCGATCAGATCGCGTTCTGGCTGACCAACAACGCCGAGGCATTGCAGAACCTCGAACACGTACAGGACGTGATCATGGAGCGCGCCGAGTCGGCTGACGGGACGATGATTACCGAAGAGGTGATTGCCGCCGTCACCGGCGGCCTCGACTGGACGATCTCCGGCCTGCCGGGAACGCCGGAAGAGCAGCAGGCCCATGTGCTCGAACACCTCCAGCCCTTCGTCTCGAATGGCGAGTTCCTGTTCGAGGGCGTGCTGACCGAGGTCGAAATGACATCGGACTATCTCTCCTACCTGGCGGAACTCGCCGCGGGCGGAGCAGGAGACAGCCTCGACGACTGGTTCAACGCCAATCCGCAGTCCCTGGTCGTTAGCGAAATCAGTTCGGCGGGCAGTCCGACCGCAGAGCATCCGGCATCGTTCCCGCTGCTGTTCGACCTGAAACCGGCAAGTACGTTCGGCGAGATCGGCGAAGACGGCGTAACGACGGTTGCCGTGCGCGGCCTCGTCAACGGCTTCCCGGACATGGAAGCTCCCGCAGACGAACAGGAGTATTCGTTCGACCTGTGGCAGACGCTCGAGGTCGGCGGCCGCTATCGGTTGCCCGGCGCGCGGGCCATCGTTCCCGCCCCCGACATCGCCCGAGAAATTCCGCATCGCGGCGGAGACTATGCGCTCTGGCTGTCGTCGCATTTGCTCGAATCGGGATCGCCCGTGGCCCAGGGACAGCTCAGCATGGCGTGGCAGGCCTCGCCTCCGCCGCTCTATCTCGAAGGGATCAAGGTTCAGACCCCTTGGTTGTACGAGTTCCTCAAGAATCCCGTGCAGTTGCGGTATACTCCGGTGCTGCGGATGCCGCGTTTCAACATGAGCGACGAAGAGGCGCGGACACTGGCGAACTATTTTGCCGCCGTTGCCCATGCGCCCTTCCCGTATCAAAGCGTGCCGCAGCGCCGGCCTGAGTATCGGGAAGAGCGGGAAGAACAGTTTGTGGCTCTCTTCCCGGAAGCAGAAGAAACCTATCAGACCCGCGCCTGGCAACTGCTCAATGCGGACATCTGTGCGAAGTGCCATGCGGTCGGCGGACATCCTTATCTGAAGCCCGACACGCCTCCGCTGCCCGGCGCGCCGCCGCAGGTACAAGGCCCCAATCTCGATCGCGTCACCAGCCGGCTCCAGCCCGACTGGCTGCAGCTCTGGCTGTACAACCCGAAGGTCGTCACGAGCTACACCTCGATGCCGATCAACTTCCCACACAACCAGACCTCTAAGCCCGATTTGTTTGGCGGGAATCCTACACTTCAAACACAGGCAGCGCGCGATGCGCTGATGGACTATTTGCACCTGATGGAACAGCACGGCGTGATCGCCTACATCGATCCGTTCGCCGTGCCCGCCACCGAGGGAACTGCGCCGGACGACGGGATCCCACCGACGGATCCGGATGCCGACGGCGCAGACCCGGATGACTCCACGACGACCTCCAGTGGAGGTGAGTGATCGCGTTATGAATGACTCGCGTTTTCTGAATTCAGTTCCCGCTTCGGCACCACGCTCCCGCATGGCGCTCGGTCTCGCCTGCGTGGCAATGATTTCGCTTCCGGCCTGCAGCGAAGGGCTGGGGGGCGGAGCGCGGCAGACTCCTCAAGTGTCGGTCATCCCCCGATCCGATTCCGGCGAGGATGCCGGCGATGGAGGCGCGGGAGCCGTTACGGTCGAAGGCTACGGGACGTTCACGGGCCGCATCGTGTTCGACGGCCCGGTGCCGGTGCTGGGTCCGCTCGTTTCCAGCGTGCCCGCGACCGAACGGGTGTCGTGTCTGCCGGAGAACATTCCGAATCAGAAGTTGGTCGTGGGAGCCGACGGAGGAATTCAAAACGTCTTTATCTATCTGCAGCGCGTTCCGGGCGGAGTGGATCCGCAGTATCTCGCCGTGCCAGAAGAGCCGGTGATCTTCGATCAGAAATCGTGCACGTTTCTGCCGCACGCATTGTTCGTCCGCACCGGGCAAACGCTGCTCGTCCGCAACAGCGACTCGTTGCTGCATAACACCCACACTTTTCCCACACGGAACGACACGTTCAACAGCGGTGTCAAACCGAACGAAGCCGTTGGCGTGGCGCTCACCTATACGCAGCCCGAGCGCGAACCCGTGCGAGTGCAATGCGACATTCATAACTGGATGACGGCCTGGCACTTGACGCTTGATCATCCCTGGGGCGCGGTGACGGACGCCAGCGGCGCGTTTCGCCTCGAAAACGTCCCTGCCGGCAATCACACGTTCGTCGTGTATCACGAAGGCAAGAAGCTGATGGACTACCGGCTGACGATCGCTCCGAACGAAACCAAAGACGAGACGATTACCATCCCGGCGTCGGCGATCGAGATCGCCGAGTCGGGGAACTTCCGCACGATCATCCTGTCCTCGCTCCCTTGACGCTCCTCATGCGACATCAGCCGTTCTTCGCCGCGATCGTCGTTGCAACCTGTCTGGGTTGCGGCGGAGAGAGCGAGCGCGGGTCGTCGAAGGTCATTCTGCCGGAACAGGAGGCTCCCGCCGAAACGGCGACCACGGAAACCCCGGTCGCCAACTCGACGCCCGCAACTACCACAACACCGGCGGCCGATCCGATGCCGATGGAAACAACTCCCGCAGAGACGGCTGCTCCCGCGGAAACAACGACAACGGCAAGCGGCCCCTCCGGCGCGCTGCCAAGACTTTATGGCCGCATTACAGTCGAGGGTGCGGCGCCTGAACTGGCACCGATTGCCGCCGGTGCTGCCGCGGCTGCCTGCAACGTTGCGATTATCGCCAACGAGGCGGTCGTTGTCGGACCCGACGGCGGCCTGGCGAATTGCATCATCTATTTGAAGGCGGTTCCCGATGGGGTCGAGATTCCACCCGCACACGCAGATCCGCTCGTGGTCGATCAAAAGAGTTGCCAGTTCGTTCCGCATGTCTCGTTCGCCCGAGTCGGGCAACTCGTCGACTATCACAACTCCGACGCATTTGCCCACAATGTGCGTTCCTCGCCGTTTCGCAATCCCGGTTTCAGTACGACGGCCGGCCCGGGAGGCTCAATTCCGTTTACCTATGAACAATCGGAATCCAGGGCGACCCAGATCAAATGCGACATCCACACGTTCATGACGGGCTGGCACATGGTTCTCGATCACCCGTGGTGTGGAATCACCGACGAGAACGGCAATTTCGAGATTTCCGGTTTGCCGGAAGGGGAGCTGGAGTTCGTCGCCTGGCATGAAAAGAAGGGTTACATTGAGCGGTCCTTCACCCTGCAGATCGATGCCGCCAGCGATATCGAGCGCAACTACGAAGTCGCGGCGAGCGAACTTGCCGACTGATCGTCACGACAATCTCACGGATCGTTGATCCACCATGGTTATGAGTCCTTTGCAATTTCGACCGAGCGTCGCAGCGATCTCCCGCGCAGCCTGCCTGGCACTGCTGCTCGCGGCGGTTCTGCCGATCTCCGGCTGCAGCGACGGCCAGGCCTCGTACAAACACCGCGAGTCCTTCGAGGAACTCGCGCCGTTCGCCAAGGACTATCTGGGCGAGAAACTCGATGAGCATTTCGGCACGCCGACGCAGCCCGTCGTCTGGGAAGATCTCCCTCTGCGGCTACATGCCGCCGACGCCCGCGTAGTGGCATCGACATCCGGTTCGACCGGGTTGAGGACTCTCACAGTTACGGTGTCCGATGAAAACCTGGCGATCGAGCCGGGGATGGAAGTGATGTTCCTTTCCGGTGCGCGCCTGGGCGAAGAAGAGATCGGCTGGATCGAAGAGTATGACGCCGAGACCGGCGTCATTACGTTCGAAACCGAACTGACCGGACCCGCGCCGGCCGAGGGAGACCGCGTCGTCTTCGGTCCCGGAGCGGTCATTCAGCGCGGCCGCATGCTGTATGCCGAGCATTGTCAGCACTGCCACGGCGTGAGCGGCGACGGCAATGGTCCGACGGCCCAGTACCTCAATCCCCTGCCGCGCGATTACCGGATGGGAGTGTTCAAGTTCACGTCGACGGCACAGCCGGCCCGCGCTTCGCGGACAGACCTGTCGCGAATCGTCGAGAACGGCATCCCCGGCACGTACATGCCGTCGTTCAAACTGCTCGAGCCGGACGAGATGAGCAACATCATCGAGTACGTCCTGTACCTCTCGATGCGCGGCGAACTCGAATGGCGCATGACGCAATTCCTCGCGACCGACTACAGTCAGGAAGCCGTCAGCGAACGCATCGCCGATGGCGAAAGCCGCGGTGAGATCGAAGAGGGATTTGCGGAAGCCATTGCCGACGAGGGGGAGATCGCCGAGGAATGGACGCTGCGCGTCGAACTGATCACCGAATCGTGGCAGGCAGGACAGGAAGAATCGTCGACCATCTATCCGCGCGAGCCGAGAGTCGAGCCCACCCCCGAATCGATCGCCCGCGGCCGGCTCATCTTTCTGGGAGCCGACGCGAAATGTGCGACCTGTCATGGAGATTCGGGCCTCGGAGACGGACCGCAAACTCTCGCCGTGCAGCCGCCAGATCCATTGACGGGCGACGTGCACACCGAACCCGGACTCTTCGACTCCTGGGGCAATGAGATCACGCCGCGAAACCTGCGGTCGAACATCTATCGCGGCGGTCGGCGGCCGCTCGACCTCTATCGGCGAATTCATTCGAGCATCAAGGGGACGCCGATGCCGGCGTTCGGCACGTCACTCAGCGACCAGCAGATTTGGGATCTCGTCAACTACGTGATGACGATGCCGTATGAGGAGTACAGTCCGGGCGTGGGTTCCGATCCGCCGGGAACCGCCGAACTGCGTGCGCTGCTGCCGCCTCCGATGGATCCGGCAGCCGAGGTTGAAACGCCGGCTGCCGACACGACAGAAGCGGCGGCAGACACCGAGTGAATAGGTAACGAGATTAAGTTGAATCGCAGGGAACTCCGACACCCGTCGGGAGGTTGACAGTGAACCGTTTCTGGGTTGTATTTTTCATCTTCTGGCCGATTGTGGCGATCGTGCTCTGCGCGATCGCTCCGTCGATGAACTGGTGGTTCCCGGGGACGACGGGACCGACGCACGGCGAGGCCGCCTCGCCGCTCGGCCAGCGGATAGATGACCTGTTCTACATGATCCTGGTGATCACGGCGATCGTGTTCATCCTCACGCAAGCGGCCCTCGGGTTCGCCTTGTGGACCGGAGCAAACCGCAGGAACGACGAGTCGGCCAAAAGCTGGTTCTCGCACGGCAGTCACAACCTGGAAGTGATGTGGACCATAGTTCCCGCGGGTGTGCTGCTGTTCATCGCCCTCTATCAGATGGACGTGTGGGCCGAATACCGCATCAAAGACAACTTCCCCCGCGAGCGCATGGAGGCCGTCCTCACGCGCCTGGGTATCGACTTCATCGACGAGAGCCAGCTCACCGCCGACGGCCAACCTGTCCGCCGGGTGGCCTTGGCCGAAGTCACCGCGCGTCAGTTCGAGTGGCGGATTCGCTATCCTGGCTTCGACGCCGATGGAAATCTGCTGCCGCTGCTGCCCGATCCGCAGCCGACGGATCTTTACTCGGTCAACGACCTGCACCTGCCGGTCGGTGCGCCGGTGATGATTCAACTTCGCAGCTCCGACGTGCAGCATTCGTTCTTTCTGCCGGAACTCCGCATCAAGCAGGACGCCGTCCCCGGCCTCGTCATCCCCGTCTGGTTCGAGGCAAACGCCAGCAACGAATATACGCTGCTCTGCGCCGAACTCTGCGGTTGGGGCCACTACAAGATGAAGGCGCAGTTCGTGGCCGAGCCCGAGGAAGAGTTCCTGGAGTACCTTCACAATCTGCACGCCGAACAGAACGACGATGCGTTTCTCGATCACCTGCTGCGTCTGCAGACGGACGCGGGGGAGGATGAGGGGTTAGCGTTTCAGGAATTCCTGGATCAACTGGAAGTCGATCACAATCTCGCCGCGTTTCGTAACTACGTGCGCGACCGCCGAGACGAGATGACGGCCGAGGAATTCACCACATATGTCGGCGGTCTCGACGCCGAAACGGCGGCAGAGGAGTTCAATGCGATTCTGCAGCAGTCGAGCGCCGAAACGGCTGACGCGGAAGAGAGCGCAGCAGACGCCGCAACAGAGGAAGTCTTGGAAGAGTAGCGACATGTCGGCCGTCCGCATCGCCGGGCGGCTCCATCAGGCACAATTATGAGTACGATCGCACATACCCCGGGAGCGCCTGCCCATCCGGACGACCACGCCCATGGTCATCCGAGGGACAAGCTGGCGCTCGTCAAGCAACTAATCTCGTTTTCGACCGACCACAAGGTCATCGGCGTCCAGTTTCTGTTGACGACGATGTTCATGCTGCTCGTCGGCGGCGCGCTGGCTCTCGGTGTCCGCTGGCAACTGGCCTTCCCCTGGGAGTCGATGCCGATCTTCGGCGCTTACCTCGCGTCCGCCGAGGGAGGTCAGATCGCCCCCGAAACGTACACGATGCTGTTCACCATGCATGCCACGGTGATGATCTTTCTGGTCATCATCCCGGTACTGGCCGGCGCGTTCGGCAACTTCCTGATCCCGCTGATGATCGGGGCCGACGACATGGCATTCCCGTCGCTCAACATGCTCAGTTACTGGTTCATGTGGCCGGCGATCTTCTTCTTCGGTCTCGCGATCTATTTCGGGGCCGCGTCGGGGTGGACATCGTACCCCGCGCTATCCGCCCTGCCACAGGCGGCACCCGGCTCGGGCCACGCCCAGACCTGCTGGCTGGTCGCGGTCACGTTCATCGGTTTCTCATCGATGATGGGATCGATCAACTACATGACGACCATCATCAACATGCGCGCCCCCGGCATGACGCTGTTCCGCATGCCGCTCACCATCTGGGCGATGTTCATCACCGCCATCCTGCAGGCGTTCGCGTTGCCGGTGCTGACCGCCGCGGGATTCATGATGGTCTTCGACAGGCTGCACAGTTTGCCGAACTGGTTGGCGTGGATTAACCCTGAAGGTGTCCATTCGTGCTTCTTCATTCCTTCCGGCCTGGTCGTCAACAATGCCCCTCCGACCGTTGGAGGCGGCCAGCCGTTGTTGTGGCAGCACCTGTTCTGGTTCTACAGCCATCCGGCGGTGTACATCATGCTGCTGCCGGCGATGGGTATGGTCAGCGACATGCTGGCCTGCATGAGCCGCAAGCCCATCTTCGGCTACAAGCCGATGGTGTATTCGATGGCGGCGATCGCGGGGCTGGGCTTTATCGTGTGGGGCCACCACATGTTCACGTCGGGCATGAACCCCGCGTTGGGTATGACGTTCATGGTCTCGACGATCATGATCGCGCTCCCGTCTGCGATCAAAGTCTTCAACTGGATCGGCACGATGTGGGGGGGCAAGCTGCATTTCAACACGGTCATGCTCAATTGCGTCGCCTTCGTGTCGCTGTTCATCGTGGGCGGCCTGTCGGGCATCTTCATGGCCGCGGTGCCGGTCGACATTTACATCCACGACACCTACTTCATCGTGGCTCACTTCCATTACGTGCTCTTCGGAGCCACGTTGTTCGGAGTGTTCGGGGCGATTCAGTTCTGGTTCCCCAAGATGTTCGGCCGCACGATGAGCGAAACGCTTGGCAAGTGGCACTTCTTCCTGACGTTTCTCGGCTTCAACGGCACGTTCTTTCCGATGCACTTGTTGGGCGTGGCGGGCATGCCCCGGCGCTATGCCGACCCGTACCTGCACGAGTATCTCGAGCATCTGCTGCCGATGAACCAGTTCATGACGATCTCGGCCATCGTGATGGGCTTCGCACAGCTCATTCTGATCTACAACTTCATTTCGAGCATGTTCATCGGCAAGGAATGCGACGACAACCCGTGGCATGCGAACGGGCTCGAATGGTCGGCCCCATCGCCTCCGGGACACGGTAACTTCGCTTCGGTGCCGATCGTCTACCGCGGCCCGTATGAGTACTCCCACCCCGACGCCCCGGACGGACAAGACTACTGGATGCAAACAGATCCGCCCCACACAGCCGCCCCGGCGCGCGAACACGATCATTCCCATTCGTGAGGGAACATTTGTGGTCTGAAATCAGATTCCAAATGACAAATACAAATGACGAGCGAAACTCATAACCGCTGGCTGTCCCGCATGTCCGTCGCAACGCCGTTCGTCGCGATGCTCACGCTGGTCAGCGGTGCGCTCGTCACTTCGAAGAACGCGGGGATGGCGTTTCGCGACTGGCCGACCTCCGACGGAGTCAACATGCTCGCCTATCCCTGGCTGGCCGACTTCGCCCGCAACTGGGACAAGTTTCTCGAGCACGGCCATCGTCTGGCCGGCATCGTCATCGGCATCTGGGCGATCGTGCTGGTTGTCTGGGCCTTTCGGGCGGAGAGCCGCCGTTGGGTCAAGTTGAGCGCGCTGGCGGTGCTGCTGATGGTCATCATGCAGGGGCTGCTGGGAGGCTTTCGCGTGATGCTTGATGAGCGCGGTCTCGCCATGGTGCACGGCGCGTTCGCGGCGGTCGTCGTGTCGTGGATGGTCTGCCTCGCGACGTTTCTCAGCAGAGGTTGGCGTGAAGCCGACGCCGAAGCCGATCGGCGTCCCCTGCGGGATCCGTCGGAACCGAGTGAATTCACCTGGGCGTTCGCATCGGCTGGTCTATGCGTCTTCGTGTTGGCCGCGCAGTATCTGCTCGGCGGCTTGATTCGCCATCACGGTCTGGGGTTGTTCGAACATCTGGGCCTCGGGATCGTCGCGCTTGTCGTCGTCATCATCAACACAATCGTGGCGCAGCTCAGCGGTTCGAGCTGGATTCGTCGCTCAGGCTGGATTCTGCAGAGCTTCGCGCTGTCGCAGGTGCTGCTGGGTCTGGCGACCTGGGTGCTCAAGTTCGGACTCGCCTCGACAGGTTATGTCGCGGTGGCCGATTCGGTGGCGCAGGTGTTCGCCCGCACGTCGCACATGCTCGTCGGCGTGGCGACCTTCGCTGCCGCGGTGATGCATCTCGTGAGGGTGTGGCGGACGATGTCCGCCAGCTCTCGTTCGACGCAGTCGCTCCCGGCTCAAAACGTCGCGACCCGCTGGACGACCGTGGGAGGTGCCGTATGAGCACGGCAACGACTCCCGCCACGGTGGCCCGGCCGCTGCATGCTCCCGCGCTCGAAGCCGACTGGCTCGGCACGCAGCGGTCGCTGTTGTTGTCGAAGACCCGCGACTTCGTGGAGCTTGCCAAGCCCCGCATTTCGGTGCTGGTGCTCGTCACGGTGGCGGTGGGCTTCCTGTTGGCGCCTGCCATGCGAATTGATTTGGCCCTCCTCTGCTGGACGCTGATCGGCGTCGGCGCGGTGGGCACGGCGTCAAACACGATCAATCAGGTGCTCGAACATCGCTACGACAAACTGATGCCCCGCACGGCATCGCGGCCGATCCCCAGCGGCAGGCTCAGCGTGCAGGAAGGCTGGATGTTCGGCATCCTGTCGGCGGTGGTGGGGACCATAGTGCTGTGGACGCAAGTCAATCCGCTCACTTGCATGCTCACTTTGGCGACATTCTTTCTGTACGTGGGCTGTTACACGCCGCTCAAACGGCGAACTGCGCTCTGCACGACGATCGGCGCGATTCCCGGCGCGTTGCCTCCGGTGCTCGGCTGGACGGCGGCGGGCGGAGCGCTCGACGCCCAGGCACTCGCGCTGTTTGGAATTCTGTTCCTCTGGCAGTTCCCTCATTTTCTCGCGATAGCCTGGCTGCATCAGGAACAGTACCACCGGGCCGGAATGAAGATGCTCCCCGCCGGCGGGAACGGCAACATCGTCGGTGCGATTGCCGTCAGTCATGCAGCCGCGCTGCTGGTGGTCAGTCTCTGGCCGCGGGCGCTGGGAATGGCTGGTGGCACGTATGCCGCCGCCGCGTTCGTACTCGGCGCGGCCTATTTGCTGGCCTCGATTCTGTTTTGGAAAGACCCCAGTCGTTCGCGTGCGCGGCGGCTGTTATGGACGTCGCTCTACTATCTCCCCTGCATGCTGGGCGTTCTCACCTGGGACCACCTGCGGCTGTTGAGTTAGCGAGCGAACGAATTGGTTCACACACTGCGTCACAATTTCGGAACTGTCAGTTAAGTCATGTCACATTCGCAGCACCCGCCGGTCGTGAAGATGGGGCTTCCCATTCCCAACTCGAAGTTGGGGATGTGGCTGTTCCTCGGCACGGAGATCATGTTCTTCACGGCCTTCATCGGCACGTACATCGTGCTCTATTTCGGGTCGCCCGGTTGGCCGACCGATTCTCACGATACGCACATCGTGCTCTGGGCAGGCGCGGTGAATACATTCGTGTTGTTGACATCGAGCTATTTCGTGGTCGTGGCACACGAAGCGATGGCTCAGGGGAAATTCGCCAGGGCTCGCGGATTCTTGACGCTCACGCTGCTGTGTGCGGTCGTCTTCATGGGCATCAAGGGTTACGAATATTACGGCAAGATCAGCCATCGCATTCTGCCCGGCCTTATCCCCGAGGACGACAACCAGGCGATGCAGGCGGGCCTTAACATGTTGGAAAGCTCATTGGCGTAGGTGCCCTTGCGGTATTGGATGCCGCTGACCAGTTCGGGAATCAGGAAGTTCATGTCGGCGTACCCCTGCCCGTGCCCGTGGGTGGGCAGGTTCACCGGCATGCCGGCAACCGACAGGGCCAGGTCCGTGCCGTGATCGATGTTGAAGCCGCGCAGGTAGTACTGGTTGGCTTTGCCCTCGCCGCTGTGCTGGCTCACGACCATGCCGGGCACGCTCTCGAGCGCCTCGGCGGGGCGACGCCGCGCGCGTTCGTTG
>JANNSB010000372.1:0-1591 GCA_031402175.1 Planctomycetaceae bacterium
ATGTCGCATCTGTCGTCTTTCGTTTATCAATGCGAATGATCGTTATGAATCAAGTGACGCTACTGTTCGACGTCCGCCGGACGCATCGAACGGTCGGAGGCGATCGCTTCGCCGGCCGATACGAGTGAATCGCCGTTGGCATCCATCCCGGCGAACAACTCGCCGGCTCCGAGGAATTCGGAAATATCGAGATCGCCGTCGCGATTGCGGTCCATGCGATAGAACCACGGCGGCCCGAGATCAGTTGTCCCCGTCGAGTTGTACGGGCTGGGGAGCGAACCGGGACGCAGAACAATCTGCGTCGTACGGGGAATGTCTCCCGACTGCAGTTCCTCCTTGCCGCCAGCAAGGCTAATCCAGTCGGCCGCCTGTTCCGCGGTCTCGCGATAGCTCAGTCGTCCATCACCGTTGCGGTCGAGCAGTGAGTAGAGTCCGCGAGTTTCTGCGTGAATCTGCATCGTCATCCGCGTCGATTCGAGTTGCGCCTGCGTCAAGAGCAGTCCATCCAGAAAGGCTTCAATTTCTTCGCGAGAAACTTCGCCGGAGCCGTCGTGATCAAGCAGGCCGAACGACTTCTGCAGAAACTCGGGGACTTCGGTGGAGTTAGGAACGCTGCCGTCCTCATCCAGATCGCAGGCCAGAAACTCACGCAGCAAAGTCTCTTGCGTCTGCTCGACGCCGCGAATCGCCGGAGGCAATATCTGCAGTTGAACCAGGTGCCCCTCGAACCGGAACGAGGCTCCCACGACACCATCATCTCCCAAATCGATTTCCAGCTGCACATCGACGACGGAAATGGCGGCGGACTCGAACGACATCTCGGATTGGGTCAGTTGTCCGTCCGACGTCGATTGACGAATCACCACGATCAGGTCGGCAGGCCCTTTCGACGGCGTGTCGAAGGAACAAGTCAGAGACGCCGAACTGGTGCTCCCGCCCGTGGGAGCCGCCACGTTCTCCTGAGCGGTACTCGCGGCGGGGCGCGAGACTTCATCGACCGTCAGCACCCGATTCCCATTGCGGTCGAACTGCATTAAGTCGGCGACGATGCTCCATTCAGCCTGGCTGATGCGGCGATTGCGGTCGTCATCCAGGCGCGAGAAGAGCGGATCGCCGCCCGCAGGCGCGGCGATCGTCGTGAGCCTTACCAGCGATTCTTCGTGAGTCTCGTAGAACAGTCGCAGTTCGGCGACATCGATCAGGTCATCATCATTCTTGTCGGCTCCACCCGATCCCTGCGCGACAAAGATGTCGTCGGCTCGTTGCCGCATCAGCACCGAGACTGGCGGAGGAGGAGGAGGCAAGCGCGATGCTTCGGTCTTGTTCAGCACGCCGTCGCCGTCGCTATCCAACTGATCCAACAGGCTCTGGAAATACGCCAGACGTAACTGTTCGTGAGTTGCCACCAGCGGTGACCCGTCCCGCTGGACGATCAGTCTGACACGCAGCGGCCGTGAGCCGCCGGTGAAGACGAGATCGCCGATCGCTTCGCCGGATGAGACCTGCGCCTGCAACGCGCCGGCCTGCAGAAGGCAGAGTCCGAGACAGACGGCAGTCCACATCAGTCGGTGTTGATTGAGCAATCGAAACA
>JANNSB010000373.1:0-5872 GCA_031402175.1 Planctomycetaceae bacterium
CCCCCCCGGGCGCCGCTCGGTTCGCGCCCCCTCACCCCAGCCCTCTCCCCCACAATGGGCCGCATTCTGAATTTCCGGGCCAATCGTGGGGGAGAGGGAGCTACCGACTTTTGAGACGCAACTCTCGTTTCTCAACCTCCCTCAACGCAAACAGCCCACGTCGAAACGTGGGCTGTTGCGTTTGAATTCCGCTAATTGCTCGATTCCGCCCGGCGGAACAAAGCACGAAACTATTCTTCCACGACGGTGCAGAGGGCCCGGAAACGGACCGGCTCTTCGCGGCCTTCGATCGTCACCAGAAATTCTTCGTCAATCGCTCCCGGCACCGCGGGGGCTTCGAAGCTCATGGGGATGATGTGCACCGCCTTCGAGTCCTGCGGTAGCCGGACCTGGAAGTAGCTGCCGTGGTCGCTGGCGCTCTCGACGTTCGACACCACGAATGGCTCTCGGCCGCGAATGATGATCGTGAAACTGCGTTCGGTGCCGGGAGCCATTTCACCCATGTCCTGCACGGCCGTGTTGATGACGATGTCGGGAACAACTTCGCCCGACACCATGATCGACATTTCCGGATTGCGGGCGTCGGTCGTGGTCACGACCAGTTGCTCGCGGAATGCGCCCATCGGTGCGCTGGCGTCGACATTGACTCGCAGTTCGTAAGTCGTGCGACCGTTGCGGCGATCGGACTGAGTAGCCGTGGCGGTAATGAACTCCGAACTGCTTTGCATGCCGGTGATCTGCCAGTTCGAATTGCCGGTATACACGACCTGCATCACTCGCTCGGCTCCCTGGCCCGTGACGACTTCAGCAAACTCGGCGCTGCCCGGCGTGAAGACCACGTCCTGACGCACGAAGTAGCGAATGGGGATATGGACAGTTCGCTCACTGCCCCCTTCGAACGCGACCGTCACATCGATACTCGACTGCTTCTCGTTGAGGAAGTCGGTCGTGTTGAACGTGAGGTCGATGTAACCCGACTCGAACGTCGCCAGTTCCTCGCCAGTCAGCGTGAACTCGGTGCAACCGCAATTCTTCTTGACATTGCGAATGTACACCGTCTCTTCGTAGAGGTTGCGAATCTCCAGACGATGGCGCAGTTCCGAACGATGCGGCACTGTTCCCAAATCGCAATCGAGATCCGAGAACATCCTCTCGGCCCAATTGAGTTGCCGGTCCTGTGCGTGAGTTCCACTCACGAATGCCAGGAGAAAGCCGGCTGCCAGACACAACACCTTACTCCAACGCTGCGTAACCATAGCTGCCCTCTCTGCGCATGAACCCCCGATTGAATGCTCGATTGCCCTCAGCAGCAACCCGCATGCCCCACCAACGCAATTCTCGGCCGTCTCATCCCCGACGGAGTTTCTCACCGGATCCATCCTGTTTTTCGTCTGCATACACACTCCAGGCAGATGACCAATCCGCCCGCCGAAACCATGCCCGCTTTCCAACCGTATATTACGATCTGGGCGAAGGTTCCGTCCAGTCCTTTCGCTTCGTTCCGTCCGCGTAATGGGCCGGTGGAACATCAGACTGACGCCCCGCCGACCTCCCTGGCCGACGGACGATCGGCCGAGCGCTTTCAGGTCTCGCATCAGAATGCCCGAGAAGTTGCGGCGCGGCAAATCCATTCCGTGGCCATCTGCTCATTTTTTGAGAGTGTCCGGGATACCAGCCGGTCCTGTAAACTGCGAAAATGAATGCGGTTGGGTGGACTCTTTCGGCTGATCGCATTTCGCAACTTCAATACGTCGACGACTGCGGTATTTCGCGGCGATTGGCAGGCAAACTGGCCAAAATTCCTTGACGCGCCCGGTGCCCAAAAACTACGCTCGACCGCGGCGATCGGCTGGAGAGTTGGGGGAACGGTCGTGAGCGAAGGGGCTGTGCTTGTCGGACTGTTTTATTCTTGCGACCGCATTCGTATCGGTTCGCATTGCGTTTGAATCAATTCGAGTCACCATCAATGAGAAAGTTGGAATCGATGCAAAAGTGCAACATACGCGTAGGGTTAAGTGTGGGGCTGTTGCTGGGGGCCGCGTTCGCCAACGCCGCCCAAGCGGGCGTAGTCCTCTCGGAGCAAGGCTCGCTGCAACGAGGCGATCGACGATTGACGAACAACGAGTATTACGACACGTTTACGTTTGATGGCACGGCCGGCCAGCGGATTCTCATCGAACTGGGTTCCGTCGAATTCGACACCTATGTGATGTTGACCTTCCCCGGTGGCGAGATCATTCAGAACGACGATGCCGGCGACACGGAGCACAGCTTTATTCGCGCCGCACTCCCCGAAGACGGTACCTACGAGGTGACGGTCACTTCATACGAGGCCGACGAAACCGGCGGATACAACGTCAATGTCACCAGTGACGACACAGGCAGCGCTTCGGTCCAATCCGGCAGTCTGGCAGAGGGTGATGAAACTCTTGAAAACGGTGAGTTCTTCGACACGTTCAGCATTCAGGGACAGGCCGGCCAGCGCGTCGAGATTCGCCTCGGCTCCGACGACTTCGACACCTTCCTGATGCTTGAAAACCCCGATGGCAGCGTCTTGGAGAACGACGATGTCTACGAAGAATCGAGCAATAGCGCTTTGCGCGCTGTGCTCCCAGCCGGCGGCGAATACCTCGTGCACGTCACTTCGTACGACGCAGACGAGACCGGCGACTATCGCCTCGTAATCGATCAGATCGCCGTGCGCGGCACCACCGAAAAGGGGCGCTTGCAGGAAGGTGATGAGACCCTGGAATCCGACGAGTTCGTCGACACCTATACGATCGACGCCTCGCAAGGCGAAGTGCTCGATATCCTGCTCGTCTCCAGCGACTTCGATCCGTACGTGATCGTGACGGCTCCCAACGGAGATCAATACGACACCGACGACCTCGAGATCGGTTCCTCTCCGGCCGGCATCCGCATGCCTCTTACGCAGGACGGTACCTATGAAATCATGGTCACCAGTTTCGAGTCGGGTGAAAGTGGTCAATACTATCTGAGCATCGGGCGCGAATAGTCGCGACACCGCTGACACCTGCGCGTCGCATCGCAGGTAGATGTTATGTCATGCAGACCTGCCGGAACCCGCGGCGCATTACGCCGCGGGTTCCTGGCTGTGAGCCATCCCGGGAGATCACATGTTGAGATTCGCTTGCGTCGCCGTCGTTTGTGTCGTGGCCTGCGTCTCGAACGTCCGCCACTCGAATGCCGAAACCATTGCCCGCTGCGGCGAAGGCTGGCTCGAAGTGATCGACGGCTACCCGGTGCTGCACCTCAAGGGAACCCCCTACGAGGTCGGTTACCAGCACGGCGCGCTGCTGAAGGAAAGCGTCACCGAGAACCTCAATCAGATCATCCATGTGCAGGCTGAGAAGGAACTGATCGAGATCGAGATCGGCTCCCTCTCGTTCTCGCTCACACCGCGGGCCGCGATCGAAATGATCATCGGCATCGAAGACCGGCATGTGCCCGAGGCCTACTTTCAGGAACTGCAAGGGCTCGCCGACGGATCGGGCCTGCCGATCGAAGACGCCCGCGTGGGGAACTTCATTCCCGAACTCTTCCACTGCAGCGGATTCGCCCTGATGAACTCGGCCACCAAGGACGGCACTCTCTATCACGGCCGCGTGCTCGACTACGCCACCGGCTGGGGCCTGCAGAACCATGCCGTCATCGTCATCACCGAACTCGATGGGTGCATTCCGTTCGTCAACGTCACTTATGCCGGCTTCATCGGCTGCGTGACCGGCATGAACGCCGAACACGTCTCGATCGGCGAGATGGGCGGCGGCGGCATCGGTCACTGGGAAGGCATGCCGATGGCCTTTCTCGTGCGCGAGGCCCTGCAACGGGGAGAGACTCTGCAGGAAGTGCTCGAGATCTACGAAGAGACTCCCCGAACCTGTCAGTACTTCTACGTCGTGGCCGATGCCAAGACGAACGAAGCCGTCGGGATGGAAGCCAGTTGGGACAAGATGGACGTCATCCAGCCCGGCACGTCGCACGCCTTGCTGCCGCACGCGGTGACGGACTGCTCCCTGCTCTCGGCGGGGAGCCGATATGAAGAACTGGTGCAGCGTGTGCAGGCGGGTCACGGCACGTTCACCGCCGAGACCGCGCTGCGACTGATGGACCGCCCCGTGGCGATGCGTTCGAACCTGCACAACGTCCTCTTCGAGCCGGCCACGACGAGGTTCTGGGTCTCGAACGCCGGCCCCGACGGCGAACCGGCCGCCGAGCGACCCTACCACGCGTTCCAGCTCAGCGAACTGCTGGAGCGGACGCCCGACGGCGACTCGCCGATGATCGAGATGCCGGTCGCCATCGCCGAATAGTCGCCAGTAGCGGCGTCTGTCCCCAGACGCCGAGGCAAGGCGAGATCGTGTGAATCATCGGCGGCGGCTACCGCAAAGAGTCGGACCACATAGACTTGGCGTCGGGCTGGTTGCAGCGATTTCTCAAGATTCAACCCGTTCCGCTCTGGTCCCCGCGTCTGGGGACAGACGCGGCTACGCATCGGCACCCGCATCTGAATCTCCGTCAGGTACTTCTTCGGGTTCCCCTTGAAGCTGAACATGCTGATCTACCGTGAAGCCGTTTCGACTCTCCCCTCTCCCGCAGGGAGAGGGGCCGGGGGTGAGGGCGCTGGTGGTTCTGACGAGTTCCTTCACGCCGTGCGGGCAGCTTACGGCCTCCAGCAACGGGAGAGTCAATCGGCTGCTGACGATTTTTTCCGACTGCGACCAAGCGTGTGCCAGTTATCGCTTGATGTTGAAGATGGCATTGCGCGAACGGATCAGTTCCAGCTCGAGTGCCTTCCGCACACGAGCTGAAGTGTCGCCAGGAAGCACATGGACCTCAATGTTCAAGCCGTCAGGGCCGGTGTCCCAGAGCCATCGCGCGAACCCCTTGTTGTCGGAATGGTCCAAGTGTTTCTTGAGCCTCGACCGCAGATTGTCGGATTCGCCTACATAGAGAAGCTCGTTCGCGTCATAGAGCAAGTAGAGTCCCTGTTCGTTTGGAACATTTTCGAGGTCGAAGTCCCGCATTGGCCAGGAGTGAATGGCGATTGCTTGTGCCGCGACGCGTGCGACAAGCTCGGGACGTAGCTTTCGGACCTTTCTCAGATTGAGCGCGGCAAAGCGATATTGCAAGGGCGAATATCCTGGTGCGATGCGATTTGCCATCTCGTCGAACTGCGAAGCCAGTGCGGGATCGCAGAGAATCGAGTCCAGGCTGGTAGCGTGTTGGCGCTCCATGAATCGCGCCGCGATCTCCGCGGCGAAACGATATGCGTCTTCACCACGAAAGGATGTGCGTCTTGTTGCTTTGTGCTGCGACAGCAATCCGCGCTTTCGCAAATTGAAGAGCTTTCGATTGAGCTCGGCAACTGGTTCATTGGAGCCATGCTGACGGCACTCGTCAATAAAGCGTCGATTCAATTCGGGATCGACGATGATCCGATCGACTGAATACCCATCGTAACACGCGGCATACGCTTGCTCGATGTCCGTCATGCGCGAGTCAGCCAATCAGCAGATTGAAGGACGGCTCGTACTTTTGAACGAGACGCAGTTGTAGTGCCAACATCTCGCAAGTGTCCGCGTCGATGGGGCGCACCCACAATCCAAGATTTTTTCGCTTGATCCCAGCCTTGGAAGCATGCTCACACCAAATGTCGCGACAGGATCCACCAAACTGATGTTCCAATCGCAATTTCAGATTGATCGTCCCGCCCACGTAGAGCTTATGCTTTGGCGAACTTACGTCCCCAAGTAAATAAACCCCAGGTATCGCTGCAGGAAGGTTTCGTTCGAGGTGCTCAACTGAAATCGGCTTTCCGAATCTGTTTGGTGGCGACAATGATGCGGCG
>JANNSB010000374.1:0-2216 GCA_031402175.1 Planctomycetaceae bacterium
GTCGCCGCCTGCAGTCTGGTAAATACAGACATCGCCGCCGGAGCAATCGTGGGCGGCGTGCCGGCGAAAGCCATCGGCTGTTAGCTGCCGGGATCGGGCGTTTCCACATCGACCGCCGAATCAGGCGATTCGGCGTCAGCCATGGGTTCAGCCGGCTCGGTATCGGTCATTGGATCGACCGGTTCGGCGTCGGTCGTCGGATCGGCAACCGGTGGGGTTTCAGCCGAAGTCTCGGCGGCGGCCTTTTGGGCTTCCAGCGTTTCGACCAGCCTGCGGTGCGTCTCAGCGAGTGCCGCCTGACCAATCTGGTCGCAGATGTCCACCATGCTCTTGTGCAACTCGATTTCGAACGTCAGTTCCGTCAGTTTCGTCAGATCCGAATTGTTCGCCAGCGCTAACTCCAGATCATTGTACGCATCGTTCCATCGTTTCTGGTTCACGTAGATCGCCGCGCGGGTGTCGAGAAACTTGGGATCGCCCGGACCGTACTCCAGCGCACGATTGATCAATTCCTCCGCTCTGGCAAGGTCCACCGGTTCCTGGTTCGCCAGAATCCAGGCCAGATTGTTCAGGGCGGGCGGCAAATTGGGTTGCAAACGGAGGGCTTGCTCCAAATGAAACCGGCACGCCTCGAAGTCTTCGTCGTTCCACTTATTAAGAGACAAGATGAAATGCGCCATGCCCGTTTCCGTACCAGGGGAGGCGATCATCTCGTTCAAAACGTCGGTGATAGTTTTCTCTCCATCGATTTTCGCATTGCCGTACAACAGCAAGCGTTCATACACAGGCCCAAAATTCGGTTCGTACTCGAGCGCTTTGCGCAGCAGGGCAAGAAGTTCGGAAATCGGCACTCCTTCCCGTTGTGTGGCCACGTCGTGCATGGTCGTGCATAGACCGGCCAGCAGCAGGTTGTAACGGCCCTCGGGGTCTAACTGCCGTCCCTGTTCGAGCACAGTCTCGCAGGCCTCGAAATCACCCAGCGTCAGCAGAATCTGAAAGTAAAAGACGCGCAGACTGTGATCGGCCTCATTGTCTCGAAGTCGCTCGCGAAAGTGCTCCGCGGCCCGCTTGAATGCCGCTTGAGCCTTTTCCTGCTCGCCACGAGCCCGCTCAATTGCCGCTTGAGCCAGTTCCTGCTCGCCACGGTCACGCTCAATTGCCGCTTGCGCCAGTTCCTGCTCGGCAAGTTTACGGAATACATTGGCCAAAAATACATTCAGGCCCGGATTGTCGATGATGGCCACTTCCAATCTTTCGACCGCCTTGTCGTATTCGCCCTGTGCCAAGTAGTACGCTGCCCAGGCCGGCGCCAACTGGGCCGCATCGGGGTCGTCGGAGAGCATCAGATGCCGGTAGAGAACCCCGACATCCTCGTTCGACCCACTGTTGGCAATCGCCAGGGCGCGTTTGCGATGAGCGGGACCGTAACCGCTCCCTCCACTTGGCGTATCCGGGGCCAGCTTGCGATAGATGAAGTCGGCACGATCGGGCCGGCTGGTTTCCTCGAACAATACCGCAAGCTCGAACTCAACTTGTGGATCGTTGCTGCCCAGGTCGTCCCGGAGCCGATGCAGGTAGATCTCTGCGTTCTCGTAATTACCCGCGGCTACCTCTGCCCTCGCGCTGGTCAAATAATCCGTGCGCAACGTTTCTGGATTGGCGCGGACCAAGGCGCTCATCCACAGGCAAA
Organism: Planctomycetaceae bacterium; assembly: GCA_031402175.1. Taxonomy (GTDB): domain Bacteria; phylum Planctomycetota; class Planctomycetia; order Planctomycetales; family Planctomycetaceae; genus JANNSB01. The sequence continues at coordinate 1,691 of JANNSB010000374.1, forward strand.
TGGCCAAAGCCCCGACAGCCGGCAGGCCCAGAACTAGGTTCCGAACCTTGCCGTATTTCCAATTCCGCGTCAGCCGTTTCCACACGCCGAACAACAGGCGAAACGGCACCCCCAGAACGCGAGAGCAGGTGCGCCAAATGGATCGATTGAAACTCATGTCAATAGGCCCCTGTTAATCATGCAATGTCAGCAAATCCGATAACTCGACCGACGTCACTGCTCACATCGAACTCAAGAGGCCGCATCCTGAGGTGCGTTCTTGAGCTCCTGGATACGCTCGCTGGCGATCGTCCGCAACTCCGCGAACAGCTTGCGAAGCTCCTCGCGTTCGTGATCGAGCAACTCGGATTGCGAGGAGGTGATGGCCTGAAACTGAATGACCGGGGCGACGAAATCGTCCTCGTTGTCTTCAAGCAATCGACCAGATCGCAGGCGGTTGAGCAATCGGCGGAGAACCGTTTCCGCCGGTGCGGGTGGCTCGACGACCTGTCCCACGGAGTCCACGCACGTAAACAGCACATAAGCC
>JANNSB010000375.1:0-5464 GCA_031402175.1 Planctomycetaceae bacterium
CACCGGCCAGAACCGGAGCAGCAGGTATTGCGCGGGGATCCACGAACCGACGCACCCGAACCAGAACAGCCTGCCGGGAGTTTCGTCGTAAACACGATCGACATCGACACAGAACGGATACAACCCGCAGCGACCCAGCACGAACGTCAACAAGCACAACCCGGAAACGAGCGCAAAAATCGGCTCCTGGGCGCCCATAGTGCGCCAGACCTCAGCCGACGCCAAGGCGTCCACACTGTATCTCGTGAAGCCGACCAGCCATTGCAGGACGATCCACAAAAGCGGGAGCAACGTCAGCGCCCTTACCCGCGATAACGCCATCGGCACCAGCGACCTGCACAGCATTTCCGAGACAATGATCGCCGCCACCAGCAACACGAGATCGTTGGCCAGCAACAGAACCTGCACGGACGACAGCAGCAGCAGCCATGTGCGGTACGGAGCAGGTTGAACGTCGACCGCGATCGCTCGTCGCTGCGACAGAATGGCCACGCAGCCGAGCAAGGTGGCGGCGATCGCGGCTGGTCCCGACAGCATATCCATTCGCAATCGGAACGCGACAAATATGTCCGAGGCGGCGGGGATCACAAGCCAGGCAGATCGCGTGCTCACATCGAGAGAGAAACTGACCGTGGGGACCAACAGCAGCGCGGCCAGCAGCGACCCGCACGACAGCGCCGCCGCCATAGCCGCGACGGCTCGGTATTCGCGATCGATGCCCAAGGCATTTTCATCGGGGCGCGCTTTCCGCGGGAAACTCAACACGCCTGCCGCGACCAGCGGCCAAAGCGGAGCAAGCAGCAGCAACAGCGAGGCGATTCGATCGGCGGGCATGAACGGTCGATGAGGGTCACTCGAATGACGCACTCAGGGTATACACTCACAGCAGTTGTCGCGACTCGGCTTTCGATTCACGTTGGACAACGACACAAGACCAAGTTGTTGCACGGCGAGAGTCTTGCCCTCCGGCAAGGGGAGTCCATCCACAACCTGCCGAGAGCCGCCTCGGTCGAGAGTTGACAAGAAACGTACTACGATGTGAACACGTCGCGACAATGCGTGTCCCTCCCACGACCCTCCGGCGATCCGCACCTGAATCCTTCACTAGACCCTCAATCCATCCGTGATTTTCGTCCTCGACAACTACGATTCGTTCACGTTCAACCTCGTCCAGCGGTTGGGGGAGATCGACCCGGCGCTCGACATTCAGGTGGCGCGGAACGATCAGATCACCATCGACGAGATCGCGGCGATGAGGCCGGAGCGAATCATCGTGTCGCCCGGGCCGTGCACGCCGCGCGAGGCGGGCATTTCGTGCGAGCTGATCTCGACGCTGGGCAAGACGATCCCGACGCTCGGCGTGTGTCTGGGGCATCAGTCAATGTCTGACGTGTTCGGCGGGCAGGTCGTGCGCGCGCCACGATTGATGCATGGCAAGACATCACTCATCTACCATGACGGCCAGGGTGTGTTCGCAGGCCTGCCGAACCCGTTCACCGCCACGCGGTATCACAGCCTGATCGTGCCGGAAGAAACAATCCCCGACTGCCTGATCGCGACCGCCTGGACCCGCGACGAGGGGCAACCCACCGAAGTGATGGGTCTACGTCACCGCGACTACCCGATCCACGGCGTGCAGTTTCATCCCGAGAGTTTTTTGTGTGACGCGGGTATTGAACTGTTGAAGAACTTTCTGAAGCTAACGTGCGATGACTGATTCAATCCCCTATCCCATCCTCCGCAACGAAGTGGCCGGCGTGGTGCGCTGGGCGGGTGGGGTGGCGCGGGAATTGCGCAAGCACAACATTTCGCTGGCGGGGAAACACTCGGGGAGCATTCACACCGACGCCCTCACACTGGCGGACCTGTCGGTGCAGGAACTCGTTGTCGGGGCATTGCGGGATCTGCATCCCTTCTTTCGCACGTGCAAGATCGAGGCCGAGGAGCAGAACGGCGATCTCGGCTGCTTCAGCACATCGTCGCCGCTCACGATCGCGCTCGACCCAATCGATGGCACCAAACAGTTTCGCGACCACACGGGCGACGGCTGGTGCGTGATGCTGCACATCCGCGACGAAGCGACTGTCCTCGCGTCGCTCATCTTTGCCCCCGAGATGGGACCGCGCGGCGTCTGGGTTTACGTCGATCGCGACGGCGTGCGGTATGGTGATGACGATCCAACCCGCCCCGCGGGAGAAGTCGTCAACTCGCTGCCGATCAAGCAGCACGCCGATGGGTCGTGGAAGAAGAACATCTATCTCATCGGCTTTCAGAAGTACGACCCCGATGCAGCCGTCAAGGTGACGGCGCTCGGCCTGAAAGGCTTCGCTCCCGACGACATGCCCGGCAGCATCTATCCATTGATCGCTTCCGGCGAGTTCGGCGGTTCGCTGATCCATACGCCGAACGTGTACGACTTCCCCGTGTCGCTGCACATTGTGCGTCAACTTGGCGGCGATGCGGTCTGGGTGCATAACGGCGAGCCGGTCCACTTTCGCGAGAAGTGGCTGGATGAGCGGGCCGGCATGCTGCGACTACCGGGCATCGTCGCCTGCGCCGTTGACGCCGGCGTGCGGCAAAAGCTCGTCGACCTATCCCGCGACTGGAACCCGATCCGCTACCGGGACTGAACCGCTCCTCCGAGCCGGAAGCGTCAGCGACGGCCGGGCTGAACATCGACGAAAGAGAGACCGCGGATGACGCGGGTCTGGCGGATTCCCGCTGATCAGAGTTTCACTTCGTGATCCAACTGCAGATCCGCGAAGACCCGTGTCATCGGCGTCATCCGCAGTCCTTCTTCTGGTGTGTCATGAAGATCGAAGAATCCAACCAGAAATATCTAAGAGCGCCCGGCCTGCGTCGTCATCAGGGGCGAATCGCTAACTATTTAGCCATTTGCCATTGACTGGACCCCCCGCTGTGCGCTAAAAAGATAGCGTAAGGGCGTGTCCCGCCCGTCGCTCACGCTTCCGGCTCCGAACTCAACTTTCGCATGACCACTTTCACCCAACTTTCCCGGCGGGAACGCCAGATTATGGACATCGTCTTTGCCCATCAGGGGGCGACGGTGTTGCAGATCTGCGAAGAGCTGCCCGATCCGCCGACGCCGATGGCCGTCCGCCGCATGTTGGCCATTCTTCAGGAGAAGGGGCACCTCAAACGCAAGAAGCTGGGGCGCGAATACATCTACCTGCCGCGCGTGTCGAAGAAACGGGCGGGCGTCAACGCACTCCGGCAGGTGCTGGCCACATTCTTCGGCGGCTCGGTCGAGGCGGCCCTCGCGACTCATCTGGAGAAACCGGGGAGCGAGGTGAGTGATGAAGAGCTGCAGCGCTTGGCGCGGTTGATTGATGAACATCAGTCGCGGGAAGGATGAGAGCACAGACACGAGCCCGAAGCGCAAGCGAGGGAGGCGTAGTGATGACGTTGATTGTTCGGCAGCGAAACTTGCGGGAGATCGCCCAAGCCCGTCGGGACGACTCGACCGAAATCATGTTCCGCAATCCATATTGGTGTTGGAAAGATCGCGCGAGTTCACGTCTCGCTCGCGCTTCGGGCTAGTGTCAGAACTTTTCTTGGCGAGTGACCTATGAACCGCGAACATTTCCTCCTGGCCGCTTCGGCAATCTCTGTCGGCTTGCTCATTCCCCTGGCCGACGCCTCGATCAAGGGCGCGCTGCTGCTGGGGCTGGCGCTGGTCGTCACCGCGTGTCTGAGGCAGCGGTCGGCTGCGGTGAGACATCTCGCCTGGGTCAGCGCGCTGGGGTTGTTGCTCGTGTTGCCCATCCTGTCGGCCGTGCTGCCGGGCTGGAACGTGCTGCCGGAAGCGTGGCGCTTGAGCTGGCAACCGAACATTGGAGCCGAAACGAGTGTTGCGGCGACGGAAACTCGCATTGCTCCGCGACCAATGCCGCCGGCCGTGGCCGACATACCGATTGATGAGCCGACGCGGGCGGGCGACGCACAGCCGGAGCTCATCGAGGCCCTTCATGAGAACTCCACTCTGCCCTGGGAAGTTGTCCGGACGAATCCTCAACCCGCTGCATCTGTCGAAATCGCAACCAAAGCACTCGTAACCGATCGACCCGCGCGGGGCCACTTGGTCGCCGTCGGCCTGATTTCGCTCTGGCTGTGCGGCGTGCTCATGCTCGGAATTCGCCTCGTATCGAGTTGGCTGTCGCTCCGCCATCTCACGCGGACGGCGACCGAAATCACGCGCGGGCCGATCTTCGATGAGTTTCAAGCCTGCTGCCGGGAACTGAGTGTCACGCGACCGGTGCGATTGCTGCAGGGCGATGCGAACGCGATGCCGATGGCGTGGGGATTCGTGAGATCGCACAGTCTGGTGCCGAGCGTTTGCGAACATTGGTCGTCCGCTCAGCGGCGGGCGGTGCTGCTGCACGAACTCGGTCATGTGCTGCGGCGCGACCCGTTGTGGCATGGGCTGGTGCAGGTCGCGACGGCCGTCTACTGGTTTCATCCGCTGGTGTGGCTGGCGGCATGGCGAATTCACATCGAGCGCGAGCGGGCCTGCGACGACCTCGTGCTCAATCGCGGCGTCGGGGCCCACGACTACGCGGGGCATCTGCTTGATATCGTTTCCCAAGGCCGCTTCCGCCGCATCGGCGCCTCCGTCGGCGTGGCGATGGCGTCAACGAACAAGTTGGAAGGCCGCGTGCGTTCAATCCTCGATGACCGCCAGGACCGCCGGCCGCTCACGCGCGTGCTGCTGACTGCCGGCCTGCTGATCGCCATCGCCGTGGGGACGCCGCTGGCGATGATGCGCGCCGCGGATCGGGCACGCGATGACGCTGCCGCGGATAGGAACAGTGAATCGGGCTCAGAGACGGAGAGCGAAGGGGTTGCAACCGAGGGCGGTGACGAAGCGGTTGCACCAGATCCCGCAGTTCACCTCCAGTCGGCCCGCGTTCATTTTGAAGACTCGATGCTAGTGGCGTGGAATGAACACGGCGCGCTCGGGCTGGTGTTTGAGACGTCACAATCCGAGGGGGACGATGCGAGTCCGACGGAAGTGCCCTATCGCTGGCGATTCAACGACGGCACGGAAGAGGAAACGATCAGCGAGGGGACACTGCCGCTTGGGCAAGGCGAGCAGATCATGGCGTTTTCTGGAATGACGCTGATTGTCACCGATGCCAGCGCCGACGCAGCCACGATTTCCTACGACCCGAATTCCGTCTGCGTCCATCCGCTCGACCGCACGTTCTTCACCGAATACGACCGGCAGATTCCCGCACAGCCCGAGTTAAGGCCGGCCGGCGATCTGGCGGAGTTCCTTCTTCCCGATGAAAGCATTCAGCAACAGATGCGGGAAGACGACTATGTGGGGCAGGGGACGAATCCGGGCTATCCGCGTGTTCCACTGACGTTCAAGATCCGCTACGCCGAGAATGGCCTCGTGGTCGCCACTCCCGACGGCGTGGCGGTGTTTGACTTCGTCGCA
>JANNSB010000376.1:0-2366 GCA_031402175.1 Planctomycetaceae bacterium
CCCGCGGCTTCCGCGGGACGACGGCGTTCAAGCCAGGTCATCCCGAGGTTGTAATAGCACTCCATGCGTTTCGTGGGATTGATCTCGATGGCCCGCTCGAAGTGATACTTCGCTTCGTCGTGCCTTTCGTCCATCCGCAGGGCGTAGCCGAGTTGCGAATGAGCGATGTCGTTGCGCGGATTCAGCCGTAGGGCGTGCGCGGTCATCGTGTACGTGTCGCGCCAGGTCGCCGTCTGTCGAAATGCCTGAAATGTCAACATCACGAGGGCGAGTACACAGGCCACGAAGAGCGCCCGTCGAGATGTCTGATGAACAAGCCAGGCATCGGGAATGGACCACGCGAGCGCGATGAACAACCCGATCATCGGCACATAGGTGTAACGATCGGCGAGCGCCTGCGCCCCGACTTGAATAATGCCGACCATGGGGAACAGCGTTCCCAGATACCAGAGCCACCCCACGAACAGCGCGGGGTTTCGCTTGCGGAAGAACCAGCAGGCCAGTGTCACAATCAGCAGAACTGCCGCCGATAAGGCCACCATGCTCCAATTGAGCGACTCTCGCGGATGTGGATAGAAGAATGCGAGATCCATCGGCCAGAACATTCGCCGCAGGTATGTGACATAGCTGATACCCGCGTTCCCGATACGAATGGGAATCGTAATGTTGTCGGTGGCGATGACGGCATCACTCTGCACCTGAGCGTTGACGATGGCGATGGAGAAGACCAGCGACATCACGAATAGCGACCACTTTTCGCCAAACGACTGCAGAAACGTGAGGTTCGCACGCCGTAGCGGCCAGATATCGAGCAGCATCAGCACGCAAGGGAGCGTCACCATCGTCTGTTTCGCCAGCAGGCTCAGAAGCGCCCAGACGAGCAGCCACATCCACGTCGATCTCTTTGGCCGACCCACCCAGCGGACGTAAGCGGCGATCGCTGCCAGGCAGAACAGTGTGCTGAGCACATCCTTGCGCTCGGAAATCCACGCCACCGATTCGACGTGCAGCGGATGAATGCTGAACAGAGCGCTCACCAGAAACGACCGCCAACGATCGCCCGTCATGCGCGAGAGCAGTTCGAAGAGCAACAGCGTGTTCGCCACATGCAATACCACATTGGTCAGATGAAACCCGCCAGGTTCCAGACCGAAGAGGTTCACATCGGCCATGTATGACAGCCACGTGAGTGGGTGGTAGTTGGCCTTCGACAGCGTTGTGAACGCCCAGCGGACGTTGTCGAGCGTCAGGCCGTCGTGAATTCGCTCCCGCTCGACCACGTAACCGGGATCGTCGTAAGTAACGAAATCGAACGTGACTGTTTGCCCGAATACGATGAGCACGAGTAGGACAAGCGCAGTGTGCCCAATCCATGCCGGCAAGGGTGGCGCTACACCGTTAGGCGAGCCACCATTGTCGGAATAAGGCAACGTCATCGCTTCGCCGCCGCGATTGCCCGCTGCAGGGCTTGCCCCATGTCGGCGGGGCTGGCGGCCACCTCGACGCCGGCACCTTGCAGAGCGGCGATCTTCTCATCCGCGGTCCCCTTGCCGCCGGAAATGATCGCACCCGCGTGACCCATCCGCTTGCCGGGAGGAGCCGTCTTGCCGGCGATAAACGCGGCGACCGGCTTCTTGACATGGGCCCTGATGTACTCGGCCGCCTTGATCTCGGCATCGCCACCGATCTCGCCGATCATCAGGATCGAGTCGGTCCCCGGGTCATCCTGAAACAACTGCAGCAGATCGATGAATGTCGTGCCGATGATCGGGTCGCCGCCGATGCCGACCGCCGTCGACTGGCCGAGTCCGAGGTTGCTCGTCTGCCAGACGGCCTCGTAAGTGAGTGTGCCGCTCTTGCTGATGAGTCCCACCGAACCGGGCTGATGAATATATCCCGGCATGATGCCGATCTTCGCGATCCCTGGCGTGATCACTCCGGGACAGTTCGGCCCCACCAGCCGCGACTGCGGATAGCCTTCGAGAAACTTTCTGACCCGCACCATGTCGAGCACCGGCACGCCTTCGGTGATGGCGACGATCAACTCGATGCCGGAATCGGCCGCCTCCATGATCGCGTCCCCCGCAGCGAACGGCGGCACGAAGATCATCGTCGTGTTGGCCCCGGTCTTCTGCATCGCTTCGCGCACCGAGTCGAAGACCGGGAAGCCATCGACTTCTGTACCACCCTTACCAGGTGTTACACCGCCAACGAGAGTCGGTACGCCGGGCCGGCATTCCGCCGCATACTCTCGGCACTTCTGCGAGTGGAACAGCCCCACCTTACCGGTGATGCCCTGAGTGATGATGCGCGTGCCGGCGTGAACGAGGATCGACATTGTCAGGAGTCAGGGGGCGGGATTCAGG
>JANNSB010000377.1:0-14020 GCA_031402175.1 Planctomycetaceae bacterium
ATTGAGCGGGCTGACACCCCCGAAATGCATGTAGTGGTCCGCGACTTCCAGCATGCGCTCCCGGGGAACATTCCGTCCGCGCAGCACGTTTTCCAGAAACGGCATGACGTCGTCCGGGCCTTCGGGTCCGCCGAAAGAGACGAAGAGAATGGCGTCGTACATGGGAAGATGGGAGTAGTGAGTTGGCAGTAGGCAGTAGCGGAACGAAACGGTTCACTTCACTTCACTTCACATTGCATCCCATTTGAAATGCGACTCACAAACAATCTACTCCCTACTGCCCACTGCCTACTCGCTCAACTCATGAATTGTATTGTGGATCACCCCGCTGAATCGCTCTCCCTCGGCATCCCGCAGGCGGTACCGAATCTCCATGCACCACGTCGGGGCGATGTCGGGAATGAAGAGATGCACTGTGCGTGGATCGTCCGGGTCGAGTCGGCTCGCGGTCACAGCTAGTTCATGTTCATCATAATGTTCTGAGCCGTAGTTTGCCGTGCGTCGGAGGGACCAGACTTTGATGTCGAAGTTTTCGGGGTCGCTCGCGGCGGCCTCATCCAGCGGTTCGGTGAATGTGATCGATATGCCGTCTTCGTGGGCAGCGAGGCCGATCGGCAGATGCATCGCTCGGCCTGTCCACCGAATACGATACAGCCCCCCAGGTTGAGTCTGGTTACCCGCCCAGGCGAACATGCCGCAGGTGTAAAGCTGCCCATCGAACGGCGAGAACCGCCCGCGCATGATTCCCGTTGGCAATCGCGGCAGCGGGAACGGCGACATGCCGCCTTGAATCTGCCCGTTCACTGTTTCGTGCGGCACCACGAAGACCTGACCGTAGCCGTATGAGAGATTCAGCAGCGAACCGTTCAGCGGCCCCCAGGCATCACTCTCAACCCACAGCAGTTCGGCGGGGGAGCGATCGAAGTCGTTCGTGATCCAGCACAGCGGCTGCTCCATCGCGGCGTCCGACGAGTCGGTCACGTTGTGATAGCCGAACATGTTGCCGTAGAAGCCCCCTTCATGCACCCAGTTGATGCGGTTCTTGGGATTCCAGTGCCCCTCCTGGTCGGTGACGATGAACGTGCCATCAGGGTTCAGGCAGACGCCATTCGCCGCCCGAAAACCGTTGGCGAGAATGTCGGTTCGCGAGCCATCGGGCGGAATTCGCAGCAGCGTGCCATGATGCGGCACGACGGCCTCCAGTGCGTGCCGTGCGCTCTTCGCGTAATAGAAATTGCCGGCTTCATCCACCTGCAGCCCCATCGCAAACTCATGGAAGTGCTCGGTGACCTGATGGTCGTTGTTGAGACACTCGTAGAAGTCGGTTTCGCCATCTCCATTGAGGTCTCGCAGGATGACGAGTTGATCGCGGCATGTGACGTGAATGACACCATCGATGACCTTGATCCCCAGCGGCTGAAACAGTCCCGAGGCGATGCGTTTCCAGGTGAGCGTGCCGTCGTCGCGACTGAAGCCCGTCACTTTCCAGACATCGCCGTCCCAGGCACAGCAGGCCATGCTGTCGCCGTCATTGTAGAAGTCGAGACCGGTGAGCCGCACCTGAGCCAGCCACGGATTCTGCTCGGGATGTGCCAGCAAGTCGACCGCGAATGCGCCCGACTCGTCGCCAGGAATAACCTGCGTGACGATCTCATTCGGCCACAACCCCTGACCGCCGTGTGTGTGTTGGGCCAGTGAGTTTGTCGGCGAGGTGACATGAATGTTCGCTGCCAGTTGATCGGCACTCTCGCCTTCCGGCAGCGATGCGGTCCAGACGATGAACGCGATCGGCTCATTCCCAGCAGGCACATCGAGCAGCAGCCGGCCCGCGTCGTCGGTTCGCCATTCGAATCCATCGGCTGCGGTTTCAACGCCCGCGATAATGGGTCCGCCGACAATGGAGTTCCCTTCCGATCGCACCACACGGCCATGTAGTTCACGGCGGGTGAGATCGGCTACCGTCTCGCCGCTTACCGGCTCATGCAGCCACCAGCCTTCGAGTTGGTCGGTGCTGATCGTTTCGCGATCGTGCAGTTCTTCGTCGGTCAGGATGCGGGAATAGAACCGCACATCCTCCAGTTCGCCGACGAAATGGCTGGGATCGGGGAAGTCGTCGTTCGTGCAGCCGATGCGGATGACGGCATCTTCGAGGCGATCGTTGATCCGCAGGCTGCCGGTCGCGGCATCCCGCTCGCCATCGATGGAGAACGCAATCTCACCGGTCGCCGCATCCCAAACGACCGCCACATCGTGCCACTCGCCGTCATCGACTGTCTGCCGTGACTCGACGACTCCGACCCAGCCGATGTCGAAGCAGAGCCTGCCACCGCGGACGAAGAACGTCTGGCCGTCCGGAACCCACTCCGTTTCTGCGACGGTCTTGGCGAAGATTGTTCCGCCCTCTTCGGTGCGGATGCGGGCGGCAATGGTGAAGTCGTGTTCGGAGAGGTCGAACTCGCTCCCCTCATCGATCTGAATGAATGTCTGACCGTCGAACGCGAGCCGAGGCGCTGAATCAGCAGGTTCATCGGAGTCGACGCTCCCGAAAATGATCTGCTGGGAGTGCTCGCCATCAACTCCTGCCAGCGGTTGCATCTCCGCAGAGCCTTGCGCTGGATGCGACGCCACCAGCAGCGTCATCGGTTGCGCTCGCGGGCCCATTTCAACGCGACGCAGAAACACGGGCTGCCCGGTCTCGCTGGAGGCACTGGTAGAAAGGACGGAGGTTCCAGTCGATGCTGTATCAGTCGTTTCCAGCGTCAGCCACGTCAGCCCCGGCTGTTCGAGCACCTGTGAACCCGCCACTTCATACGCGATCACGATCTCATCGCCATCGCGATACAGGCCGTGGTACTTGCCCCACGCTCTCGGCAATGGTCCGTAGCGCCGACCATCCCGTCCTTCGACTCGCTGGTCATCGACGAATTCGCCCGTGACGGGATCAGCCCAGCCGGGACCGGTGGGATTCGCGAACTGCACGACGCCGCTCACTCGTGGATGAGTCTGATGCGCTCCGTTGAAGTGAATGCCGTTCCAGTCGATGAACGGCGGCTGGCCTTCATCAGCCGTCCAGGCGGCGGCGACGCGCAACGTGTCGTGATCGAACACCATCCACGCCCGGCCGTTCGACACGCCGCCGGGGCCTGCATCGAGGCGCACCGCGATCCCCTTGTAAGCGAAGTTGCCGCCGCCCGAGCCGACTTCGTAGGTGTTTACGAGGTAGGGGCCATAATCCATCGTCACCCAGGGTTCATACAGCACCGGCTCCGGGCCGTGAGTGTCACCGGGAGGGAGACCGGCCAGATACTCGCCGGAGATCTCGAAGTGCTGCGATGCGTTTCGGTCCCGCAGGTACTCCTCGCGGATGTAATGAATGACGTCGTACTTCTGTTGCGGCACCATCCAGGTTTGCGGAACCATCAGGCCGAAACCGTGAGTGAGCGTGCGGTACATCGCATGCGGGTCGCTGCCGTTCTTGAATCGCCCGTCGCCGAACCGCAGAGCCGTCGGCAGCGAACCCGGTCCGGAGTGGTCGCCGTGACAGTTGATGCACAACCGCTTGTAGATCTGCTCGCCGCGCTCGAAGGCGGCATCGTCCAGTGCGGCGATCATCCCCGCGTGATCGACGTGCGCCTCGTACTCGGGTAAGACGAGTGCCAGCAGTTGCAGCGGCGGCTGCAGTTCTTGCGCGCGTGCGGGGCCGCCATCGCGAATCGCGATGAGATAGCTGATGAGATCAAGAAACTGCTGCCGGCTCGTGAGCGTGTTCATCTGACCGGCAGGCATGATCGACATCGTGCTCATTGCCCGCTCGTCGATGTCGCCCGAGGGCACGGTGACAAGCACGCTCCCTTCCACACTGGCCGAGTCGACGACACGCATGACGAGGGCGTCAGCCGTCTCTTCCAGGAGCAGTCCGGTGATCTGCCGGCCATCGATCAGGGCGAGCACGACGGGTTCGAAACCTTTGCGGATCGTGCGCGAAGGTTCGAGGACGGCTTCGACAAGGTGAGCATCGCTCACCGGTTCCGGCAGACTCGCGAGGTCCGCCAGGTTCGGCCCCAGCACGGCCGGCCCCTCGTCGACGGCATGACACTTCCCACAGGCCATCGCCTGCTGATGAAACACCACCGCCCCCCTGCGGGCGTCGCCGAACTCATATACATCGGCCAGCAGGGCGTCGCGATCCTCCGCGAGAAGGAGTGCAGTCAGATCGCCCGGTTGAGCCATGGCCGCCGGAGCAATGGTCAACGAGACGAGACAGACGAAGGCACATGGCCACAGGCGAGATGGAGACATACCGCAGACTGTAGGTTGTTGGCGGATCGGAGTCAGGTGTCTATCGGCCTTCAATGGAATCACAAAAGCATTCATGGGGTGTTAATCTGCCGTGTTCGCCTGATCCATTTGTTCCGAATCGATGTCAACTGTTATGATGCAGCGGTGCTGTCAGCCGGTGTTCGGTTCCGAGAACCAGCACGGGAAGACGAAAGGTGCCGCATAATGTCTGATGATCAAACGCCGGACAATGCAGCGGCCGCCGAACCGACCCGAACTCAGAAAGTCCCCGCGCAGGCCACTCCCTCGGGATCGCCGGAGCTGGATGAGACCCTGCTCCGTCAGGTCGTTGATGACTCAACCCACCCCTCCCGGACGGACGGCGCTCCAGTCTCTCACGGACGCGGCGGAGCCAGACAGATGCCGGAAGTGTTCGGCCGGTACCGCATTCAGCGTCCACTTGGCGCAGGAGCGATGGGGGCCGTCTATGCCGCGCTCGATACGCAACTCGACCGAGTGGTGGCGCTGAAGATCCCCTTTTTTGCTGACAACGATCCCGATGTCATCGATCGGTTCTATCGCGAAGCCCGAGCGATGGCGACGCTGCATCACCCCAACATCTGCCCGATCTTTGACGTGGGTGCGATTGACGGCGTGCACTACCTGACGATGGCTCTCATCGAAGGCCGTCCGTTGTCGGAAGACCTGAAGTCGGGTCAACCCGATCAAAATCGTCAGGCCGCAATTGTGATCCGCAAACTGGCGTTGGCGCTCCACAGCGCCCACCAGTTAGGCATTGTGCATCGCGACCTCAAGCCGGGAAATGTCATGATCAATCCGGACCACGAGCCGGTGATCATGGACTTCGGTCTCGCACGGCGCAGCAAGCCAGGCGAAGCGACACTCACTCAAGCGGGAGCGATCGTCGGGACACCGGCCTACATGTCTCCGGAACAGGTGTCGGGGAACGTCGATCAGGTCACGCCGGCAATGGACATCTATGCGCTGGGAGTGATGCTGTATCAGATGCTCACCGGGAAGCTGCCGTTTACCGGCTCGCTGGGGGCGACGCTGGCCAAGATCCTCACCGAAGAGCCGCCACCACCGAGGAGCATCAATGCCGCTGTGGATGCCGAGTTGGAAGCCATCTGCCTGAAGGCGATGTCGCGGAATGCAGCAGACCGCTACGCCTCTGCCGCCGATCTGGCTGCGGACCTGCAGCGTTCTCTGGAGGGACAGAACTCTGCCGCCATGTCGGAGGCACGGCGACCGCCCAAACGGAATCCGTCTGGGGGTCGGAAGTGGGTCGGCGCGACGATCGGCCTGGTCGCCATTGCCGCAGTGATCACCGGCATCGTCGTCAACAACGGCCGAAAGACGACGCCGACCAGGTCCGCCGACCCGGTCGATCCGTCTGCCGATCTCGCTGTTGACACATCCCCCCCGGATGAGAGTTGGCGTCTGCCCCCCGAGCCAAGGCGTTATCCCAGTTTGCCGGATGCGATCAGTGCGCCTCCACCCTGGCTGCTCGCCGACACCAGCGCGCCGTTTGACCTGGTCGAGCACTTTTCGATGCCGATCTGGGAAGACAATGCCGCGCCGATGTATCTGGACGCACTGTATGAGTTCGAGTCAAAACTCGAGGTGTATTTCTCAGAGGAGCAGCGCACGGAGCGCACTCAGCCCGCGGCCGATCGCGGGCAAGAATTCTACGCCGTGCACACGCCGTGGGCACAGGATCGGCAGTCAGTGACCCTCGCAGACGTCGAGCGGGCACTCAGCCTCTATGACTCGGCGTTCGAGAAGCTGGGCCGGGCTCAGCGAAAAAACGAGTGCAGGTTTGACCCCAGCGTCTCGCGACTGTCGCACATCACCTTGGTGAACGGGGCTCGCGGCGTAGCGCGTTATGCGCAACTCCGCATCTGGCACCAGGCCCTACAGGGGAATCTGGATGGAGCGATCGACGATCTGCTCGTGATGACGCGTTTGAGCCGGGATCTCAATCGTGGCGGCTCCCTGGTGACGGTTCTGGTCTCCATTGCCGTCAACGGCTTGTCGTACAGCAGCATTCGCGACATCTTGCTGCATCCGGAATTGACCGTCGAGCAATGTGACAGGCTCGTCGCCATACTCGACGAACACGAACGCATCGCCGCGCAAACGATCGAACTGTCGCTCCGACAGGAGTATGTCGTGTTTCGTATCGAATTGCACGATATTCAATATCACACAGGGGAGTTCAGTCCCGCGCGTATGGCAGGATCTGTGGAGGACCCAGAGGGGGATTCGACGCCGACGACGCCGGGTGAAGTGTTCGCCTCGGGAATGGTCGGAGAGGGAGACGCTGCGCAGTCGCAGGTGGCAGAGCGAATCAATGCCATGAACGCAGCCGATTTTGCCCGCGAAATCACGATTGCCGATGAAGGCTACCGGTCGCTGCTGAGCGTTTTCGATCTGCCCGTGCATGAGCAGCACGGTTTTGTCTCGCGCCTGCGGGACCAGCTTGCCAGAAATCCGGAGTCACGCATCTTTCGTTACAAGCTGCCGATCTTGCTCCAAGTCTTCGTCGCATATCGTCGTGACCAGGCCTCGCTGGCCGGGCTTCGCTGCCTGACCTGTCTGCGTCGCTGGCAGATCAGCCACGCCGACGTGCCACCCGATCTGGAGGCCATCCTGCTGGATGCGGGGATCACAGAACCCTGCCTGGATCCGTACGGTGGCGGCGAGCCAATGAGGTTTGCGGTGATCGATGGTGAACCCGTGATCTACTCGGTCGGCGAGGACGGGTACGACGAACAGGGTTTGGTCGAGTGGAACCTCCATCCCGGCGTGCCCGGTGACATCACCTTCCGGCTGGAGACACAGGCAGAACTCGAACTGCGTCGAGGGACGAATCAGTGAAGCGGCCTCGTGAGGCGCCACGCGGAGTGAGCGGCACGTCACGACCAACGGGACCAACGGGAGCGGCGTGGCAATCGTGGACTAAACGTCGATTGTGGAACCCGGCTCCACCGCAACGATCACGAGATTCGACCTCTCCCTGGAATGAAGATTTCCTATTACGGTACGGCGTCAGAATTGTGTATCGTAAGCGAGGGATTCTGCTGTTCACCTCTTCTCAAGGATGTTGCGATGAAGAACAAGCTCGCGCTCTCGATGCTCGTGGCACTGGCGGCCGGCACGACCTGGTACGTTGCGGTGGCTCAGGAGTCGCTCAGCCGCCCGGTATCGCAAACAACCCGGAGCTTCCAAGAGACTTCCACCAACCCTATACCGCAAGATTTCCGGAGCAATCCGTCTCCAACTCCAGCGGCTGGTGGCTCCCCTTTTCACCTTCATTCGGGCGCCGCTTCACCAGCCGAAACGCTGCGTCAAGAGTTGATTGAACTGACGGCGGCAGCCGCATCGCTGATGGATGAAGAGGAACTGCAGATCGAAGTCGAGCGCGCCCGGCTACGCGCCACGGTGATGGCGGCGGATCAACGGCTCGACGAGATTCGGGAACAGTTGACGGCACTCACTGAGATTTACCCGGGCACCGAGGCGTCGGCCACGGCGGCGGCGATGCTCGTGATTCAAGCCGGGGATGCGGCTGACTCCGTTCCGGCTGAAACCAGCGAGGATTTCGGCGATGCGTTTTCAATTCCGGATGAGGAAGCAGCCGAAGGTTCCGTCGACATTGATGTGGACAATTAGCGGCGGGGTGGCCCGGCCACTCATGGCCGGGTCGCGCAGCGACAAGAAGTCTCTCCATCGGCGTCCCTTCGATGGAGACGCTGCACAAACACTGACCGCACATGATGCACCTTCTTGTGCCTGCGGCACCCAGCCAACAAGCGGCTGGGCCACCCCGCCTCTTCCTTGAACAACAAGCCGCTCAGTGGCACACATTTCAGGTCAACTCGCCCGTGGCACCAGGCGCTCGCAGGGTTGTGAGCATGAGAATGCCTCCTTTCATTCCCACACCAATGCAAGCGACGCGCCATCAACTCACGAAAAACGGGTTTTGAAACTACTTCTTGGAATTCTTGGGAAAAATGCTTGCACTCTCTTCGCCGACGTTTATACGCTCAAGCTCGTGCTGTCTGCGTGCGTCCCTGGATGGGTTCCGGGGGTGTGGATGCTTCCGTAACAAAGAGGGGGCGTTATGTGTTCACAAATGTTTTCCAAACCGTATGTGTGTTTCTTTGGCTTTCTATGTGCGTTCATTGCAATCGCACCTCAAGGATTGCTTGCGAGTATGGTGGTGATCAACGGGGATTTTGAAGCGCCAGGTACAGACCTTTCGGCCGGGGGATTTGCCCAAGGCGTTTCAGGATGGGGTGAGAGCAATAACAATAATGGTTTTCCGTTATTTTCTGATTTCTTGATTATTGGAGCCGCGCACGGCGCGTATTTGAATGGTCAAACTGCCGGGATTAGCAATCACGTCTACCCTGGTACGACCAACGGGTACCTTTACCAAGAGGTTGGAACGGCGGATGGGTATCCAACGGTTCGGGTCACGGGCGTCAACTTCTGGCGCAACGACACTAACAACCAACACGGTCCGTTGGCGGTCGAAATGTATTGGTTGCCAAGTAGCGACGGATTTGTATTTGCGGAAGTCGGTAACGACATCCAGGGGGTCGGAACCCTGATCAACAGTTATGTCGTTTCAGATCCCGTTTCGCAGAACAGCGTTGTTCCCTTCGACTTGGCATTTGATGTCTCATTGCTGTCGTCGAACGCCAGGCTGTTTCTTCGATTCGACGCAGCCTCAACCACCAATTTCGCCTACGTCGACAACGTCGCGGTACAGGCTGTAAATGCCGTCCCCGAACCAACCAGCATGGCTCTGCTTGGTCTCGCCAGTCTCGGCGTTATTGGGCTGCGGTTGCGTGGCAATCGAAAGGCGCAGGCGACTGCGTAACGTTTGAAGTCAACAATTTCGACCAAACGCCATCCTTCCGGGTGGCGTTTTTTTGTGGCCGCATCGCCAGGTGCCACGGGTGTCTAATTCACAAAGTGTGCCACTGGTCGGCTTGTCCGCCAGTGCGAACTTGGAGTGGACGTGACTACCTGCCTTTCGTCTCGGTGAAGAACGACCATGGCAGGCCGTGAATCGTCGGGTCGGGTGGCACGACCACGACCAACGGGAGTGGCGTGGCGGTCGGGTGGCACGACCCCGACCATCGGGAGGGGCGTGGCGATCGCGGATGCCGCGTCAATCAGTAAAGCCCATCCTCCACGTAACAAGCGGCTCACGCCACGACGCCCATCACCGGCGAACCGGCGGCAAGGGGCAGGGGGCGGTTGAGGGAGTCGCGCATTTCGGTCGTGGGGTCGATGCCCATCAGGTAGAACATCGTGGCGGCGAGGTCGTCGGGGCGCACCATGTCAATGTCGGGATAGGCGCCCTGACGATCGGAGGCACCGTGAATGTAGCCCCGCTTCACGCCGCCGCCGGCCAGGAGCGTCGTGTAGCAGGTCGGCCAGTGGTCGCGGCTGATGTTGTCGTTGAGCCTGGGCGAGCGGCCGAACTCTCCCATCCAGACGATGAGCGTTTCATCCAGGAGGCCTCGTTCGTCCATGTCGTTGAGCAGCACCGGCAGCGTGTGATCGGTGATCGGCAGATGCCGTTCGGTGAGGATCGGGTACATCCGCGTGTTGTTGAAGCCGTGCGTGTCCCAGCCGCCGGCCGTCGTGCTCTGCCCGCCGATGCTGCGATCGAAATAGACGTTGACAAACCGCACGCCCGATTCGACGAGCCTGCGGGCCAGCAGGCAGCTTTGACCATACGTCGTGCGGCCGTAACGGTCGCGAAGCTCCGCAGGCTCTTGCGAGAGGTCAAAGGCATCTCGCACCTGTGTTGAGTTGAGCATCGACACCGTCCGCTCGTAGAACTCATCAATCCCCTGGGCCTCGGCCGAGAATTCCAAGAGCTGCGACTGCTGATTGATGATGCTCTGTAGCCCGCGACGATCGTGCAGCCGATCGAGGCTGAGGCCATCCGGCAGACTGAGTTCCGGCAAGCGGAAGTTCTCCTCGGCCGGATCTTCGGTGATGAGCAACGGGTCGTGCCGCTTGCCGAGAAAGCTCGCATGCTGTCCCGGCGTCACGGAACCGTCGCGAATGACGTGCGGATAGGCCACGAACCGCGGCAACGTCGAGGAGGCTTCGTGGTTAAGAGCGGGGGCGAATCGATCGGCCACGGAACCATAGGCGGGGAACAGTTCGATCGAATCGCGCAGGCGAATGTCATCGAGCGGCGGCGCGTGGCCGGTGAGGGCGTAGTAGGACGCCGAGTTGTGATTCTTCATCTCGTGATGCATCGACCGCACGAGGGTGACCTTGTCCATCACCTTGGCGGTCTCAGGCAGGTGCTCGCAGATGGCGAGGCCGGGGAGCGATGTCGCAATCTGACCATATTGGCTGCGAATGCCGTCGGGGGCATCGGGCTTCATGTCGAACATGTCGACATGGCTGGGTCCGCCGAACTGATAGAGAAAGATCACCGACTTGGCGCGTACGGGTGGTGCGGCGGCGCTATCGCCATTCGCGCGCAGCAGTTTGGGGAGCGTGAGACCGAGGAAGCCCAGGCCGCCGATCTGCAGGGCATGGCGGCGGGGAAGCCTAGGGATTGAGTTCACAAGTTGCATTTCGCCTCTCAAACATGTGCAACCGCCGGAGGTTCGGAGTCAGTATAGAATTGAACGAGTGCCGTGCACTAGAGATGAGTTCGATTTGACGCGTTGAATGACGCCGAATGATAGACCGCGGATTGAGCGGATGACGCGGGTCATCGCGGATCTGCAGCAGGTTGGTGAATGCTGCTGCGTGTCACGGATGGAACAGGGGCACTCAGATCCGCGAGCATCCGCCAAATCCGCGTCATCCGCGGTCCTTTCCTTTGACGCTCGCTGTACTTTCGGTTCAATAGATCGGCTAACCTGAGGAATCAATTATTACCCCACTGTAAACATGCGGCAGCCACTTGCGAGTTTCGAGTATCGTCTCGCGATGCTTGTCGCGGCGGTGATCGTGTGCGTTTGCGCCTGCGCTGTCATCGCCGCTGACGATGTTGCGCCTGTAGTTGATACTACAACGCCAACGGCAGGCGACGACGTGCGGCTTTTCGAGACCATCACCTATCAATCCGACGGAGAGTCGCGCACGATCGAAGGAGCCGTGCTGATTTCCTCTCAGGACGGCGGGCTGTTGGTGCAGGACCGATTTGGAGAGCTGTTTGCGATCCAGGGAGAGTCAACACCCCAGCACATGCCATCGGAAGTACCCTTCGCGCTCGCGGATGGAGAGGAGTTGGCTCAGCGTTTGCGATCCGTGCTGGGGGACGAGGGGACGGTGGTGACGACCGAACACTACGTCATTGCCACGCGCGGCAGCGCCGAGTTCGCGGAATGGGCGGGGGCGGTGCTTGATCAGTTCCACTTTTCCATGCTTGAAACGTGGACCGAGATGGGTCTCGAACCCGTTGCGCCCGTCGGACTGTTGCCGCTGCTCGTGCTTGCGGATCGGGACGAGTACGCCGACTTCGCCACGCGAGATGCATCGGCCGAAGTGGCCCAGACGCGGGCCTATTACTCGATGCGTACCAATCGCATGGTGCTGCACGATCCGCTGTCGGCAGTAGTCGCTTCGCCCGAAGACTTGAGTCCACGCGAGATCGATCGCCGGATGGCCGCGTTGCCGCAATCGGTCGGCACCCTCTTGCACGAGGCGACGCATCAACTGGCGTACAACTGTGGCCTGCACCGCCGTTATGCCGACAATCCGATGTGGCTCACCGAGGGACTCGCCATGTGCGCCGAATCGAGCGAAGCGACACGACAAGCGGTCGATGTACGGCTGATTCGCCCGAACACAGAGCGGCTGGTCGATTTCAAGAACTACGTGCGCCACCGCAGAGAGGCCGGCAGCATGGCTGACTTGCTGAGTTCAGAAGACTTGTTTCGTGATGCAGACACGCAGGCCGATGCCTATTGCGAA
The DNA here is from genome assembly GCA_031402175.1 of Planctomycetaceae bacterium. Taxonomy (GTDB): domain Bacteria; phylum Planctomycetota; class Planctomycetia; order Planctomycetales; family Planctomycetaceae; genus JANNSB01. The sequence goes on from JANNSB010000377.1 coordinate 12,268, forward strand.
AGCTGGGCGCTAAGCTGGTTTCTCATTCGCGAACATCACGACGAGTACGTGGAGTTTCTGCGGCTGGTATCCCAGAAGCCGCTGATGACGTGGGACGAGCCAGCGACACGATTGGCGGAATTCGAAGCGGCGTTCGGCAACATCGACGAATTGGAACGAGATTTCCTGCGCTGGATGGCGCGTAGGTGACGGTAACCCGACGCGTCAGCGAGGGCGTCGTGAGGTTCCGCATTCAAGGCTGAGTTGTGCGCCTTGCGGGTCATCGCCTCGCTCCGCAAGGCACGATCCGATTACTGCATACCCCGAATACACGTCTCCCTCGCTGACGCGTCGGGTTATCATTGATCGACTCAAACCAAATCGCCCTACCCCGGTGGCGGTGGTGGCGGGCCGAAGTAGCCGGCGAGTTGCGGGACTTGGGCGGCGGGCGTCCACTTGCCCAACGCGGCGGTCCAGACGTTTGTCGCGGGCGTCACCTTGCCGGATTGAATCGCCTGCAACAGTGCCTGATCTGTGATCGGTCCTTCCGACTGGCCGCCAACGGCGATGTGCCACGCCGCGGGAACCGGCGGCGGAGCGACGGCCGCACCCTGTCCGCCGAGGCCACCCATGCCTTGTGCGAATTGATTGGCCATCGCGAAGCCCATTCCCAATCCCATGCCCGACGCGGCTCCACCACCGGCGGGGTTCTCGGCGGCTGCGGTCATGGCCTTGCCCATCTGGAACTGCTGATAGCTGCCCAGGTCACCGATCACGCCCATGCTGCTGCGGGTGTCGAGAGCCTTCTCGACCTCTTCGGGAAGCGACACGTTCACGATAAAGAGTTGCGGGATCTCCAGGCCGTACTCGTCATCGACGCGCTCCTGGACGAGTTTCTTGAGTTCATCCGACAAGCTGCGATAGTTGGCGGCCAGGTCGAGGGCCGCGATCTTCGCCTGCCCGATGAGATCCGCGAACGCCGAGTTGACGATCCCGCGCATCAGTTCGGTGATTTCGTCGGCCTCGAACGACTGGTCGACGCCGATCAGTTCCTTGAGCAGTATCTTGGGGTCAGACACCTTCATCGAGTAGGTGCCGAATGCCCGCAGGCGGACGGGGCCGAAGTCGGCATCCCGCAGCATGATGGGATTCGGTGTGCCCCATTTCAGTTCGGTGATCTGCCGCGTCGAGCAGAAGTAGACCTCGGCCTTGAAGGCGCTGTCGAACCCGTGCGCCCAGCCGGCGATGGTGCTGAGGATCGGGAGGTTGTCGGTCTTGAGTTCGTAATGTCCCGGCTCGAACATGTCGGCAATCTGGCCGCGATGGACGAAGACCGCGACCTGCCCCGGGCGGACGATGAGAGCCGCCCCGTTCTTGATCTGGTTGTGATAGCGCGGGAACCGCCAAGCGATCGTATGGCGGGAGTCGTCGACCCATTCGATGATATCGACAAGTTCGCCGCGGAGTTTGTCGAACAGACCCATGTGTGTGCTCCGTGAGTTGCGGGGTGAGAAGCTCGGACCGATCGGAAACGCACGCCGACCGGAAATGGTTCACATGATTTTGCGAACCCTGACGCCGTTATTCTAATTGGGTCCGTCGGATAAGGAATGGAACGGAGCGGGAATGGCGCGGAACTGGGTGCAGCTTGTAAATGGTGGGCCCACTTCTGATAGACCACGGATCGGACGGATGGCACTGGTTTTCGCGGATTCGAAACACATTGTCCGACCGAACTGTCTCCGTTGCTCCACCACCATTGAGCGGTTGCACC
>JANNSB010000378.1:0-3062 GCA_031402175.1 Planctomycetaceae bacterium
CAAGGACAATCAGCCTGCCGATGCTCGGCAGACCACCCGACAGGCCGGGGTTCAGCCTCGCACCGCATCGATTTTTGTCGGGCCGGCCGTCTCAGACAAATGATGAGATTCAACAATCACGACAATCGGCATCGGTTTCGGACGTGCCGGCCCCGACAGAGCGGTGCGAGACAAGAACAGACGCGACTGGACCGAGGCAGTCGTGGCCTTTTCTTGCTCCCCGGCAGCGGATCGGGCGTAGCCATGGGGCGATCCGCCGTCCATTCGACAGTCACGTGGCTCGGCCGCTTGCGGCCGGCCGTCATGTGACCTTATCCCCCGCGCCTCCGATCCGGGTTACGAGGTGCCACGCGGTACAATGGTTGTGACGATCGCCACCAGCGATCGGCAGCTGCCCCCGGCCTGGCTCGCTCCCCATGCGTGGCCTCGTGCTTAGGACAACACGAACAATAACCGCTACGATTTGGCGGTCTTCCGGGGCTTGATCGTGTAGTTCCATTCAGGATGGAACGCATCGCCGGTGATGTCGAGGGCGTCCATTTCGGTGTCGCGAACCTTAATGCCCTTTTCGTAGGTCCGCTCGTCGAGCACGCAGTCGATCTTCAGCCCGGCTTTCGTCGTTGTGGCACCGATCAACTCGACGACGGCGACACGATCCGTCAGCGGGCGGCCGCGCCAGTTCTGCGTGATGTGGCAGAACATCCGGTGCTCGATCTTGTTCCACTTCGAAGTGCCCGGCGGATAGTGGTGCACGTGCAGCGTCACTGCGGCTTCGTCGGCGAGCTTCTGCAGCTCGACCTTCCACAACCGGACGCGCGCGCCGTTCGAGCCGCCGCAATCTGCGGTGACCGTCAACTCGCGCATCTTCGGATACCGTGAGCGGCCCGTGCGCGCGAGCCAAGTGCGGATCGCCGCAACCGCGAACTCGGCTGTATCGCTGGTGATGCCGAGGCTGACGAAGCCGGCGTTGGCCGTCACATCATAGACCCCATAAGGCACGACCTTGCCCAACTCCTTGTCTTCGAAGTCGTGGACCTTGACGCGGCGAGGCTGGCCTTTCGGCCGATAGTCGGAGCCGCCGTTCTTGAAGTTGCCGACGAGCTCCTTCTTCTTGGTGTCGACCGAGATGACAGGTTGACGTTTGGCCTGCGCGGCAACGACTTTCGCGTTGATGTGTTCGAATTGCCCGTTCCGATCCGGATGCTTCGAGCCCTCGTCCGCCTTGCGATTGTACTGGCGCGAGAAGCCGAGTTTGACGAGTTCCTTGCGTACGGTGTCGGCGCTGATTGGATGCCCCATGCCGGTCAGGATCTCGGACAACTTGTCCATGCTCTTCGAGACCCAAAGCAGCGCACGCATCGGATCGCCGAGCGTGGCCGGCTCAACCAGCCGCTTCAAAGCAAGGACGAGGTCGGGATCGTTCGTGGCGACGGCTTTGCGACCGGCCCCCGCGCGGCGCACCTGCCCCTTGGCTATCGGCACGGCGGCGTCGAGGTCGTCCTCGCCACGATTGATGGTCGATCGCGCGAGCCCGGTGATCCGCGATACGACGGCCAAGCCACCCCAGCCAGCGGTTCTCACTTCGCCGGCAGCGAACAACCGCCGCCCCCGTTCGTCGAGCTTCGAGCCGACGGCATCCCAGCGTGTGCGAATGGCATCTTCATCGATCATGCCATCCGGACTACAACTGTTCGCCCAGAACCGGAATCCCGGCAGCCTGAGTCACACCGACGCACAAAGACTGCGATTCATCTATTGTTCGTGGCGTCCTAAAGCGCGGTCACTTCGTCAGCCGTGAACTTGTGGCGCGTGCTGCAGTATTCGCACGTCACGGTGACGCAGCCATCGTCTTCGCGCATGTCGGACAATTCCGCGGCACCAAAGCCCTTGAGCAGGAGTTCCACCCGCTGGCGCGTGCAGCCGCAATGCGCGGTCATTGCGGTTGCAACACCCAACCGGACGCCTTCCTCCGCGAACAACCGGTACAACAGCCTCTCCGCCGGAAGCGTCGGATCAAGCAACTCGTGATCCTCGACGGTCGCCGCCAGCATGCGCGCGCGCTGCCAGTCCTCGTCGCGGTCACCTAAAAGTTGATCGTCGTCGTCTTCGCTGCCGCGAACGCTCGATGCGCCGCCACGGCCGACATCCTCGGGCAACTGTTGCAGGATGAGCCCTCCAGCGCGCCACTGCCAGACCGGCTCCTCGCCATTGGCGCTGCGAACCTGATGCCGCGCCACAGCCAGCCGCACGAACGTCGGGATCTGTTCGGACTGGCGGAAATATGTGTGCGCGGCTTGCGTTAGTCCGTGATTGGCCAGCGCGACGATGCCCTGCGTGCGTGGCTCCGGTCCGCCGGAATCGATCGTCATGGCAAGATGCCCACTGCCGAGCAGATGCCCTTGGCCAAGTCGCGACTGCGAGGTCAACTCAGTCAGCCGCGCGGCGTCAAAACCGGCCAACCCACGCATGCGACCCGGGCTCGTGATGTCGACGACGAGCATACGCAGCGGGCCATCTGTCTTGGTTTGCAGGATCAGCCGGCTGTTGGCGTGCAACAGCGAGCCCAGCATAGCCGACAACGCCAGGGCCTCGCCTAGCGTCCGGCTGACCGGCTCGGGATAGGCGTGGCGCGTCAGGATCTCGTCGGCCGTGCGAGCAAGCCGCACCACCCGGCCTTGCGCGCGAGACGTCAGCGTGCGGAACGCGAGCACGCGATCATCGTCGGCAATCCCCGCCAGGATGTTATCGTTGCCTGCCGCAGTCGTCATCCCGCAAGCTCCGCGGATCCAACGCCCAGGCACCAGGCCAGAATTGCCTTTTGCGCGTGCAACCGGTTCTCCGCCTCGTCGAACACGCGCGACTGCGGCCCGTCCAGCACCTCAGCTGATACCTCATGCCCTCGATAGGCCGGCAGGCAATGCAGGAAAATGGCGTCCTTGGCCGCTTTGCGCATCAAGACGCTATCGACCGCATAGGGCGCCAGCAACTGCTTGCGCCGGGCGGCATCGGTCTGGCCCATCGAAACCCATGTGTCCGTCACGACGCAATCGACACCAGCGACT
>JANNSB010000379.1:0-1749 GCA_031402175.1 Planctomycetaceae bacterium
GACTTCGCCTCGCACTGCGGGCAAACGTACCCGTCGGGCCAACGCAAACCCTCCTGGTACTGCCTACACGCCCCCTCGTCGACAAACCGCCGTTCATACGCCAACAGTGTACTGGGATAGTCCTCGACCATCCCCCACCACTACCTGTAGGCGCTGGTTGAGTCAAGTGCATACCTCTATTGAAGAACGACCACGGCCACCCCGCCGTGTCATCCGCGCAAGCTATTCATCGCCTCTTGCATGGCTTGGCGGGCCTCGCCGTGGTTTGTGTTTTCGAGGGCCGTCTGTAGCGCCGAAATCGCCCGCTTGTCCTCGAGCCGCTGGAGCGCGTATGCCGCGAATACACGGACGATGTTGTCTGGGTCGCGGAGGTGAACGATGAGTGGCTCGACAGCCTTCCGGTCCTTCAGAACTCCTAGCGCGCGGGCGGCCTTCAGGCGGACGTTGCCGTCCAGATCGCACAGCGCCGCGATGAGCGGATCGACGGCCCGCGCGTCGCCCAGGCTCTCCAGCGTGCATGCGGCCTCCTCACGAACCCGACTGTCGCGGTCGTTGAGGAGCCCGATCAGGGTCGGCACCGCGGTGATGTTCTTGAGCTGGCGCAGTTCCGCCATCGCATCCACACGCACCTCGAAATCGGCGCTGGCGAGATCCTTGATCAATCCGTGAACTGCTCCTGCCTCGGGCAGCCCTACCGCCTGCGGTTGCTGCTTTTCGGGAACGAACGGCTTGGGCGTCTCGGTGGAGGTCGGGCGGGGTTCCGCAGAAGTGGACGCGCCGGCAGCCGGGGGGCTTTTCCAGAACTGCCACCACCTCTTCGTCGCGACCGGCTCGGGGGGCAAGCTCCCGGCCCGGAGAGCGTCGAGCCAGCCGAGGAACAATGCGGGGTTTCCAGCCTTACCCGAGTTGAGGCGAGCAGCGGCCTGCTTGACCTGATCGGCCGTGGCGGTGCTGAACCAGGCGGCCAACGACTTCGACTCGTCGGGCGTCGCACGGTTGCAGAATAGGGCATACGCCGCCGAGCCCGAGGGAGTGAGGTGGTTGAACAACTCGCCCATCCGGCCCGCCCCGTCGCCGGACATGTTGTTCAGCATCGCGGCAAAATTCTCGCTCCACGCCATACGCACCTCCTCCGACCTAACAGGCATTCGACCGCCGATGTGCGGTAGAACAATGCCGCAGATTGGCGGTCGAGCATGGACTCGTCAACTCTGCTGCATCACAATCATCAGCAATTCAACCTGACCTACCCTCACTTCAACCAGAGCTTCCCATTGTCCGCGTCCACCAGCAGGCATTCCATGTGATGGGAAGTGCAGCGAATCGTCGGCTCGTCGACATTCAGGAATCTGGCCGCCCGCCTGGGAGTCTGGTAGCCGCGCAGCACGGCCAGCACGATCGCCCGCTCCAGATCAGAACTCGTTGCAGAGACGATCTTCGCAATCGCCTTCGCTTCGCGGGCAGTCGGTTTTGGAAACGGCGTCTGTGACATCTCACGAGTTGTACCAATCGCACCTGCTCAGAGAGTTGAATCCGCTTGAGCCACGAGACCCGCGTCCGTGACGGCTGATGAAGGACCGGCCGGTCCGATTTTTTCTGTTTGTAGTCGATGGACAGTGGTTGATGGAGGCTCCTGCGAACCGCCTCACGACCGCTCTCCTATTTCAACCAACCATTGACTACTTACTCCTGATCCCTCTACCCCCCCAGCGGCAGGTCCATCAGCTTGCCGAAGCGCTCGAGCACGCG
>JANNSB010000380.1:0-5079 GCA_031402175.1 Planctomycetaceae bacterium
CGAGAAGATCGGCACGGTCTGCGTCGACATGGGGGACACCTCCTGCAAGGTGCCCTACGCGCCCGATTACATTCGGATGGTCGAAGAGAAAGGCCGCATCGGAAAGAAACGTAAGTCAGCCAAGTGCTGACAACTTACCCTTCTCCCCGCGAACGGCTTCAGTTCGTTGCGCCGCACCCAGCGGGGAGAAGGTGCCCGCAGGGCGGATGAGGGGTCACACTGGAGCCTCATTCCGTTCCATCACGCTGATCGCCGCTCCATCCACACCGACCAGCCCAGCGGACCTTGCGCGCCTCCAGCGTCTTCGAAATGCATTACCAAGAGATGGACGATGTCGAACAGTGAGCCGAGTTCGTCGCGCACATCGGCCTCGGTGACCCTGGGGATGCGCGATTCCGATTGCTCATTGGCATTTCCGCACAGGCAGAGGAAACGCGTCCCCGGCCGCGTGACGTTCTTGAGCGTGTTGAGATATCCGCCCAGATCGACCCGCCGGCAGCAGTGATAGCAGCCGCGATCGAAGACCAAATCGAACGGCTCCATTCCCTCCCCGAAGTTCTGCACGTCGGCCTGGATCCAATTGACGGCGACTCCGGCGGCCTCGCCCTTCGCCTGGGCCAACTTCAAGGCGCTGGCGGCAATGTCGACAGCCGTCACGCTGTATCCCTGCTGAGCCAGCCAGATGGCATTGGTGCCAGTGCCGCAGCCGAGTTCGAGCGCGCGTCCGAGGGGAACGTCGTGCTCCCGCAGCACACGGGCGAGTTCGCTCGACGGCATTCCCGAGTCCCAGGGCATGTGTCCCGTGGCGTAATGGTCCTCCCAGTCACGATCGAGGTTGGGTGAACTGACGGTCTCACCGGATGCGTCGGCGCTTCCTTCCTGTTGAAGAATCATGTTCCAGACCTCCCAGACGCCCAGAGATTGCGCCCATTTGGCGATGTAGGCTTTGTCAACTGATGCGCCTTGAACTCTGAGCACGCCGGCAATATCCCGCAGGTGCTTTTGGGATTCTCCCTCCTGATAGTATCGTAGCTTCATGAGGATGGCGTCCTCTGGCGATGCGAAGTTCACATCGCGATCAGAGAGCACGCGCAGCCGGCGTCGGCGAGCGACTCGTGATCGATTGAACTCTGTGTCCTTGGGGATCATGAAGTCGATCTTCAGTCCCGACGTGGGATGGATGACGTTGAACTGCGTACCCTTTCGCACTGCTGACTGAACCGACTCAGAGCTCACATAGAATTCCGCGGAAGGAAACAACTCGCAAAACGCATGCACAGACCCGATTGGCAAGTCGACGACAATGTCGATGTCAGCCGTCAAACGCGGGTCGCCATAGGCAATTGTCGCCGTGGATCCGGTGACGAAATACGTCAATTGCAGCCGCTCGCACGCATCGGCTGCAAATCGCAACAGATCGTCAGCCTGCATGCGACATCCTTTCCGCAACGACCCGATTGACTTCCTCCACCGAGAGTTCGGGAGACTGCGACGAAATGAGATTCCGCAACATGTCGCGAGCCGACCGCCACAGGCCCCATGCGATTTGCAGTCGTTCGGCCTCTGTCTTAGTCGCCAGAATGCGCGCCATCTCGCGATCGACCATTTCGATCTGGACTGGTCGCTGAAGCGATTGTCGATTCATTTCAATGACATTCCGTTCACACCACTCGCTCGTCACTCAAGCGTCAGATGTCCAGCATAAGTGATAGGATTCTCTTTCCGAGTTCGTCACATTGAGCATCTCAACTGACACAAGTGCGTCCAGTGCTCTGATCACGACAAGTTTCACTCTCCCAAGGTTTCCCGCCATCGAAGGCGCGTCGACAATCTCGGTATCCCTCGCAACATGCTGGAATACGTCATCAAAGCAAAAGCCATCTTTCATTTCCGAGAAAATGCAGTTAATCACATGATGATGAAGTGGACTCAAACGCGCGAACTCTGTGCCGTCCCGTCGACTCAGATACTCTGCGCTTGCTGACACCATTCTCTCGACTCCCGATGGGTTCACCGCCACGACAGATGGTCCAACGCCTCAAGTCAACTCATCGGAGGCAGTTCGACGCGTTGTGAATGCCACTTTGCTTCTCCACTCACTCAATCGTCAACAGCAAATCCCCCGCCTCTACCTGCGTGCCGGCCTGCACGAGCAGTTGACCGATCTTGCCATCCTTGTCGGCGGTGATGTTCGTCTGCATTTTCATGGCCTCGATCGTAATCAGCTTCTGCCCGCGCGAAACCTTGCTGCCTGCATGAATCACCACGCCCACCACCATGCCCGGCATGCTCGCCGCCAGATGCGTCGGGTTCGCCACGTCGGCCTTCACGTTCTTCGACACCACGGCCTCGACCGACTGGTCTTCGATCGTGACATCGCGCGGCTGGCCATTGAGTTCGAAGAACACCGTCCGCGTGCCGTCGGGATGCGGGCTGCCCGTCGTGAGGAACTTGATGAACAACGTCTTCCCCGGCTCGATGTCGGCCGAGAACTCCTCGGCGGGCTGCATGCCGAAGAAGAACGATGGCGTCGGCAGCACGCTTGTGTCGCCATACTCTTTCGCATGCGCCGCGTACTCGTCGAAGACCTTCGGGTACATCAGCGAGCTGAGCACCTCGCGATGTGAGGGCTTGGTTCCAAACTTTTCTTCGAGGCTCTTGGCAACGGCGGCGAAGTCGACATCAGGCAAGGTCGCGCCGGGCCGCCCCTCGAAGGGTTTCCGATCACCCAGAATGCGCTGTTTGATCTTCTCTGGGAATCCGCCTATCGGCTGCCCCATCGCCCCGCTGATCAGGTCGATCACCGACTCCGGAAACGCCAGTTCGCGGTCCTGATTCAGAACATCATCGGATGTCAGCTCGTTGGCGACCATGAAGAGAGCCATGTCTCCCACGGCCTTCGAGGTAGGCGTCACTTTCACGATGTCGCCGAAGAGCTGATTCACCTCGGCATACACGCGGCAGACCTGTTGCCAGCGATCGGCCAGTCCCAACGCGCGAGCCTGTTCGTAGAGATTGGTGTATTGCCCGCCAGGCATTTCGTGGTTGTACAGGTCTGCCGTACCTGGAAGTGTGACGCTCTCGAACGGGAGGTAAAACTCCCGCACGGCCCGCCAGTATTCGGCGAGATCGTCCAGCACGCGGGAGTCGAGATGCGTATCGCGTTCCTGATGATGCAGCGACTCGCACAACGTGTTGAGATTGACCTGCGAAGTCCCGCCCGACATTGGCGCAATCGCGGCATCGACGATATCGACGCCGGCCTCACTAGCCTGCAGCAGCGTGGCCGCCTGAATGCCGGCCGTGTCGTGCGTGTGGAAGTGGATTGGAATCCCGATCTCCTGCCGCAGGGCCTTGATCAGGATAGCCGCCGCCCCGGGTTTGCAGAGTCCCGCCATATCCTTGATGGCAAGGAAATGCGCTCCGTACTTCTCCAGTTCCTTGGCGAGCTGGACGTAGTACTTCAGGTCGTACTTGGTGCGATGGGGATTGAGTAAATCGCCCGAGTAGCAGATCGCCGCTTCGCAGATCGCGCCGGATTCTCGAACGGCATCCATTGCCGCCCGCATGTTCTCCGTCCAGTTGAGCGCATCGAACACGCGAAAGACGTCGATGCCCGCCTTGGCCGATTCGAGTACGAAATCGCGCACCAGGTTATCGGGATAGTTGGAGTATCCCACCGCGCTCGACGCCCGCAACAACATCTGGAACAGGATGTTCGGGCACCGTTCGCGCATCTGCGTCAGACGATCCCAGGGACACTCCTTCAGGAACCGCATTGACGTGTCGAAGGTCGCACCGCCCCACATCTCGAGCGAAAACAGTTGCGGCAGCAGGAATGAATACGCCTCCGCAATCCGCAGCATGTCGAATGTGCGAAACCGTGTGGCATGCAGCGACTGATGCGCATCACGAAACGTCGTGTCGGTGATGAGCAACGGCTTCTGCTCCCGTACCCATGCCGCGAAGTTCTCGGCTCCCAGTTCGAGAAACTTGTCCCTGCTGCCGGCGGGTCGCGCTTGACGAGCATCATACTCCGGCACCGGTGCCGGCTGTCGGCGTATCGCCACCGGACGCCCCTTCACGAGCGGATTGCCGTTGACGATCGTTTCGCCGATGAACTTCAGAATCCTCGTCGCCCTGTCCTGCCGCGCCGGAAACTGGAACAGTTCCGGCGTGTGATCGATGAACGTCGTTGTGCATTCGCCCGCGAGGAACGTCGGATGCTTGAGCAGGTTGAGGAGGAATGGAATGTTCGTCTTTACTCCGCGAACGCGAAACTCCCGCAGGCAACGGTCCATACGATGGACGGCATCCACGAATCGGCGGGCGCGGGCCGTCACCTTCACCAGCAGCGAATCATAGAACGGGCAGACCAGCGCCCCTGAGAACGCCGTCCCCGCGTCGAGTCGAATGCCGACGCCCGCCGCTGAACGGTAGTGGGCCATGCGGCCGTAATCGGGAGTGAAATTCTTGCTGGCATCCTCGGTCGTCACGCGGCACTGCAGGGCGAAACCGGTGCAGACCACCGATGCCTGCGACGTGATGCCGATCTCTGGCGAATCGAGTCGTGCCCCCTGTGCGATCAGGATCTGAGAGCGCACGATGTCGATGCCCGTGACTTCCTCGGTCACGGTATGCTCGACCTGAATTCGCGGATTCACCTCGATGAAGAAGAACTTTTGCGTGTCGGCATCCACCAGGAACTCGACCGTTCCCGCGTTCTGGTAGTTCACCGTGCGTCCGATGTCGATCGCGCTCTGACAGATGGCGTCTCGCAACTTGCCGTCGAGATTCCACGCCGGTGCGATCTCGACGACTTTCTGATGCCGACGCTGCACTGAGCAGTCGCGCTCGAACAGATGCACCAGGTTGCCGTGCTGGTCGCCGAGCAACTGCACTTCGATGTGACGTGCATTCCGAATGAACTTCTCAATGAAGATGTCGGGGCTGCCGAACGCAATCAGCGACTCCTGACGAGCGGCGTTGTAGGCGTCGGTGAACTCCGATTCCTTCTCAACGACCCGCATGCCGCGACCGCCGCCGCCGTGGGCCGCCTTCAGGATCACCGGGTAGCCG
>JANNSB010000381.1:0-3902 GCA_031402175.1 Planctomycetaceae bacterium
TCCAAGGCGGAACTCGCGTCCGCCGCGCTGGATGTCGACAGCGACGTGGACGAAGTGCAGATGGAAAGTGGTATCGAGGAACTTCGCCGCCGGGTCGAACGGCTGATCGGCAAGACTCCCGACGCTCCAGTCGACGGTTCGTTGCAGTCGCGCGTGGAGCAAGAGACGCGCCAGTTGGAAGAGCGCCGCGAGCGAGTCGCCTCCGCCGGAGGCCAATTGATCAGCGCGGCGCTGCAACTTGTCGGCGAACTGATCGCGGAGCAGAATCGTCCGGCCCCCGATCCTGTCTTCGTCAATCGGCTGCGCGTCGGCCTGAACGACAGCGTCGAGCGGGACGAAGCAGGCCGGCCACAACTGCGGCTGACGCTCCCGGACGACGAATCGCTCTCCAGATTCGCGACGACCCTGGCCCAACTCCTGATGCCGCAGTCGACCTGATGCGGGTGGCCCTGAAAGATCCTTTCAGGGCGGCGGTAGCCGTGGGAGGTTGCCGTCAATGACCTCCCACCGACTTCGTCGTCCCCGATAGCACAGCGATCGGGGCCACCGCGTCATTGGCGTGACAAGGCGGCCCCGATTTCTTGAAGCAGTTCCAGAATTCACGCCGGCCGGCCGCACCACTCGCCACGCCCCTTCGCTCCTGACATCGCTCGCGGCGTGCCACACGATCCATCACCCCGGATGCTCACAGCATCCGGGATGATCGGCGCTACTTCGCCTGCCTGATCCCTGCCTTCACTTCCTTCATCCGCTGCGCCTCCGGCAGATCCTTGTAGTACGCATCGAGCGGATAACAGCCGGAGACGAGGCCGTTGCGGGGAGCGGTGGTGCAGTCGCTGAAGGTGCGGCAGAGTTTCTTGTCGGCGCGGTAGTCGACGCCGCCGAGCACCTTGGCCGGGAAACGCCAGTCGCTGAGCACCAAGCGGCCGATGCCGACGGCGTCCATCCAGCTGGCCCGCACAACCCCTTGGGCGACGTGCGGCAGGAATTCTTGGAAGTAACTGAACGCCGACCCGATGATGATCGCATCTGCCGGCAGTGCCTGCTTGATCTCGCGAACCGCATTCGCCTGCCGCACGCAGCCGACAAGTGGATCTTCCGGCGGCTGATAACCGTCCGAAGGGGGATAGAACGCCGGCCGTTGCATGTGCGGATTGTAGTACGGCGACCCGGCCGTGATGTTGAACAGGCGCAACTGATACTTCTCGTACAGCAGCCGCAGAAGCGCGATCGGCTCGGCAAGATCAATCTCGAACGGCGACTCGCGCTTCGTGCCGAACAGCGGCCACGATGACGGCCCTGATTCGGGCATGCCGACGAACGTGCCGTCATCAGAGGGACGAAACGGAGGGAAGTCGAACACTGACAACCGCACGCCGATCATGAGGCCGGGACACGCGCTCTGCACAGCTTCGATCAGTTCCCGCAGGAACCGCATGCGACCGTCGAAGTCGCCGCCATACAGGCCTGGTCGATCGAATGCCGACAGAAACTCGTGTCCCAGATATCCGTGGCAGCATTTGAGGTCGACGAAATCGAAACCGACCTGTTGCGCCATGCGGGCAGCGGAGGCATAGTCGTCGATCAGCCTGCGGATGTCGCCGTCGGTGAGAAGCCGGCCGTCGTCGTGGGCATCGATTCCCACGCGGGCATCGAGGACCGGATGGTGGTAGGCGATCCAGGGTTCAGCCCGGTCCTTGCGATTCGGACGACAAAAGCGTCCTGAGTGTGTGAGCTGCAGACCGATCAGCAGATCGCTGTCGGTATTCGCGCCGTATGCATCGCGATGCGCGGTGATGAGTGTGTCGCGCAGGTTCGCGAATTCACTTGCATGCTCGGGCCGATACGTGAGCTGATTCGGATTCGCCCGGCCATCGTGCCGCACGGCGACGGCTTCGCAGCCCCAGATGAGCTTCGCGCCCGATTCGCCAAAATGCTGCCAGCGGCGGAGCGTGTGCTCGGAAGGACGGCCGTCGTCGGTGCCGTCCCAGCCTTCCATGGGATGAATGCACCAGCGGTTGCCGATCGCGCGCCCCGCGATCGAGAGCGGCAAGGCCAGTGGCGAGCCTTCGGCGGCCGAGAGGGGCCGATCGTCGACGGGGATGTCGAGGCCCAGTTCGCGCAGCGCGTCGCGAAACTCGTCGACTTCTTTCAAGGCTCCGATGCGGACGTAGCTCATGTTTTGCTCTTGATCTGCCTCGGGCCGATGGCCAGGCTGGCTTCCGCAAGGTTCATGATCATTGATTCAACGCCTCGCGTCACATCTCCCTCGCGCGCTCACGCTTCGGGTTACGATGGCGAGCTACGTGCGCTTGCGTTTGCTCATCGCGTCGCGAATGTGTTTCTGGGCCTCGTTCTTTTTGATGCGGTCGCGCTTGTCGTGCTCCCGCCGCCCCTTGGCGAGGGCGAGCTGAATCTTCACCAGCCCGCGCGAGAAATGCAGATCGAGCGGCACCAGCGTTTGGCCGTTCTTGCCGGCGGCCTCGGCGAATTTGCGGACTTCCCGCCGCGACATCAGCAGTTTGCGATTGCGCTTGCGTTCGTGATTGAAGACGCTCGCCTGCGGATACTCGGCGATGTCGGCATTGATCAGCCAGACCTCGTCGTTCTCGATACGGGCATAGGCGTCATCAATCGTCACATGATGATCACGGATGCTCTTGACCTCGCTCCCCTGCAGCACGATGCCGCATTCGAGTTCGTCGAGAATGTCGTAATCGTGCCGCGCGCGCCGGTTACGGCACACGACCTGCGCGGGGTCTTTCGCGGCGGTTGTCGACTTTTTGCTCATGGAAAGATTGAAGCAGAAAACGAGCGACTGCAAGAACGGGCATTCACGGACTTAGGCCGAACTCGAATAGATGAAGCGTACCACGAGGTCAAGGAAACTGACCGCGGATGGCGCGGATTTGGCGGATTCCCACGGATCTGAATAGCTCGGCAACGATTCCCCACTCTGATTCAGATCCGCGAAGACCCGCGTCATCCGCTGAATCCGCGGTCTCACTGCTGAGCACAACTGACGCAACATGGAATCGAGCTTCGCTTAACAGTTCGACGTCCCCTGGTCCGGATCCCTTGTCACCGGTCTCCGCCCTCACCATCGCGCTCCGCGTTCTTTCAGTCCGTCGACGGGGCGCAGATAATGATACGTCTCGACCTGCCACCGGCCGAACGGGGCGAGTAGCCGCACCGGCAAACGGGCATAGAGTTTGTCGTTGAGACACTCGATTTCATCCAGCCGGCTGATGCAGGCGTCGGAGACCTGCCAGAGTTCGCCTTCCACCGACACGCCCCCGTTTGCTCGGGATACGAGCCCGGGAAACTGGCCGCAGTCGACGAGCGTAAACGCGGGCACCGTCCTGGCCTGGCCGATGAATTGCTCGTCGCGCAACAGCGGGCAGCGCGAGAAACCGCGCTTCAGGGTGCCATACACGAACAGATAGGTCGACATGCGGTGAGCCACGGATTGAGTTTCTCCGTAGCATACTGGTCGACATGGCCGGCCCGCACCCGTGGCGAATGGCGTTCAATCGCCGGTGCACGGCATCGGTCACAGATTACCCGCGCCGAGAACTCTCGGATCGCGCACTCAATCCGCGGTTGCTACGATGCTGGTAGAACTACCGCCCGCCCATACCGGGCGCTCCGCCAGGAGGCGTTGTGGGAAGACCGCCGACACCGGGAGGACCACCCGCGCCGCCCATGCCGGGCGCTCCGCCGGGAGGCGTTGTGGGAAGACCGCCGACACCGGGAGGACCACCAGCGCCACCCATGCCGGGCGCTCCGCCAGGAGGCGTTGTGGGAAGACCGCCGACTCCGGGAGGACCACCCGCGCCACCCATGCCGGGTGCTCCGCCAGGAGGTGTTGTGGGAAGACCGCCAACTCCGGGAGGTCCACC
>JANNSB010000382.1:0-20154 GCA_031402175.1 Planctomycetaceae bacterium
GCGGCTGTTCTGGCTCGTCTTGAACAGCCCGCGCACGGCGCTCGTCACCGTCAGACTGCCCGGCTTCTTCACGCCGCGAATCGTCATACAGGTGTGCACGGCTTCGAGCACGACGACAACTCCCTTCGCGTCGAGCTTCTCGGCCAGCAGATCGGCGATCTGATGCGTCATCCGTTCCTGCACCTGGGGCTTCCTGGAAACCTCGTCGACGACGCGGGCCAGCTTGCTGAGGCCCACCACCTTGCCGCGAGGAAGATACCCGATATGCGCCGTCCCCATGAACGGCAACAGGTGATGCTCACACATCGAATTGAAGCTGATATCCCGCACCAGCACGAGTTCGTCGTACTCCTCGGTGAAAAACTTCTCGAGGTGACGTGCTGGATCGAGGTACATCCCGCCGAAGAGTTCGGCATACATCCGTGCCACGCGAGCGGGCGTCTCGCGCAGGCTGTCGCGGTCGGTATCCTCGCCGATGGCGACTAGAATCTCGCGCACCGCCCGCTCGATGCGGGGCAAATCGACGGGGTTATCGGAGGGAGTGGCAGCCACGAGCGGAAGATCAAGCGACAAAAGAGTTCATGCGGCAATGGCCTGTGGTAGATGGTATTGTATTCGATCGGGTGACAGGAGTGTCTCCAGGAAGTATGGTTCCCGATGCTGACAACCTCCGTTGAACCCCCACAGCTCAATTGACACTCGATGCCCGAGACCCATTCAACACCGAAATCTGTCTGGATTATCCGCGTGTGGGCGCTGCTTGTGCTCCTGGCCGCTCTGGTCGTTATCGGGAGCGTGAAGGTGGACCAGGAGGAAACCGCCTGGTATCTCAAGGCTTCCGCAGCGGTGGTATATATCTTCGCTTTTGTCGGAGCGACGAACATGTTTCGAGGCACGTTGCGATCGGACCAAGTGCGCCCGCCGCTGCTGAAGGAGCTGCTCGGGATTCTCTGGGTGCTGATCGTTGCCGCCGCCGGGATCTCCGTGATGATCTACCTGCTCTAAGCTCTCCGCTTCTGGCAGCGGGGGCAGAAGAACGTCGACCTTTGAGCCTGCACGATGCGCACGATGTCGCTTCGCCGGCAGGTCGGACATCGCCCTCCCTCGCGGGCATAGACGCGATGTTCGTTCTGGTAGCCGCCGGCCTTATTGAGGGCGTTGCGGTATGTGCCGTCGCCGAGCGTCGAGCCTTCGTAACGGATGGCCTCGCTGAGCACATGCAGGACCGATTCGTGCAGGGCCGTGATGTCGGTCTGCGTCAATCGATCGGAGCGCGACTGCGGATGGATTCGCGAGCGGTGCAGAATCTCGCTGGCGTACAGGTTTCCGATCCCCGCCGCCACGCGCTGGTCGAGGAGCGCGACCTTGATCTCGCGGGACGTGGCCGCCAGGCGATCCATCCAGATCGCGCTTGTCATTTCGAGCGCATCGGGGCCGAGCGTTCGCGGACCGAGCGCGTCGTGGAACTGTTTCGCATTGAACAGCCGCATGGTTCCCAGGCCTCGGCGGTCCCAATACCAGATGCTGCGTTTCTTGCGGCCTTGAGTGAGCTTCCATTCGATCCGCAAGTGCTCGGCGTCCGGCGGATCGGCCAGCAGCATCAGTCCGGTCATGCGCGGCTCGATCACCAGATACGTCGCGTCCGCCGTGCCAATCTTGCTCTTACGCGAAACGCCGTTCAATTCGAACACAATTCGCTTCGCCCGTCGAAACACGCGGGCAATCTTGCTTCCCTCGGCCTTGCGGGCGATCACCGGAAACCGTGGCCGAATGTCGAGCGGCCTGCAGGCGCACGACACCCGCAGGAGCGCCGCGATCGTACTTCCTTGGGCCGCATCCGCGATGCCGCGGACCATCGTTTCGACTTCGGGCAGTTCAGGCATCTTGAAGTAGAGCGAAGGTCATATCGAAGGAGCGTCAGGCGTCAGATCGTGAAGATTGACCGCGGATTGCACGGATGTCGCGGGTCTTCGCGGATCTGAAGCATGCGGCTAAATACAGGGACAATTTCAGATCTGCGAAAACCCGCCAAATCCGCGTCATCAGCGGTCCCCTTCAGGTCACTCGAAACACGCTTCATCTTGCTGAGCGCTGCGGTCATCTGGCGATCGTCACCGGCTTGCCCTCGATGGCCGACGCGAGACAGGCGTCCATCACAATCTGCGTCTTGAGCGCGACATCCCCCCAGAACGGATCGACCTTCTTGGTGAGCACGCAATTGGCGAACGTGCGAAACAGCTTGGTCTCCTGAGATGTCGGATGCGAGGTCGCATACTCGACGACGGCATGCCGCCGGTGGTGAGATTCGATGTTGAAATCGCACACCTGCATGTTGGCGAACGTCTGCTGCGTGAAGAACTCGACTTCGTTGCCAAAGAACGGCAGCACGAAGTCTTGCAGATACAGGTAGCCCTTGGTGCCGCTGACGTTCGCCCAGCACTGATGCTCCGTAAGAAACGAATTGTAGAAACTGGCCGACACGCCTCCGTCGAACAGAAGTTCCGCCGAGAACTCCGTCGGAACCGGGCGCTGGCTGTCGCTTCGCCCGTGTTGGGACAGGATGCGCCCCGTCACCGTATGAGGCAGCTTGTAATTCATGGCCCACAGGCTGAAACGGATCGTGTACCAGCCGAGATCCCCCAGGCAGCCGAGCGGCTCGAGTTCGCTGGAGACGCGAATGTTCCCCTTGAGGAACTCTTCCGGCGCGAGAAAGCTGAACTGTGATGCAATGCGCTTAATGTTGCCGACGGTCCGGCCGTCATCGAGGACTTGGCGCATGGCGGGCAGGCGATCGCTGTGCATGAACATGACGCCGTCCATGAACTGCACGCCGGCGCGATGGCAGGCGTCGAGCATTTCGCGGACTTCGCCGGCGTCGGCTCCGCAGGGCTTCTCGCAGACGATGTGCTTGCCGGCCTGGGCCGCTTTCACCACCCATTCCTTGCGAATGCCCGTCGGCAGCGGAATGTAGACGGCGTCGATGTCCTTCCGCGCGAGCAGTTCCTCGTAGCTGCCGCAGGCATCGGGGATCGTCGGAAACGCGCAGTCGGCCTGGCAGAGGTCGATGAATTGTTTCGCCCGTTTCACATCGCGGCTGCCGACGGCTGCGACAATGCCATTGCCACTGTTGCGAATGGCTTTCCAGTTTTTTTGAGCGATATGGGCCGAACCCAGGATGCCCCAACGGCAAATGTCTGACATCGTTTCTTCTCGTCGATTTAGTTCGTGTGCAAGCTGCGGGGCACAGAATAGCCCACGGTGTGAGCGAGGGACACCGAAAGGTAGGACGGCATTCCCAAGCCGTCTCACAGAAGTGGCATTCGCATGGACGGCCTGGGAAGGCCGTCCTACGGTAGTTCGACGCACACCAGCGTCGTCATCGAACGCACGAACAGCCGGTTGCCGACGAGGGCGGGATGCGAGTGCACTTCGGAGCCGTCGGTGAAGAGCTGCTGCCTGCCCAGCGGCGTGCATTCATCGGTGGTGGCATCAAACAACATGATCTCGCCATCGGTCGTCGTGACGAGCACCCTGTCAGCGGTCGCTACCAGACTGGCGTAGTCGCGGAATACGGGATCATCGCTGCTCCAGGTCGTCGCCAGCTCATTCGACAGACTGAGACAGTACATTTCACCGAACACGCCGAACACCCGGTCGCCCACGACGACCGGTGTGCTCGAATCGGGAACGAGATCGAAGCTCGTCGCGATCGGCTCGGGGATGATGCAGCCAGCGTCATCGAATCCGTACATGCGCGTGCCGTTGATTTCGGTGCTGACGAGAAGCGTATCTCCGATCGCGATCGGTGTCGGCACGTTGAACTCGCCCTCCTGCGGCGGCACCAGTTCCCATCTCCGTTCACCGGTCTGGAGATCCCAGCCCCCCAGCGAATCGTGGTCGTATCCGACGACCTGTCTGTGCCCGCCGAGATCGGCGCAGATGAACGAGCAATAGGCCGGTTCGCGTCCGGGAGTCGTCCAGATCGTGTCACCGGTCTTCGGATCGAGCGCGACAAGAAACGCTTCGGGGCCGCCGGCTGTGATGATGAGCTTGTCATCCACCAGCAGCGGTGACGCGCAGAATCCCCAGATGGGAATCTCGGCACCGAAGTCGGTGAGGTAGTCCTTCTTCCACAGAATGTCGCCGGTGCCGACATTGATGCAGTGCAGGTGGCCGAAGGCTCCCTGGAAGTAGGCCCGCTCGCCATCGAAGAGTGGGGCCGCCCGTGGAGAACTGCCGTAGTCGAGGAACCCTGGGGCGTCGTATTCGAGGGTCCACAGCTCCAGACCGCTCTCGGCATCAAGACAGCGAAACACGTCGCGGGTGTTCGTGAAGTCGCGATCGGCGATGAAGACGATCTCGTGCGTGGCGACGACGCTCGCCAGCCCGTCGCCGGAAGTGGAAATGCTCCACAGGATGACAGGTTCCCCGACAAGTCGATCGGGCAGGAACGCGACACGGCCGTCGCGATTGGGGCCGCGCCACGAGTTCCAGCCGACGGGCGGCGCATCCGCGGCGTCGCTGGTTGCGCCCGGTGAGTCGCAACCGAATTGCGATTGGGCGGCCGCATCATGCCCCGGTTCACCTGCTGGTCGCGCTGGTCCGGGGCGGGTCAGTTTTTTTCGGCGTCCGCGACTGCGTCGGCTTCTTCCAACAGTTCTGCTGCGACTTCTACAAAGCCACTGCGGGTTTCCAGGGCGACGAGCATGTCGAGGTCATACTGCACTTCCATCAGACCCGTGATGACGGCCGCTCGCAACTCAGCGTCCATGTCGTGCGGCACGAATGCGGAGACGAATGGAATCGGCTCGGTCTCGGCGATCACCCGCAAATCGCCTTTCTTCACGGTTCCGCAGCCTTCGAGCAGCGGCCCGGCATAGCTGGAGATGACGGCCACCGCCATCGCCCCCGGTCCCAGATCGATCAGTAACGAAGCGCCATCGCTGCAAGCGCCGACGGTCTCGATCGTTTCGGGCAGGGCGACGCCGTGCTCGGTCATCAGTGCCATCGGAACAGTCGATTTCTCATCGCAATCTTCGGGGCCGAAGAAGATGCGATAGCCAGCGATGTCTTCGATTGTCTGGGCGGGATCATCGGAACGAACGACGAACAATCCGGTCTGCGTCACTTCGCCGTCCTTGCCGGTGAGCTGGGCCACGGGATCGATGTCGAGCTCTCGCAGATTCGCATCGTACAAGACAACCGAGTACTTCCCGATCACCAGATCGCAGTGCCCCTCGGCTTCGCCTGCGAGGGCAGTCACCAGCGAGGCGGCGAACACGACTTTCACTTCGCGGCCGATGTACTGCGCGAGAAACTGGCCGAACTTGTTGTAGTCCCGCTGGGCGTATCCCTGCACGCAGTCACAGGCGAGTTCCGCACAGAGCGGGTCCATCACGATCATCGTGAAGGGGTGTTCGTCTGCAGGCGCGGCATCGTCGGCTATGAGTGTCGGCGCCAGCATCAGAGACATCGTTACCGACAACAACGCGGCTAGACGGGAACAGGTGGGCATGATAGTCCTCGACTTGGAACGGCAACGATCTCAAGAAATTCAGATGGACTGACTATTCCACCGCCGACACTTCCGCAGGCGCATCGGCAGGAGCGGCTGTGCCGGTTTCGGCGGGGGCGTCGGTAGCGTCACTTGTCACCTGATCCAGCACGCAGATGGTGCTGCGGGTGACATCGAGCATGAACAGCCGGCTCTGGTCAGGCGTCGTCGCAATCGCGACGTGCTTGCAACCCCCCACGAGATCGACATCGGCCAGCAGTCCGAGGTATTCGCCTTCCGCAGAGTAGCGCTTGATGAGGCCCACGCCCGATTCGGCAGTGAGAATCTCGCCGTTACCACAGGGACGAAGGTTCATCGGGTTGCAACAGCCTTCGAAGCCGTTCACGCCGGTGCGGTCCGACTGGCCGAACGAAACGATCTCGGCTCCCTCACGATCAAAGCGGCGGACGCAGTGCCGGGAGTTCTCGGCCACGTACAGTTCGCCGTCACAGCACTGAATGTCCATCTGTCCGCAGCAGCCTGAGAGACCTTCCACGATGATCTGTGGATTCGCGAAGTTCAGGTCGGTGCGATAGACATCGTAGCCGTAACCGGTCATGGAGGAGCAGGCAACGAAGACATCCTGATCACTGACGGCAATCCCCGGAACCTTCAACTTGTACGCCAGCCACGATTCGACATCGATCTCGACCGTCGTCGTGGTGAGTGTCGCTACCTGTTCTTCCAGCAAGCCCAGTTGCCGTTCGGCATTTCGCAGTCGCAGCTTGTCGATCGCGGTCCGCTCTGCTTCCGGCTTCTCGGCCAGACGGGCCACGAGTTCCTGGGCCTGCTCGATCTGGTCTTCGTATTGTTCGGCCTGCAGTTGATTCTGCTGTTCGATTTGCGTACTGATCTGTGCTTTGAAGGTCTCCATATCGCCGATCTGCGGCGTGGAGCCCTGAGCGACGACTTGGCCGTTCTCATCAAGTCGGGCCATCTGTCCGCCTCCGGCTGCAAAGACGATGCCTCCAGGGCTGACATTGAGAGACTCCGGAATGAAGTTCAAAGGCCAGGTGGCGAGCCGTTCGCCTTCCTGTGAGTAAACGTGGATCTCGCCGGCGACTTCCTGAGCTTCTGTCGCCCGCTCGCCGTCAACGACCTGCACCGAAACCGAGGAGCCGCCGACGGCCACAAGTACGCGGCCTTGGGGATCGAGGCAGAACGTGTTCACCTGGCAGGGGACGCCGGGGGTCGCCAACTCGATGATGGCCGTCTGCACATGGCTGGCTTGATAGGCGATTGCCGGCGCCACGTCGTCGCTTCGGGCGGCATCCACTCCCACGAGCAATGCCAAGGCGACGGCCACAAACCAGTTTGTTCGAGACGACATGTGCTGCTCCCCAATTTGAAAAGTTGTAGAAGCCCCGGGGGCCCTGGATTTACGCAGACCGGCGAGAGTGTCGCCGATGTATCACGCCGAAAAGTCACCCTCGAAGAGAAAATCGAAGGAATGCTCGGAAGTCGGAGTCCGATTATGCCCTTGCCAACTCGAATGTGTCAATCTTTATGCACCCGCAAACGGGGGCCGTTAGCTGCAATTGTACCCACTTGAATACGCTCCAACTCACCCGGCACTAGCCGAGATTTGGGCGGGCGATCAACTTTTTCGGGAATTGCCGTCGCGATGTTCGTGGCAGAGCCTCGCGCCGTCAGTTGGCCGCCGACTGGTCTTCGAGGATGCAGATCGATCCGGTTTGCTGGTCGTAGGCGTAGACTTGATGGGCCTTGAGGCCGTTGAGAGTCACATTGTTGCGTTCCAAGACCTGCTTGAACTCCTCGAAAGCTGGATACTGATAATCTTCATTCAGATTCCTCATCAGATCGATCTCATGCTGCAGGTTGAGCACATGAATCCTCGACGCCAGAGAGAAATACGACTGAGCGGCCGCCGAAAACGGATCGCTCGCGTTGACATGGTTTTCGACCTCGACCATGTTCGGATTGGCCGCCATCGCCACGGACTTATCAACAAGGTCGGCTGGCCTGCGGGGCTGGATGACGACTTCCTGAGGCTGAACGGGCGCATTGCCTTGTGGCGGATTGTTCCCCTGCGCCCCTCCGCCTCCGGGTGGCGGACCGAGTGCATCCCCGGGAGCGAGCAGCATGCCTCCGACGATGCCTGTGCCGGAACCCCTTTCCCCTGCATCGGCAGGTTCGGTATCGTTCGACTCGGTCGCATCAGGATCGCAACCCGAGCAGAGCAGCAAGGCGGCCAGCAGAATGAAGCAGCGCGACATGACGGTTCCTCAAAAGCAGGGCAGGGGATGAACCACCCGCAGTAGATATACGATAGCAAATCGACAGGTGTGGGGCCATTTCGCAACGATGCTGTGCCCGTGAGCGGACGTGATTCTTCAGGGCAGCCTGCATCACGACGCCCCGCGGGAACGCTTCAACACCGACCGGGCCTTTGCCTGCAGCACAGCGACCATGTCAATCGCTTCCACATCGGCCAGGTAGTCTTCCCGTTCCGCTTCAGTCAGCGTTCCCTCATTTGCCTTGGCAGCCATCTCATCCAGTTGAGCCTGCATCGTCGCGTCTGCCTTAAGCGCAGCGATGCGGCCAGCGACATCCGGTGTGAAACAGTCGGCGATCGGCTCTAACAGACGATCGAAATGGGCCACTGTGGTGCTCATGGCGGCATCATATCAAATACTGCCGGGAATGGGTCAATGAAGCGGGATGCGTCAGTCCCAATATCGTCCGCTGGCTGTTGGTGATTGTCGCAGAAGATCAGTCCTTCTGCAGCGCTGTCGTCGCCAGCGGGACGTATCTCGTGCCGCCGCGCGATAGTTGGGACTGATACAGTACGACCCGGTCCATTTCGCATTCGCCCCAGATCGCGTTTCCTCCCTCTGATTCGACAGCGTGTTCGTCGAGCAAGTCGAAGAACTCGTCTGGCGGCTGGGCCTTCACGCGGGCCAGCGTCAGGTGGGGATGATAGGCCCGCTGCTCTCGTGGGTAGCCGAGCGATGCCAGTTGTGAGGAGATCGCGTTCTCCAGCGCGACAAGAGATGCGGCTTCTGCGATGCCCGACCAGATGACGGCGGGTCGCCTGCGATCAGGGAACACGCCCAGACCCTGCAGCGTGATTGAGGTCGCAGCGATCCCAGTGCAAGCAGCGTCGATGGCCTGTGCCACTTCCATGACGCGCTGCTCGGCGATCTCGCCCAGGAACTTGAGCGTGATGTGCATCTGGTCGGACTGCACCGGCTTGATGGCCCGGCCCATCAGGTCGAGGCGGCGGAGCAACTGCTTCAACTCGCGTGACGGCGTGACTGGAACGGCGATGAATGTGCGCATGATTCGGCGGACGGGACATTCGCGATGCAGTGCGGTATTGTAGTCTTCAGGTCACGTCACGCCTGCCCGCCTCGAAACACCGCATTCAGAGGATCGCCCCATGAGATTCGCCGCTTTCGCAATCGTTGCACTGGCGCTATCATCGCTCTCAACTTCACCCGCGATTGCTGACGATGCAGCCGACGATGACGGTGCCGAGACGATCAGCGTTCTCATCATTGATGGCCAGAACAACCACGACTGGCGGGCGACGACGCCAGTGCTGAAGCATGCATTGGAAAGTTGCGGCAGATTCGAAGTAGCTGTTTCGACCTCTCCCGCCGGCGATGCCAACGATCCTGCCTGGGCCGAATGGCGGCCTGCGTTCGCTGACTACGACGTCGTCCTCAGCAACTACAATGGGCAGCTTTGGCCCGAGGAAGTACGCGCCGCATTCCATGAATACGTCCACGGCGGGGGGGCCTTTGTCTGCGTACATGCCGCCAACAATTCGTTCCCCGAATGGCCCGAGTACAATCGCATGATCGGCGTCGGCGGCTGGGGCGGACGGAACGAACAGTCCGGCCCCTACATCCGCTTTCGCGAAGGCGAATTCGTCCTGGACGAAACTCCCGGCGCCGGTGGCAGCCACGGACCGCAGCATGAGTTCATCGTCACCATTCGCGATCCCGAGCATCCCATCACGCAGGGGATGCCGGAAAACTGGCTGCACGCTCAGGATGAGCTGTACGACTCACTCCGCGGCCCCGCGCTCAGCGTCGAAGTGCTGGCGACGGCCTACAGCGAACAGAGCGGCGAGCACGAGCCGATGATGATGGCCATCGACTACGGCGAGGGGCGCGTATTCCACACGCCGATGGGGCATGCCGACTACTCGATGCGCTGCGTCGGCTTCTACACCACGCTGCAACGCGGCTCCGAATGGGCCGCGACAGGGGAGGTGACAATTCCGATCCCGGAGAACTTTCCAGGCGAAGACGCCGTGAGCGCAGTCGAAGCGGAGTGAATGTCAGATTCGAAGGGGGAGGAATTGCGTACGACTCCCTGTGAAAGATGCGGATCGAAGCGTGATTCATCCCCGAAGGGATGACAGCCGGTAGCCGGTGGTCGAGCGCAGCGACACCACCGGAACGCTCTGCATCATCCGGTTTATCTCATCCTCATCCAGTCGATGACTATTCCGTCGAAATCTGGGCCGAAGAATCGTAAGGCGTAGTCCCGAATTGCATCGGATGTGGAGTCGAACGCTTTGATCTCCTGAAGGGCGAACCGTTGGACCCCGACCTCGACCTTCCAGTGAACTTGGCAATGACCATTCTCGAATCGTTCGATCAAGCCTCCGTCGAATCCGTGGTCTGGCCTCCAATCGATGGGATACCAACCATGCTTTTCCAGCAATGCACAGATTTCGACAACAATGAGGGTGCCAGCAAGCGAACCCATTTCGAGCGAGTCTCGTTCGGCGACGTTGAGGTGCCATTTCTCGACGAACTTTCGCGCCAAGTCACCTTGGGTGAATTTGTCCAACATATATTCAGGAATTTGCACGGCTCGCCGACTTTGCATCCAGTCACAACTGAATGATCTTGAACGAATGCCGCACGAACGGGATCAGCCTGACTGCGGTTCGCTTCCAGAGCGGAAAACGACGCAGCATGTCGGCGTATTGCGGCTGGTCGCCGTAGCCCAGGTAGCGTTCAACCGACAGGCGTGGATCCCATTTCGAAAACTCCTTGCCGTGCGGGCCGACCGAATAGATCAACTTGCTGCTCCGCAAGGGATGATGCAGGTTCGAGAATTTCAGATACGTCGGAGAGACCGCGTCGAAGATGATGGATGAGCCGGGAAAGCGATCGGCCAGCGTCGTGAGGAACTCGCGGACCTGGGCCGGCGTCAGAAAATAGAGAACTCCCTCGGCAATGAATAACGGCGGCGTCTCGCCGAGCGGTCCGGCTTCGTCGATCCACGCCCAGTCGAGCATCGAACGGGCGACGAGTACACGCCGGGGGTCGGCGTCGATGAATCGCTTCCGCAAGGAAATGACTTCTGGAAAATCGACCTCGACCCAGCGCGGCGTGTTTTCGCCGACGCGATGAAAGCGAGTGTCGAGGCCGGGTCCGAATTCGACGACGCTGCGTCCGCTGCCGCCGAGTGCGTCGCGAACGAACTGATCGATCAATGTGGCGCGAACGCAAAAGTTTTCCGTCGCCACCTTCTTGCGGGCGAACTGGTCGAAGTCGTACTCCAGAGACTGCACGATCTTCGCGGCCGTCGGGTCGACGATGAGCGGGCGCTCGCGCGATTGCTCGATCGCCCTGGCCCACAGCGGAATCAGCAATGTTTCTGGTACGCCGGACAACTGGTGCGATTCGGTTCCCATGATCATAGGTTATCTCAGGCGTGGACAGCATTCCTGCAAATTCAACTCACGTTTGCGACGCTGCTGATTTTGGACGTGTGGTCGATATAGGCCGCGAAGCGACCGTCGATGAACTGTTGTTGCGCCGCGACGAGATCCTCAATGCGTCCTGGCCGCCGATCGATCATTGATGCATAGTCGATGTCGGCTCCCTTGAGCCCAAACTGGTCCAGAATGGAGTTGATCGTGGCATCGGGCGCGGCGCAAAGCTGGTCGTAGGTAATCTCGATTCGATCTTGAGGGCCGATCTTGTCGGCTGTCTTCAAATAGAGATCGCAGCTCTTACCGAACCAGCGGATCAGTCCCTTCACGAATATCGACGGACGGTGCTGGATGACCCACCGCAGCGCGCCGATCCGCAATCGTGTGCGCATCAGCCGCTCGTACTGCGTGCTGAGCATCGCCATGTACTCGTTTTTTTCCGTCAACACGCCCCGCAGAAACTTCCACATCGAGTTGACGGCCTCGATGGGTGGCCGATGGATGTAGACGAACCGGGCCGATGGAATGAGTTCCTTGATCAGCGGTGCGTTGCCGAAGTCCCAGGGGTTCTTCAGTAAGAGGGGCTTCTGCTCGGGAAACGTCCGCTGCACCGTGTTGCAAATGCGATTGAAGAGCGGCAGGTTCTTGCGAGTGATCTTCGCCCCTTGCCGATGGTTGTCGAGAATGAAGCCGTACTCCTCCATCGTCTCCAGGTTGACGCGGATGGAATCAACGCCGCGAGTCTCGAGACCTGCCTCTTGAAATCGTTCGCTCAACCTAGTTTGTGATTGGGCCAGATCGACTTGAGACGCTTCAATCTCGTCGTAGGAGATCACATGCCAGGCCCAGAGTGTGTTCCAGCATTCCGATTGGGACAGCATCTCGTACAGCACCGTCGTGCCCGAACGGTGCATGCCCAGAATGAATACGGGCGACGCCAATGGATCAATTCGCGGCATCAAGGCTGCTGTCGAGAAATGGGAAATCGTCTGACATTTGGAAAGTATGTACGCCCTGGGCTATGAGGTCGCTCTCACAGAATCGGATGGGAGGCATGGATCGGGATTCTGCGACATCTAATCGTTTTCGACCATACGAACGCGCGGGACGCCGCCGCGCCCGATGAGTGAACCGATTATTCAGCAAAACAGGGCTAAATCCCACCAGGAAACCAGAAAATCTGGGCTTAACTCGGTGCGGGCGATCGGCATAAACTGCCGCTCCCATCGGCAGCGCTCGGCCGGGCGCGACTGCCAGACTTCCACTCTTGAGTTCGATTCCCGTCCGCATCATGCGCCCACTGGTTCCCAAGTTGACAGCTTGCGGGATGCTCGCGGCCCTAGTCTG
This sequence comes from Planctomycetaceae bacterium, assembly GCA_031402175.1. Lineage (GTDB taxonomy): Bacteria > Planctomycetota > Planctomycetia > Planctomycetales > Planctomycetaceae > JANNSB01. Next base: position 12,606 of record JANNSB010000382.1, read on the forward strand.
GACAAGCGGCTGTCTGTCGGTCTCATGGACGCAATCGGCGACAGTCGCGGCGGCGAATCCCGCAAGCCATGCCGGCGTGACGATCATCTTTGTCGAGACGCCGCGTGACATTTGCTCGCTCTCCGGGCTGTCGCGGGTCGCCGACCATTTTGACGCGTGCGGCGTCAACACGATTTACTTCGATCCCCTGTATGACCAGTACGATCCTCAGGGGCTTGCGGACATTATCTGTCGGGTGAAGCACGATCTGGGGCATCGCGTCATGCTGGTGGGTTGGAGCCTGGGAGGCGCCGTGGCGCTCGATGGAATCGACGCTCTCGCCGCGCGAGGCATGGATGTCGACACGCTCGTCATATTGGATCTGTACAACTTGAATGCGCATCGCGGGCTGCGCGTGCATCCCCCGAACGTCGGACGGATGGTCGTTGCGCGCAGCGAATGGGCCGGATGCCCGAGCGGATTCAACAACCCGGCGACGTATGTGATCCGCACCTGGAACCACTTCACGGTGCCGACGCATCCCGATACGATCGAGATGCTGTTCGCGGAAGCCGCGCTACTGAATGTGATTCCGCAACCCGCCGTCGGGGCGATGTCTATCAGCGACTAGAGGGGCGGAGCGTCGGGCGCGGTCTCGATCGGCTCAGACTCCACGGGCTGCGGCGCGGGAGATCGCATTCGTCCGCCGCTCAGACGAATCGCCTCGCAGAACAGGGCGTTGATCGTGGTCGGGTGCCCCGGAAGCTGCAGATGGTTGCAGGTGTCGACATCGTGCAGCACCAGGCAGTCGAAGCCTTGAGGCTCGGGACAGTGGCTGCACTTGCACCACACGATGCGGCGCACGTTCGAGGGCTGAGGGTTACTCCCCTTCCACACATTGATTCCGGGCATATCCATCACGAACAAGGTGTCGATGCAGACGCCGTCGCAGGCCAGGATTTCCAGGGCGTCGAGACATTTAAGCACACTCTCGCTCCATCCGACGAGGATCACTCGGCTGTGCCTGCACCGTTCATAACGAATTGTTGCCGCCAGATCATCCGCGCTGCAGCCATCGACGTAGGGATCGTAATAGACCGAATGGACGCCGCAACACGCGAAGTAGTCGGCGATCTCAGGCAGTTTTCCCCACTGTCCGACGTCGACCATGGATTCGACGAAGATGATGCAAAGACTGGGACATTGGGGCTGGCGAGCGGCCAGACAGCCGTCGAGGTGAGAGTCGTGCACCGTCACGCACCCACTTGCCAGCGAGGCCAGGGCGATGGTGCACACGATCAACGGAAAGCGATTGGTTGTCATCATGACCCGGCAGGGCGATCCGTCAAACTGCATGGAGAACTCTGAACTGATCGGCAATCCGTCATTCGGATCGGACCGTTGTCACCAGCGACGCCGCATTCGATCCCACGTAGCACAGTGGCAACCGTCACAATCCGGGCCGGCCTTACGTTCAGCAATCGGTGCGCTCCGAATCGGCAGACTCTGCGCTTGCAACCTTGACGGTCGAGACGGTTCTCCCGCCTGCTGCCGCGATGAATCGACATGCCGCGCTTGAGTGCGTTTGGTATTCTGCCGCTGGCGTGGAGGGAGATCGCACCATGTTCTGCGTTGCTCCTGAGAGGGAGACATTCAATCAGGAAGGCCGGTTGTAGTGGATGACAAGTGGATATTCGTGCCGGTACTCGTGCAGATTCTGCATGCCGTGATCGCCTATGTCCGGTTGGCTGTCGCGAAGCACGAGGCCACGCGGAGCGGCGAACTGAATGAATCCAGACGAGGGTTGCACGACGACGCATGGCCCGACAGCGTCGTTCGCGTCCTCAATAACATTCGAAACCAGTTCGAGGTGCCGGTCCTGTTCTATGTCGTCGTGATCATGCTCTGGGAACTGGATGCGGCGACGGCGTTTTCTCAAGTCTTTGCCTGGTTGTTCGTGATCAGCCGCGGCGTGAACGACTACATCCAGACCGGCAAGCGGTTCGTGCCAGTCTACCGCTACGTGAAGGCCAGACGACGGGTGTTCGCCTTCGGGTGGGTGATGGTCCTCGTTCTGGCTTCGACCGTCGCCAAAGTGCTCATCTTCGGGGAATGATCGCGGGAGCGATTCGAGGATCACGACTCCCGAATCAGCCGGCGTCGTAGCCCCATTCGTCGAAACTGCGTTTCCATTCTTTTGCGAGCAGCGACTTGGTGTCGGCGTCCAGTCGTCGGAACGTGCTTTTCTGGTAGCGCCCCAGTGAAGCCAGGTACTCGTTCATTTTTGGTTCGACGGCCGCGAAGGTCGGCAGGTCGAGACGCTCGTAGATTCGCCGCAGCGTGGGAATCGGAGACTCGTCCAGTTCCTTGTATCCGATTTCAACGAGTCGCCCGTCCGGGATCAGTGACCGTTGGTCGAAGTACGCTTCGGTGGTGATGCGAAACCTGGGTACCGCGCGACCTAATTGTTCGTCCAGGTCGTATCGCTGCACCGTTACGACAGGCAGCGACTGCTGGACGAGATTCAGGTAGGAGACGTACACGTCGTGTGGGTGCCGATGGACGTAAATGAACCTGGCGTCAGGAAACAGCTCCAGCAGCAGGCGCACCCGAGCGGTATTGTGCGGCGACTTGAGCACCAGAGGTTTCTGGTATTTGAATGACAGTTTCCGCGCCACATGCAGGAATGCTCGCTTCCAGCGACTCACTTCGGCCGGAGTGGCATGCGAGAAATCGAGGTACTGCTCGTATCGCGAGTAATTCCGTGGGAAGACGAACCAGAAGATCGGCGACAACCCCGACATCGCCGCGATCGCAAACTCTTCCTCGTAGGGCTGCTTCGGCCCCATCTTCACGTTGTCGAACGGACGGCTCTTGGGATAGAAGCGTTCCTGGATCGGGGCGAACCAGCGTTCGCCCGTCAAAAACGTCTGGGGGTTCATCCCCTGAAACGTATTGAGGAACGCAAAGCGATCGTCCTGGCAGAGCAGATTGTGCAGGTGAGTCGTGCCGCTCCGAAAGACACCCAGCACGAAGAGCGGCGGCTGCACAGTCGCCTTCCTGACGGCCAGGCCGTAACGCACATTCTCAACGATGCGCGACAGCGAGTTCATCGACGACAACATGCTGATCGTCGCGACCCGACCCAGATTGGGGAGGCCGACTCGCAGGCGATTCTGAAAGAGGAGCTTCAGCCAAAGTCCGAGATTGAGCCCGGTCATCGAACCCGGCCCGATCCACCGCATGAGAGAGTTGTCGGCCATTGCCCCGCGGTTCCTGACTGTCGAAACTTGGTTGTAGGTGCGATCCCGGAATGCTTGCGCAGATTCCGGCCCATCAGTCACCGGCACCCGCGCGGCACCATCATGGGCAGACAACGTCGGAGATTCAATCTTTCCGTCGCTGAGACCACTCCTGATAGTCCCGTCAATTTCAACTCGGCACCCGACGAATTAGCTAAGACGCCGGCGGTATCAGACGTTGTCCCGGTAGTCGCAAAACCCCATTCCCAATTCTCGATAACGAGGCTGCACGTGACCCCAGTTCATTCGTCAAAAAGTAGAGCCGGTCTCGCGATCGCCTGCTGGCTGGTTGTTGCGAGCTTTTCCCAGGCGGCGTTCGCCCTGATTACCGGCGGTGAAGGCAATGTGCCGCTGGACGATCCCGGTTGGTTCAAGGGAGCCGCAGAGGTCTTCAACGACCGTACCCGCGTCGCCTGGTGGGAAGGGCCTCCCTTCGGCGGCGGCGAGTATCACGGCGAGTACAAGGGAGATGCCGACGACCTGCAGCGGATGCTCGATGGACTGACCCGGATCGAAGCCGAGAACTGTCGCGTCGTGCTGCGCGACGGCACCGAAGAAAGCTTCTGGCTGACGATCATGGACAAGTCGCGGGAACACCCGGTGGACTGGAGATTCACAGTCTGGGTTCCCGATCGATTTGAGATTCAACGCGGCTGGTCGGTCGGCGATAACGCCGAAGTGCCGACGCCGCAGATTGAGGTCTACCTGGGCCGCGGACTCGACTGGACGGCTATCACGGTGCCGGAAGGCATCGAGGTCGATGATCAGACGCTGGCCGCCCACGGATTCTCCATCGAAGACGGTACCGTACTCGAAGGAACAGTGCTGGAAGTCGAGACCGATGCCGCTGTGCCGAACGCCACGGTCACGCTCGAGTTCATCGATCCGCAAGAAGAAGGGGGCTACACCTATACCGACACCGTCAGTGTCGAGGCCGACGTGGACGGTCATTGGACGATCAAGACGGCGCCGCCGGGGTGGTATCAGGTCATCGTGAGTAAGGAGGGCTATCTCTCACGGAACGTCGGCTACGCTCAATTTGAAGGAGAAGCAGGCTGGCATCCCTATCCTGCGAAGCTGGCCCGCGCGGTTGAAGTGACCGGTGTGGTCGTCGACTCTAACGGCAATCCTCTCGTCGGAGCTACCGTGCGACTCGATGACCTCAAAGACACGACGGGTGATTTGTACAGCGCTCAGACGACCGACAATCTGACAACCGACGCCGAAGGGCGATTCTCGACGACGGTGTTGGAAGGAGGAAGTTTCAGTCCGTGGGCGTACCTGGACGGATACGTGCACGTCGGACTTCCCGACCCATTCGAAGTCGGTTCAGGCGAACTGCAGGTCACGCTCCATCAGTCCGGCAACATGCAGGTGGTCGTCGACTTCTCGGATCGCGTCAGCACCGGCGATTACATCGTCGAAGTCGCACCCGAAGGTGGGTCGGAGGTCGGCACTTGGGGAGGCTCGGCGACCGTCGATGCCGATGGTTCCTACCTGTTTGAGAACGTGCCCCCCGGTCGATACATCTTGCATGGCCGGCCGAACCCCGGTTCGACCAACGAACAAACCGACCAGAAGACGATCGAGGTGGTCGCTGGCGAAACTATCGACGTTGTACTCACCGCGAAACCGTAGCCCGCCCGGCTAGTTCTCTGGCGAAACGAACGGCATCAGCACGGCGGAGTGAAACACGACCCGGTTCTGCCAGGAGCCGAGCTTGAGCATGGGCATCTCGCTGGATATCGCGCTTCCGAAGCCGAAGACAAACTGCTGCTCTTCGTCGAGCAAAACCGTGATGGACCGGCCTCGGACCTGAAACGTGATTGTCGCACCTGCAGCGAACGGATTCTCGCCAGCGAGCGTGACTCCCAAAGGGGCGACTCCAAATTCGCCGGTCGTCGGGTCGGACGGCCAGAAGCTCAGCAGCGTGTCACTCCCGATGCGACGAATGACGAACGGAAACGCCAGCCGGCCGCCTCGCGCCCCTCGCGCCTGCGGCAGGCTGATGTGCACATCGCTGCCGGGGTCGGCCTCCTCGCGTTCGATCGTCAGCCGAATGCTCAAGTCATATTGCTCGGGCACGTATCCGGGCACCGTGAGAAAACTCGCGCCGGAAAGATTATCGGCCACGATCCCCGCATCAGTTCGCTCCCACGGCCGGCTGTCGGCATGCATTTCAGCATGCACAGCATCCAGTAGATTCTTCGGCAGATCGTCATCTTCGGTCCCGGCGATCGCAGGTTCAGACGACTCACGATCGCCCGCGGGTTCGAGTGTGCGCACGATGCGGAGTCCAATATCGCGGCGAGCCTCTTCCGGTAATGCATACGCCCGGCTGATCGACATGCAGCGATCGGGTTCGCTGATGTAGCTTCCGCCGCGGATCAGTCGCGACGAGTAGATGCTTGCTTCCGGACCGACGGGATCGATCAGCGGTCCGTCGTCCGCAACTTGGAACTGGTCGAACCAGTCGTAGCACCACTCCCACGCGTTCCCATGCATGTCGAAGAGTCCGAATGCATTCGGCGAATAGCTCTCGACCTCGGCGGTGCGGGAGACGCCGGCTAGAGAGCTATTGAATGACTCAGCGTCTGCTGCGTCGGCCTCACCGAAGTCGAACGCCGTAGTCGTTCCGGCTCTGCAGACGTACTCCCACTCAGCTTCCGTGGGGAGGCGGTATCCCGTGCCGCCGGCGATCACAACTTTGCTGATCGGTGTCCCATCTGGGCCGGCCTCGACCTCGATCTGATAGTAGGCGTCCAGCATCTCCAATTGCGACAACGCGTTGCAGAACACAATCGCTTCGAACCAGGTGATGCTCTCGACAGGGAAGCGATTGGTGCCCACGCCCTGCACCGCGGCGGAACCTTCTCCCTGATAGCTGAAGAAACTGGGATGGTCATCCTCCCCCATGACCTTGCGCCACTCTTGTTGCGTGACTTCGTGGCGGCCCATGTATAAGGGCGTGCTGATCGACACCTGCTGCGTTTGTGCCGTGCGGTCGTTGCCTGTCCAGCCCCCCATCTCGAACTCGCCGGGAGGTATGAGCACCAGCGGCATCTCGATTGTGTTGACCAGTTCGAGTTCCCAGCCGATCGCCTCGGACCATTGTTCCTGAACTTGCCGAACCGCGGCAGCATCGGTCGGCAATCTGAGTCCCGGCGGCGTGTGGCGTGCGTGCGGCGGCTCGTCGAGTGGAGTGAACAGGATCGCCTTATCTGGCGGCTGGATCGGAAATGCACTTGGTGAATCCGGTTCGTTCATCGGCGGCGTCTGCGAACGCGGGGTCGTTGTTCGAGGCTGAGTCTGTCGTGGCGGACGTCCGTTCGGCCTTGTGTCAGGATTTGCCGGCATCGTCGCCACTTGTTCGGGACCGCGTGCCGAGTCGACTGCATCGTCGTCGCCAGAGTCCGTCAAGAATGCACCCTCGCTGGAATCGGCGTTGTCACTTGCTTCATTCGCGGGAGAGTCATTGTCGGCGACTGCATCACCTTCGTCATTCTGTCGGCGCAGTCCAATCACGACCGCCAACACGATAATGGCGACAAGCACTGCGAGGTTCCACAGCCAGAAGTAGAGGCCGCCGCGGTTCTTCCTCTTCGGTTTGTACGCGGCATCGGCTTCGTCGACGACGAGATTCTCGGCGGACTCCGAGAAGATCGCCTTCGGAGCCGAGTTGAACAGCGACTGAGGCACCGGTTGCGAATGAGTTGGCGGTAGCGTCCGCGATCGCAGCGTGGCCTCGTATGCTGCGCGCCGCTTGGGATCGAGCAGACACATGGAAGCGCGGGCAATCTCGTCCATCAGTCTCCGAGCGTCCGGGCCGCGGTCTCCCTGGGAGAACGAGTGGAGGTAGTCCATCCGCTGGTCGGCTGCGGCAGCAATCACGTCGTCGTCGGTCTCGCTAGGTGAGATTCCCAACAACCGATAATGACTTGGTGGCTGCTCCGCAGTGGGAATGCCGAGCCACTTGTGGTAGGGATCGAAGGCGGGCATGCGTTGGGGGCGGGAGACGGAGGGATGGAGGCTACGGCGACAGCTTAACTCATGGGATTCGATTTGTGATTGAAAATGGGGATTTGATATTTGGCGGTTTGCAGAAGTCGCCACTCCGACGATCACCAATTCCAAATCCATAATAGAGGTATGCACTTGACTCAACCGCCCCCCGGATGTTGTGGTTGTCGGAGTTTTCCGATGGGGACCGGATCGACTGTGACCGCCTGCTGGGCGAGGCGGTAGAAGAGTTTGCCTCGCGATCGAGA
>JANNSB010000383.1:0-5165 GCA_031402175.1 Planctomycetaceae bacterium
GGGCGTCGATGTCGGTAACAGACACTCACATTGGTGCGCAGCGATGCGCCCGAAACATCTCAAGGAGGGATTTCATGCCTCGTATAACGTGGGCGGCATCTGCCTCGCTGTGGCTCATCGCGCTATCGGCCTCGACCACCCAGGCCCAATGGTTCGAAGACTCTGACAATCCCTGGATCCCCTACGTGTCGGGAACGGTGCAGGGGGCGTCCATTGAGATGGATTCCGGCGGGTTCAACACGCAGGGCGGGTTCAAGAACTTCGGCGAGGATGTCGACGACACCTATGCGTTGGGCGGCGCGCTCGGCATTTCGCAAGACCACGGCAACTTCCGCACCCGCGGGGAAATCGAAGGCATGTGGTACGATGACCAGGAAGACCTGCGGACGGGCAGCTTTCCCGGCCCGCCCGGACCGGCCACGTTCTTCTACAACACCAACATCGACAGCAACTGGTCGGTAATGGGCAACTTCTGGGCCGACTTGTATGCCAACGACTACCTCGCCTGGTACCTGGGCGGCGGCGCCGGCGTGGCGGGCGGAGCACTTTCGACCAACGACACCATTGTCGCCGGATCGTCGTCGGATCAGGACTTTGCCTGGCAGTTCGGCACGGGTGTTTTAGTCAACGTCAACGACAATACGGAAATCGATTTCGGCTACCGCTACGTCGATCTTGGCGAACTCGAAACGGCTCAGACCTCTATTGTCGGCGGCTTTCCCGCGGGAAAGTTCAAGGCCGATCGCGAGTCGCACAACATCGCGCTCACGCTGCGGTATTATCTCTACGAGTAAAAGGACGCAGAATCTTGAGATTCGCACTTAGCCCCCGGTCAATGACCGGGGGCTGTTTCGTTTTCTTCATTCCCGCATTCTCGACTCGTCAACGTCACTCTCAGCAGTTCACGTTGCCACTGATCTTCGTGAATCGCCCAGCCCTGCAGGCGATAGTCGGCTTGCGTTTCTTCGAAGGAGCGTCCCGTCTCGTGGACTACCCACCAAAACTCGCGCTCCCAACTCGTCAGCGGCACGCAGCCGCCGGTGTTGCCCTGTCTGCGGGTGAGCCGGCCCTGATCGAACACGGTGGCCACCGTCGGCACATCCAGCCGAAGCAGCCCCCACAACAGTTGCTCGTGGCTGACGTGCGGAAAGACACCTTTCAGCAGAATGACGTCGCCATCGAGCCGTTCGACTTCGGGCAGAAAGCCATCGCGCGGGAGCAGCAGTCGTGCCGCAAACAGATTGGCCCATTGCTCGCGCAGCAGCGGCAGGACATCCGGTTCATCCACAAGGCTGGCCGCGATGCGGGGCGCAAGGGCCTCGCCGATCTCGTGAGCGAGTGCCCACTGCGTTCGTTCGGGGCGCTCTTCGGGACGCAGCATCACCGTCGGGCGTCCGGCAATCCGTTTGATCCGCGCGCGTCCCGCCTGACGGGCATCCATCGCGATGTCGATTCCCAGTCCGGCCGCCACTGCGAAGGCGTCGACGTTGATCGGCATCAGCCTGAGATCGGCCAGCAGATCGGCGACCAGCTCGTCGCAGGCGAGTTCGATTCGACATGCAGGCGATTGCAGCAGGGACATCGAATTGGGTCATTGGAATTGATGGACTTGTTGTAGTGTACATGTGTACAAAACACAAGGGGTTCAATGCGTCGGAATGCGGGGAATCCGTACTCTCCGATCACTCTTCACAAATCCCGATCCTCAATCCCGAACCTTCCCTGCGTTTCCTGCGGAGCAAGCGAGGCGGTGCTGCCGATGATTAGGAAGATGTCGATCGTGGGGAGGGTATGGGGTGCCCGCGCCTGCCCCACGATCCAAGGGGGAACTGGGGGAATCGGCCACACCTGCCGCTCGCGCTGCCGTCTCGTTCGGCGGGCGCAGTCACCTCTCCCATTTCACGTCGACGATTCGAGTTTGATTTACGGAGAAATATGGTGGTCAAGCATTCCTGGTGCCTACTCTGCCTGACCCTGGCGGTCGCGGGCTGTTCTCAGAACTCCTCAGACGAAATCTCCCTCCAGGACAGCGACTCAGCGAACTCGACCGCGCTGTCGGAAAGCGACTCGCTGGGCGAATCTGTCCCCATGCCGCTTGGCGACGAATGTGGCTCGCCGTCCGCCCTTTCGGGAGATGAGTGCGGATCCCCGGCGCTGCTCGATCAGAATGCTGCAGCCGATGCTGATGCGCTCGACGGAGCCTCGCCGCCGGTCTTTGTTCCGCCGTTGACGCTCTCTGCCATCAGCCGGTCGCAGGCCCAGGCTGCTGCCGCGAGTGAAGCGGAAGCCGTCGAATCGACAAACGATGCCGAGCCTGTCACCGAGACCACAGAGCCATCCCTCGAAAGCGATACCGATCCCGCGAACGAATCGGGCACACCGGCAATTGCGGAAGACGATGCGCACTTGACTCAACCGCTGCCGCCAAGTTCAGGGGCCGCGGATACGAATGTCGGTGGCGTGCCCCTTATTCTGGCGCCCGTAGACGATGGTTTCACTTCCCTGATAGCCGATGATGCCTCACTCACGGGTTGGGAAGTCGTCGAAGGCAAGATCGAAGCCTGGGAGATCAACGACGGAGTGCTGCGCTGCAATGGCGCGGGAGGGGGCTGGCTGCAAACGGTTTCTCCCTACAGCGACTTCGTGTTCCGCGGCGAGTATCGACTCTCCACCGGAGCCAATACCGGCATCGCCGTTCGGTTCCCGGGTGCGGGGAATCCCTCAGTAGCGGGCATTGAGATTCAACTGTTGGATGAAGTCGCCGAGAAGTACGCCGATGTACTCGATATTCAGCGGACGGGCAGCCTCTATTACCTGTCGGCCGCGAGTGCACCCGCAATTCCGCATCCCGCCGGAGAGTGGAACGCGATCGAAATCAGTTGTCAGGGCCGGCACATTCAGGTGCGAATCAACGACCTGCTGGTGAACGATGTCGTCATCGATTCACTCAACGGCTCGGCGTCTGGACAGCGACTCGCATCACGCGCCCCGCTGGGTCACATCGCCCTGCAGAGCTATGACACCGTCGTTGAGTTTCGCGGATTGAAGATTCGCGACATGACGCGCGAAACCGAATCGGGCCTCCGGATCGTCGACATTGCCGAGGGAACCGGCGATTTCGCCGAAGGCGGAAACGCAGTGACCGTGCATTATATCGGCCAGCTTCTTACGGGCGCGGTCTTCGACGACAGTTACCAGCGCGGTGAGCCGGTCACGGTGCCGATCGACCGCGTGATTCTCGGCTGGCGTGAAGGCATTCGCGGCATGCAGGTCGGCGGTCGACGCCGGCTGATCGTGCCGCCGCAGTTGGCCTATGGAGAGGCCGGCGTGGGTGACGTGATTCCCCCCGATGCGACGCTTGTCTTCGATGTCGAACTGATCGCCGTCGCGCCGATCATCGCGGATGCAGAATCGAACAATGTGGACGAGACCGCGCCAGAGACGAGCGAAGTCACGGAGAGTCCTGTCGAAGAGCAGGACGACACGAACACCGACACGCAGGACACGTCCGCAGTGCCGACCACGACGCCCATCAGCACGCAGTTGACAATCCCGCCCGTTCGCGAGGCGTCGCAGTCGCGGCAGATGGACGACCCGCTCGATGTGCCCAGCCTGTTCGAGGACGAAGCTGCCGCAGAACCACAGTCGTCGGGCGCGACTCAACCGCAAGCCGTCCCGGTGCCACTGCCCGCGAATGAGCCGCAACTCTTTCCCGTGACGGAACAACCTGCATCGCCTGCGTCAGAGCCAAGGCCCTTGCCGACGACGAATTCCGCGGCACCGATCGCGCCGGCTTCTTCCACGCAATCGGGCGCGCCTCAGCCGTTGAGTGGCCCCACTCTCGGTGGTCCGCGGTTCTAACGATCGCCGAAGAGTCAGTCGGTGATACACCCGCGGTATGGGTATCCGCTTCTGCCGCCGGGTTCCGTCGAGTTGTACAGGGTACTTCCGCGCGAGATCGTCGGGTTGCGCCCCTTTCCTCATTTCTTCGCATTTCCTTAACCGCCTCTGCGCGGGAGTTGCGATGCTGTGGTCGGCCTTGGCATCTCTCAACTCCTGGCGGTTTTGAACCATGAAGAATCTCTGCACTCGCGTCCACGGGCCTGCGCTCGCGGCGGCGGCATTCATGCTTTTTTTCGCATTGGCCGGCTGCGAGAAACTCGATTCGTTCACGACCACCGACGACGCGGAGATCTCCGATCGCGGGCGAATCGACCTCCCATCGCGCAACGACGATGAAGCCGACGAAGAACCGGCTGCCGTGACGACCGTCCCGGAACCGCAGCCAGAGCCGGAACCGCTGGCGCCGCTCCCGCCGGTGGTGTTGCCTCTCCCACTCGTCGGCGGAGTGACCGAATGTGTCGTCGACGGCGTGATCTTTCGCGCGACCGAATGCTACCGCACCGGGCGCGGATTTCGGCTGACCGTCTACTGCGGCTCCAACGAGAAAGACGCCACGATCATCTTTGCACCGGGTCAATGTGTGGTCGTCGGAGGACCGAGCATGCAGCAGACGGGACTGGCGATCATGGAGGGGCCGTTCGTTCAGGAACGCATTGAGCTGCCGCGCGGTCAGGTGATGTGGTTTCAACTGGAGCCACCCCGCCTGCCGATCGAAGACACGACGTTTGCTTCGGTGAGCATCGCATTCGAATCGCAATCGACGATCAAGACACCGGTCGAGTTCCTGGGAGTTCCGGTGCAGGGCGATGAACTGCCCGACCTGCCGTTCGAAGAGACGGCCCTGGTGCCGGAACGTCTGGAACGAATGCTTGCCTCGGGAATGATGTGCCAGACCGTGTGGCGATTCGGCGACTTCCTGGGAGACACGATCCTGCACGTCGAGTCGTTCGATCCCGAGACGCGGGCAATCACCGGGAGGTTTTACGATGCCGAGGACCGCAACCTCGTCAAGCACTTCGAGGGCAGCCTCGCCCCCGACGGCATGACGTTCGAAGTGCAGACCGTTCGCGGCTCAGGTCTTCGCAGCAGCGGGACGGCGGAGATCTCGAACACGAACCTCTACCTGGTGCAGCAGGAAACGCATGTGACGTTTCATCTCGTGCGAACCGACCTCGTGGGTCAAGAGGTTTATCGCCTGCAAGGCGTGACCATCAACGACAAGCACATCGAAATCATCGTGCGTCAGATGCTGCGCAAGATCC
>JANNSB010000384.1:0-3919 GCA_031402175.1 Planctomycetaceae bacterium
TCGGCCTGTGCCTGCGCCAGTTCAGCGGCCTGTTCACCAGGCGCGGACTGTTCGGGCTGCGGCAGCTGGTCGCCGGCAACTGCCTCTTCGGGATTCAGTCGCTCTGCGATGCGGGCGATCTCATGAGCGGCATCGTCCAGCGCCTGCTCGGCACTTTCCTCTCGGGCGGGATTGTCCATCTGATCTGCCGCCTGCTGCAGTGCATTCGCGGTTTCGTGCAGAGCCTGCTGAACGTGCGGCTGAATGTCGCGGGCCACGGGGGCATCGACCTGGGCGATCTCGTTCGCGATCTCCCGCTGCTGATTGGCGAGTTGACGCAGTTGATCGGCATTGCCGGCTTCGATCGCCTGTTCGGCCTGCTCCATGAGCGCGGCTTCTTCGGCCGCGATCTCGGCGACGACTTCTTCGGCAATCAGCTCGTCCCGCAGTTCGTGACGCAAGTCCGCCAAGGCCTGTTCCGCCTCGCGGGCATCGTCAGCGGCCTCGGCGAGATTGTCCTGTTGCAGTTCGGCGAGGGCCTGAGCCAATTCCTGCACGGCTTCGCGCTGCTCGAGTTCGACGCCGGGGGCATCCATTTCAACGACCTGACGGGCGATCTGCTGCTGCCAGTCTTCGATCTGTTCGAGGCGTTCGGGAGTGACGGGCTGCGGGTTGCCATCAGCCATCTGCTGATTGATGTTTTGCAGTTCATCGGCGAGGCCGCGCTGCTGATTGCGCAGGTTGTCGACTTGATTCGCGGCCCGTTCGGTGCGCTCGGCTTCGGTGCCGATCTGCTGGGCGAGTTGTTGCAAAGCGTCCTGAGTCTGCTGCGCGGACTCCTCGGCCCGCTGAACTTCCTCAGCCACCAGTCGTTCGACGGTGTCGGCTGCGCGATCGACCGCGTTCTGCTGCTGGTTGTCGGCATTCTGAGGCACGTCAAGCTGCGCGGCAGCCGCTAGAATCGCGGCTTGCTCGGCGGCGAGTTCTTCGAGCGTCTCCTGCTGTTCGACAGTGGGCTCGGGCTGCTGTTGTCCATCCTGCAACGGATTGGCGGCGATCTCCTGCCGAAGCTGGGCCATCTCCTGACGCAGTTCCCCCTCGCGGGCCGCCAGTTCCTGAGCGGCCGCCTGCGGGTCGTCCGGCAAAGATTCGTTCTGGCGCAACGCCTCGGCGAGTGCATCGAGTTCATCCGCAGCTTCTTCTTGCTCAGTGACAGCCTGCGCGAGGTTGCCAGCCTCGAGCGCCGCGAGGGCTTCGTGCAATTCATCGAGGTCGAGCGGATCGACAGGCGTCTCGGCCTGATTCTGCTCGGTGAGCGCGGCGATCTCCTGCGCCTCGTCAATGATCTCCTGCTGCCGCTGTGCGAACGGGTTCATCGCGTCGGCCGAGTTCAGAGCTTCCTCATGCAGCGCCTCAGCCAGCAGGTCTTCCTGTTCGGCGAGTTGGCGAGCCTGTTCGGCGAACTCTTCCAGTCGATCTCTTTGAAACGCGCGGGCGGCATCGAGCAGTTCGGGAGCTTCGGTGAGCAGTTCATCGAGATCGCTCGACAGATCCGACTGTTGCTCCAGCATGTGCTGATGATCGGCCGCGAGTTCCTCTTCCAGCGGCTGACGATCGAGCGCGTCTTCCGGCAAGGCGGCAAGTTCTTCGCGCTGCTCCTGGTATTCCTCGAAATCCTCGGACAACTGTTCGGCACGCTGAGCCAGACGGTCGATCTCGGCCAGGCGCTGTTCGAGATCGGCGATTTCCTCGAGATCGGCGATGAGCGCGGTAAGGCGATCGTAGGCTTCGCTGAGTTCGGTGTGCGCGGTCGCGAGATGACCCGATTTCTCGGCTGTGATCGCGTCGAGGGCGGCTTGAGTCTCGCGCAGTGCGGTCATCAGCGGATCGCGGGCGATGTCGCGGGCTTCGACCGTGAGGTTCGCGTAGAGCGGATGACTCGCCATGTCGGCGGCGACCTGTTCCAGGCGAACGACATCGTCGGTCTCGATCTCGACCAGCCGGCGGAGGTCGGCATCGCGGCGGAAGTCGACTTGCTGGCGGGCGTCGTCTCCCGCTTCGCGGCCTAGAATCTCGCTGTCTTCGCGGGCGAGTTCGACATCACGGCGAACCTCTTCGAGTATCTCGCGCCAGGACTGCTGCCGTTCGGCGACTTCTTCACTCGCCTGCGGAGGGGCGGCGTCATCGATCGTCAAACGCCATTCGTCGGTCCAGGCTTCCTGCGGCCCAGGGACGCCGCGCTCATCGGCGGCGTGGGCGCGAATGACGACCGCAATGGCGTCCGTCAGATCCACCCGCGAGAAGTCGACTCGAAACGGCTCGTGCACCAGTGGACCGCCGAGTTTCGCCTCGTCGGCACGCATACGGGGCAACGGACGCGGGTCGCCGGCGGCAGTTTCGATATCGATCACGAGTTCGACCAGCCCCAACCCGACGTCGTCGGTGGCGATGGCCGGCGCGGAGAGCACGTCGCCGGCGCGAAAGCTCGACGGACGACGCTCTTGCTCGAAGCGAATCTCGGGAGGCAAATCGGGAATGACCCGCAGATGGCGATACGCCTGGTCCTGGCTCGTGAGTCCATCCTGATCGATAAAACGCACCTCGAACCGACCACTCTCTTCGGCCCAGAAGCGGATGGAAGCCGTTAAGCGATCGTCAGCAAGAGCGAGCGGCTCTGTTTCGGTGACTTCGATCGTTTCGACCTCGGCCGGCTCATCGGCGGTAACGGCTTCGTCGGCCGTTCCCGGTGCCACGCGAGTGCGATGCCAGACCAGCTCTGCGGTGTCGGCGGGCTTGTTGAAGTGGACGGTCAGATGGACATCGCTGCGCTCGAAGACGTCGATCATGCCGGTCGCACCGTCGACGGTTTGTTCCGGCCGGCCTGTGTAAGAGGGAGGGATGATCCGCAGACCGACGCTTTCGACGACGGGTGGATCGACGGCCATAATCGCGTAGTCGCGCGTCTGATACGAATCGGCGATCACGCGGTAGGTCAGGCTTTGCAGCACCGACGGGATCAGCACTTCATAGGCTCTCTTGGCCTCGACGAACTGCATTCTGCGGATCGTCAACCGGCCCGACTCGGTGATCCACTGCAGGGACACATTCTGCGGCAGTTCTTCCTCGCCAAAGCGGAACTCGGGCCGGGCGGAGATCAGCACGTCGCTGCCGCGCGGAATCACCGTGTCCCCGGGCTGGACCTCGAAGAACAGATTGGCGGCCTGATCGTAGTTCCCCCAGGGGTTGATGAGCCGGGCCCAGAGGAGGGTGTAGCCGTCGCGTGCGAAGCTGAAGGGCGAGAGCAGCAGAATGAGAGCCGCCATGCCGACAATGACCCAGCGGCGCGCGGATCCCGCGCGAACCGATCGGCGGATATCGACTTTGCGAACCTGATGCTCTGTCTGGGCCTGAAGTTTGTCCCGCATCAACGCCGATCCCTTATGGAGTTCGGGCACTTCGGGATCGAGCAATTCCACGGTGGAGGAGAGACGTTCGTTCAGTCCGGGGTGCACGGTCTCGACGATGGCCGCCATTTCCACTGGGGTCGTGCGCGAGCACAGCGGCCACACGAGGTAACGCACGACGGCATACAGGATCGTGAGGGCCGTGGTACTCAGCAGTATCACCCGGATCGTGCTTCCCAGTCCGAACACCCAGTCGAGCGCGAGGCAGACGGCCAGCACGAGTGAGACGGCGAGCAGTCCCTTGCCGGTGCCTTTCATCAAGGACAGGCTTCTCAGCCGGCGTTCCAGCGTTTGCAGCTGCGCACGCAGCGCCTGAGGCAGCGATTCCAATTGCCAGCGCGTCATAAAGCACCTGCCAGGGGAATGACAAACGAGTTATTCAGAAGAAGCCGCGGTTTCATCGGGCACGATGGGCGTCATTCGCACCCGTTCGTTGTAGCCGCGCAGCTCCAGATAGTGCCGCGACGGATCGACCA
>JANNSB010000385.1:0-24997 GCA_031402175.1 Planctomycetaceae bacterium
AGTTGCCGTTGGTCGGATCATAGGTCAGGTCGTGTGCGTCATATCCATTCGGTATCAGCATGTCGAACAGGTATGTGGCACTCCCATTTAACTCGCTGATGCTGACAAAATCGATCCTGCCGTTGACACTGTTGCGAGTCCAACCATAAAGGCCAGGAGTAATCATCGAAGCTTGCGCCGAAGAACCAAGGCCGACGACGACAACCGCAAAGAGCAAAGCCGTAGTGGTCCGCATGACGAGTCCTCAAGGTGAGAGGCGAGAGATCCGACAGCGGCTAATGGTAATTGGTGTCGTGACACCAGGAAAGCCAAGACACGACACTCCGTCCGCCCCGGCGGCAAAATAGCCCTGTGAGACTATGGGCGACCGGGCCGCTCGCGCTTCGCCCGCTCCAACGCCCCATTCTCTTCGCCAATCGAAGCGGCATCAGGTCAACACATGCGCTCACCCTGGCGACCGCAGCCCGATACTCTTCGGAGTCGCTCCCATTCTCGCGTTGGACGCCCTCGGCTATGTTGTCCCCGCCCCTTCGGGGCATCGCCGGACGGCAGGGCGAAACCGAAAGACCCCGCCGCTCATCTTCCGTTGCCGCCGATCATTTCCCCTTGCCGAGGAACGTACGGATTGAGTCGTAGATCGCTTCCTTGCCGGCGATCTCGCTGAGCACGAGATTCTCGTTGTCCTTCACGATCCGGCGGAGTTCCTTGATGAAGTCGCCGGAGCCGTAGGGGCTTTCGACCTGGCCGTAGCAGAAGAGGTTGGCGACGGCGAGGAGCTGTTCCTTGAGGAACGTCAGGCAGTCGCGGTTGTCCTCGCCCCAGTTGTCGCCGTCGGAGAACTGAAAGAAGTAGATGTTCCACTCGCTGACGGGGAAGTCGCGATCGATGATCGTCTTGGCCTTCTTGTAGGCCGACGAGATCCGCGTGCCGCCCGATTCGCGAACCCGATAGAACGTGTCTTCATCGACCTCGTGCGCGACGGCATCATGCACGATGTAGCGGCGCTCGAAGCCGACGTACTGGCTGCGGAGCCAGGTGTCGATCCAGAACGACTCGACCCGCACGATGTCTTTCTGGTCGTCGGTCATCGATCCCGATACGTCCATGATGTACAGCACGGCCGCGTTCGCCTCGGGCTGCTCGACCGTCTTCCAACTGCGGTAGCGCTCATCCTCGGCAGTCGGGATGATCATCGGTTGCGCCGGGTTGTACTGCCCGCTGGCGATCTGCCGCTTGAGGGCTTCCTTGTACGTCCGCTTGAAGTGACGCAGTGAATCGGGCCCCACGCGGCTGATCGTGTTGTACTTGTCCTTCTTCGATTTCAGGACGTCCTTTCCCTTGGGGACGATGTTGGGCAGCTCGAGTTCGTCGCCGAGCATTTCGGCCAGCTCATCAAGCGACACTTCGACTTCGCGAATGTGCGCGCCGGGTTCGCTGCCGGCCTGACCCTGTCCGGGACTGTCGTCCTTGCCTTTCCCGATCGGCTGGCCGACATCACCGTCCCCCTGGCTGGCCCCGCCCGAACCCTTCTTGCCGTGACGAAAGTGCGGAATGTCGATGTTGGAGACCGGAATCGAGACCGTTTCACGTCCCTTGCGGCCGAGCATCTCCCCCTGATTGATGTACTTCTTGAGATCCTTGCGGATGCGTCCGCGAACGATCTCGTCGAAGCGTTTCAGGTCTCGATCGATACTGCGAGTCATGGGAGAGGGCGATCCGGTCGTCGATGGATAACAGGCTCCTGCCAACCTGGCGAATTGTATTCAGCCCGCCCTGATTGGTGACAGATCATTCCCGGTTCTCTGCGTTATCCGGCGAGTTGTCATCGGGCCTGTCCACATCATCGGTTTCTCCAAAGGCCCCGTCGGCCTCCGAATCCTCGCGATTGATTCTGGCCCCTTCGTCGACCATCACGCCGAAACCTAGCCCCATGAGCGCGATGCCCAACACGAGCGGTATCGGCCACAACCACGCGGGGAGTGACCAGCCGCCGGGCGCAACCAGGGATTCGGCCGCGAACAGCACCAGGGCTCCGAGCATCACCAGCCCCGCGGCGGACAGCATGATGCCTCGGCGCATGCGAGCCGTCATCGGGGGCGGCTCACGGTTTGCGGTGATGTCGTCGTCCCATTCCGTTCTCAGTTGGTCTTCGTCAGGCAATTGAATTGTCATTTCTGGCCCTCCAGTGCCGGCTATTGCTGATTTGTCACCAGCTTTAACGAGCCGCAGAGTCCGATGGGTCACGCTTTGTGGGGACGGGAAGTTCGCTTTCAGCCTGAATCTTTGTGGCGAATTCCGGTCACCGACCCAAGATACCGGTGAACCGGGTAATCCTCGACGGACTGCGTCATGCCTCGCGTTGGGTGTCGTCTTCGAGACCTTGCTGAAATGTTTCCGCCGCCAGGTAGACCGAGATCAGCGTGATGACGGCCATCGCGATCAGGTAAACGGCAACGGGCCATGACCTGTCGCCCGACCATTCCAGCAGGGCGGTGGCGATGAGCGGGGCCATTCCGCCAGCGAATGGGGAAGCGAGTTGATAACCGATTGATGCTCCGCTGTAACGGACGTTGGTTCCGAACAATTCCGAGAAGAACGCCGCCTGCGGCCCGTACATCGCCGCGTGTCCCACCATGCCGAGGATGATCGCCAGCCAGACGAGTTCGACTTGCTTGGTTTCGACAAGCCAGAAGAACGGAAACGCAAAGAAAGCCAGGAACCACGCTCCACAGAGATAGACAGGTCGGCGGCCGACTCGGTCCGACAATACACCGAAGGCGGGGATTGCGATCATCTGCACTGCCGACGCAAGCCACACGCCGATGAGTACGTCGGTCTTTTGTAACGAAAGCTGCTCGGTCGCGTACGACAACACGAATACGCTGAAGATGTAAAAGCATGAGTTCTCGGCCAGGCGCGCGCCCATTGATAATGCGATGTTTCCGGGATAGCGACGCAACACCTCCAGGATCGGCACTTCACTGACTTCGCGCTTCTGTTGCACGTTCGCGAACAAGGGACTCTCCATCACCCGCACGCGGATGAACATCCCGATCCCGAGCAGTACGACGCCCAGCAGAAAGGGCACTCGCCAGCCCCAACTCAGGAATTGCGCTTCGTCGAGGTTCGCGAAAATCGCGAAGACGCCGGCCGCCAACAATAGACCTGCAGGCACGCCCATCTGCACGAGACTCCCCAGTAGTCCCCGACGGCTGGCGTGGCCATGCTCGACCGCCATCAGCACTGCGCCGCCCCATTCGCCGCCGACGCCGAAGCCCTGCACGAGCCTTAAAAGGATGAGCAGGATTGGCGCCGCAACGCCGATGGAGTCATACGTCGGCAGCAGGCCGATCAAGCAGGTGGCCACGCCCATCATCATCAGCGTGGTGACGAGCATCGCCTTGCGGCCGATGCGGTCGCCGTAGTGACCGAAAACGACGCCACCCAGCGGCCGCGCCAAGAAGCCGATGGCGTAGGAACCATAACTCGCCATCAGCGACAAGTATTCGCTTTCCGACGGGAAGAACAGCTTGTTGAAAACGAGCGCCGCCGCGGTGCCGTAGAGGAAGAAGTCGTACCACTCGATCATCGTGCCGACAAAGCTGGCGAGCACGACCCGCCGCACATCTTGCGGAGTGACAGTCTCGGGCACTGCTGCAGGATCGGGCATGGGTGAAACTGAACGTGATGCAGTGATGAGTGAAGCGAATCGAAGAATGAACAGGTCGTTGGAGGTTAGTCGTGTGAGTTGCCGCGTCAATCTTGTAGACGATCGACCCGCAAGCACATTGTGCTACTGCCAACTGCGCCGGTTCCACGGATTCCTCTTGCCGCATCTGTCGCGATGGGCTAGTGTTCCGGCCCTTTGATCCAAGGGTCTCACCTCATTTCATGGATCGGCCCTGCCTTAACTTCTGAATTTGGCAGGGTTTGTTTCCCCCACTTCCAGTCTGTTTCCCACCCTTCGCTTGCAGCGGGTCCGCCGGGTTTGCGGATGTTCGTTGCAGGTTCTCGGTTCGCCGTTTCACGACGTCTCCATGCCGGTCTGCCTGAGATGGTTGCCGTGTCGAGCCGCTTGTCCCCGTCCATTCGCGGGCAGCGCCAGAGGTGCGTGGCGACGTAACCCGCTGCTCGCAGCGGTCTGTCTGGGTGTGATCATTTCATTGACCGCTCTCGACAGTGCCGGCGCGCAAACGTCTCCACGAAGTGTAAATCCCAACGATCGTTGCGTGTTGCCCGCGCGCCCAGTGAGCCTGGGAAGTCTGGGCGGAATGGCGATCGACGCCACCGACCAGGGCCTCTCGCAAGACGTGGCGGCTATTCGCGTCGACGGCGAGACGACCATTCCTGAATATGCGATTCGGCGTTATCTGCGGACTCAGACCGGCAGGCCGTTGTCCTATCTGCAGATTCAAGAGGATGTCGCGGCCCTGCTGGGAACGAACTGGTTTCTCAGCGTGAATCATTCTGTGAGCCAGTCGGCCGACGGACCTGTGGTGACGTATCAAGTCATCGAAGCTCCGGCTTTGCGGACCGTCGAATTCGAAGGAAATGAAAAACTAAGTGATCGCGAACTCGAGGCCCATACCGGCCTGATCACCGGGCACGGTTTCGACCCCATGCTCAATCGCCGGGCGGTCGAGCGCATTCGCCAGCTCTATATGGACAAGGGGTATCGACACGTCGAGGTCGAACTCATCAAGGGGGGCAGCCCCGACGATCGCGACGTGCACATTCGCATCACCGAAGGCCCCAAGGTGCGCTTGTGGTGGGTCAGCTTCGAAGGCAACGAGTTCGTCAGCGACTCGATCTTGAAGACGAAGATCGCGTCGAAGTCGGTGATCCTCTGGCTCATCGGCGGCGACTACGATCCCTCATCGGTCGAGGCGGACGCGCGCGCCATCACCCTGTACTACCAGGGCCTGGGGTTCATGGATGTCGAAGTGGTCGCCGAGGAACTCGTGTCGGACGATCGGGCATGGGTGTCGGTGGTCTTTCACGTCAACGAAGGGCAGCGTTATCGCGTCCGCAACATTGCGATCATCGGGAACGAAGTGCTCGGCCGGCAGGAACTGTTGCCCGAACCCGAACTCAATCCCGGCGACTTCTACAGCTCCCGTAACATGCGGACCGACGTGGGTGCCATGAAGGAGCAGTACGGAGAACTCGGCAGATTGTTTGCGACCGTGCAACCGGTGCCAAGGTTCCTCGAAGAGTCGGGATTCATCGATCTGGAATATCAGATCAACGAAGACCGCCCTTACTACTTCGGGCAAATCAACGTACACATTCGGGGCGACTATCCGCACTCGCGGGAATACGTCGTGCGGAATCAGATCAATCCGTTCATCAAGCCCGGCTACCTCGCGACATCGAGCGACCTGTTGATGGCCAAGGCCCGCGTGCTCGGCAGCCCGCTGTGGGATCCTGCTGAGTCACCGTCGTTCGATGTGCAGCCCGTCGAAGGCGCCGACTATCTGCCGGGTCAGCCTTTTGCATTGGGACAAAGCAGTGAGCTATCCGGTGGAGTGCCCAACGGTCTCGATCGCAGCGGCCGGTTGTGGCGCGAGACGGGGATGTCGATCTTCGAGGATCCGTTGTCACGGTACTCGCAACCCGCCGGTGATCCGGTGATCGATCAGGCAATTCAGGCGAACCACTCGGCTTCGTATGGTCACAGCCTGACGCCAGTCAGGTACGAAAGCGCTTCGCCGCAAACGTCGCCTCAGGCGCAAACGCAACTTCGTCCGCAAGCAATTCCCCAGGCGCCGGCTGTTCCCGCGCTGCCGGCAACGACACGAGTGCAATCGACGATGCCGCCGGCGCAAGTCTACGGCCCGCAATCGGCAAACGTCTCGACTTCAGCGGCAGACTGGTACGTGATCGACCCGGCGACGATCATCAATGCTCCCGAGGACGACGAGTTCATCGTTCGCGGTCAGTCGCCGATCTATCGCTCGCAGAGCATCGATCAATACGGGCAACCGATTCCGCAGAACCCGATCTACAACAACTCACCGCAGGGTGATCCCTACGGGGACGCGATGCGCGGCGTCTACGAGCCAGGTTTCGTCGACGTGGACATCGATGTAACCGAGGGACGCACCGGAAGGCTCATGTTCGGCGTCGGCGTCAATAGCGACGCGGGCGTCGTCGGCTCGTTGATCTTTCAGGAGGACAACTTCGACATTCTGCGCCCGCCGTCGAGCTGGGCCGATGTCATCGAAGGCCGAGCGTTTCGCGGCAATGGTCAGAGCTTTCGCATCGAGGCGGTGCCGGGCGATCAGGTCAGCCGTTATCTCGTAAGCTGGACCGATCCGTTCTTCATGTACACCGACTACAGCCTCGGCGTGAGCGGATTCTACTTTAATCGCTTCTACAACGACTGGACCGAAGACCGGCTCGGAGGGCGCGTGAGCGTCGGCCGGTTGCTCAACCGTTACTGGTCGATCAATGGTTCGGTACGATTGGAGAATGTCGACATTCGTAACACTCCCGCGGTCGCGCCGGCTGACCTCGAGGATGTCGAAGGGGACAACTTCCTGTCGACGGGACAGATCACGATGTCATACGACAGCCGCAACTCGGCCTACATCCCGTCTCAGGGAACATTGTTCGAGGCGTCGTACGAGCAGGCCTTCGGCGAGTTCGATTTTCCGAAGTTCGAGGTCACCGGCAGCCAGTACTGGACGGTCTTCGAGCGGCCCGACGGCTTCGGCAAGCACACCTTCAATCTGCGCGGTCAGGTCGGCTGGGCGGGCAACGGCACGCCGATCTTCGAACGCTTCTATGCCGGCGGTTATTCCTCGTTTCGCGGTTTCGCGTTTCGCGGAGTGACGCCGCGTGAGATGGGCGTCCGCGTGGGCGGCAACTTCCAGTTCCTGGGCACGGCGGAATACATGTTGCCCGTCACCGCGGGCGACGCGGTGCGAGCCGTCGTGTTCTCGGACTTCGGTACCGTCGAGGAAGATGCGTCGTTCTCGCATTTTCGAGCGACGGCCGGTTTCGGCGTCCGCCTGACGATTCCGGCGATGGGGCCGGCCCCGCTGGCGTTCGACTTCGCGTTCCCCATCATCGATGAGCCCGAAGACAACCGCCGCATCTTCAGCTTCTACATCGGCCTGACGCGATAAGTCACTCGCTCGGTCAGTTCCTGATTCCATCGAACATCGCTGTCGACAGATAGCGTTCGCCGGAGTCGGGGAGGATGACCACGATCGTTTTGCCTTCGCTCTCGGGGCGGCCAGCGACCTTCAAGGCGGCGGCCATCGCGGCTCCACAACTGATGCCGCAGGTGATGCCTTCCTCGATGGCGATCCGGGAGGCCATGGCGAACGATTCTTCATCGGTCACCTGAATCACTTCGTCCACGATGCTGCGATCGAGCGTATCGGGAATGAACCCCGCACCGATCCCCTGAATCTTGTGCTTACCCGGACTGCCGCCAGAGATCACCGGACTGTTGACCGGTTCGACGGCGATCGAATGCAGCGGCTTCTTCTTTTCCTGCTCGAAGTAGCGCGAGACGCCCGTGATCGTGCCCCCGGTGCCGACGCCCGAAACCAGAATGTCGACGTTCCCGTCAGTGTCTTCCCAGATTTCCGGGCCGGTCGTCTTGAAGTGAATGGCCGGGTTCGCGGGGTTCTTGAACTGCTGCGGCATGAAATAGCCGGACTTCTTCGAGAGTTCCTCGGCGGCCTGAATGGCACCCTTCATGCCGTCGGCGCCAGGAGTGAGGACGAGTTCCGCACCGAAGGCTCGCAGCATGAGCCGACGTTCGATCGACATTGTGTCGGGCATCGTGAGCGTCAAAGGGTATCCCCGTGAAGCGCAGACGAAGGCGAGGGCAATACCCGTGTTGCCGCTCGTCGGCTCGACGACATGCATGCCTTGCTTCAACTTGCCGGACTTCTCGGCGTCCCAGATCATCGAGGCGCCGATGCGGCACTTCACGCTGTAGGCGGGATTGCGTCCCTCGATCTTGGCGAGCACCGTTGCCTTGAGTCCTTCAGTGAGCCGATTGATGCGAACCAGCGGCGTGCGTCCAATCGTTTCGGAATTGTCTTTGAAGATGGGCATGGTGGCGTCCTTCCACGAGAAGTTGGTTGCGTAGTCGAGAACTTTGACGTTTCAGTGGATAAACCATTATGCGAAATGGCGGCGAGACAT
Source organism: Planctomycetaceae bacterium (assembly GCA_031402175.1). Lineage (GTDB taxonomy): Bacteria > Planctomycetota > Planctomycetia > Planctomycetales > Planctomycetaceae > JANNSB01. Next base: position 8,170 of record JANNSB010000385.1, read on the forward strand.
TGAAGCGAGAATCGGGGGCAGAGGCTTGGGCCTTAAGGGGATTGACGGTTGAGATGGCGTACACACCTTGGAAATTCGCGGGAGGATGTGTGGCGCATGCGAAATGGCACGTCATCCATGCTCCAAGCCTCACGCCCCAAGTCCCAAGGCTGCGATACGCTTCTCAACGCTGCGGCGATCGTGGATACTCTCGCCTCTTCCAGACGTGGCCCGTTTTCGAGGATTTCGCAGAGCGATGTTTGCCGGCCCTTTGTTTTCCCGCGAGGCTCTGGTCTCGCCCCGGCATTGGAAGCACTTCGTGCTGCGGGCCGGTTACGTCGGGGCGCTGATCATCCTGATCTACACCGCGGCCCAGGTGACGTTCGGGTTTCAGTCTCCCAGAACGGTCGGTGGCATGGCTCGGTTTGGAATCTTCGTCTTCCAAGTTGTCTGCGTCGTGCAATTGGCCCTGGTACTCGCAGCATCCATGCTTTTCTGTGCGGGGAGAGTGTCCCAGGAAAAGGACCGCCGGACTCTGGTACTGCTCCTGATGACGGATCTGCGCAACAGCGAACTCGTGCTCGGAAAACTGCTGTCGGGGCTATTGCCGGTCGGCATGCTGATCGGAGTTTCGGTCCCCTGCTTCTTTGCGATCAAGCTGCTGGGGGGCATCAGCCTCGGACAGGTGATCTGGTTCGAGTTGCTGTGCGTGGCGATGGCTTTCGCCGCGGGAAGCTGGGGAATTCTCGTCGGGTATTGGAGGGACAAGACTTTTCAGACTCTGGCAGTGACCGTGCTCGGCGGAGTGCTGTTCCTGGGAATCATGGAAGGCCTTTTGGCATGGTTCGGGAGTGAGGGTCCGGTAGGGCAGGGGGCACGTCTGCTCAATCCGCTGTATGCGCTGCGAGTGATTCTCGATCCATTGTCTCATGCCGCCGCGAATTCGCTGTCATCGGCGGTACTGCCCACTGTGCTCGGACTGGCAGGGCTGGGAGTCGTACTCTGCGTCGTCTCCGGACTGCGCGTGAGGATTTGGAATCCGACCCGTTCGGTGCATGCGAATGTGCAGGCCGAGCTCAAGGCGGAGACGTTTCGGCGTCAGGCGCGCACGGTCTGGCAGTGGCCGGTCGTCTGGCGGGAGATGCAAACGCGGGCCTACGGGCGCAAGACGATCGTCATCAAACTGGCGTATCTCGTTTTCGCCGGTGCGCTGTTGTGGGCGATGCGCGGCGGGGAAGATGCCGATCTGGTGCTGGGCGTGATCCGGCCGGAAGGCTTCGCCTTCGTGGTCGTGTCCCTCGTGAGCCTGCTGTTGATCAATGCCCAGACGGTGACGGCATTGACCTCGGAACGTGACGGACAGACGCTCGAACTGCTGCTCGTCACCGAAGTGACCGCGCCCGAATTCGTGTTCGGCAAACTGGCCGGAGCTCTGTACAACGCCAAGGAACTGATACTCGTGCCGATCCTATCGATTTACTGGTTGCGCTGGGCCGGGTTCGTGGGAGGCGAGGGGGCGGTGTTTCTGATTCTGGGATTCATCACGCTCGTCCTGTTTTCCGCAATGCTGGGCCTGCACTCGGGACTGGGTTTCGAGGTCTCGCGGCAAGCGATCAGCAGCAGCCTGGGAACCATGTTCTTTCTGTTTATCGGCGTCTTCGTGCTGATGGTGTTGATCCTTGAAGCCCGCGCCTCATTCAACATTCAATTGCTGCCATTCCTCGCGTTTATCCTGGGCGGCGGTTTCGGTCTGCGATTCTCGTTGACGCCGAAGAGTCCCGCGCAAGCGCTGATTATCGCGGCCTATTTGCTGCCGTTTCTCACGTTCTATGCCGCGGCGAGTTTCATGCTCGGCTTTCCGATGGCGACGCTGCTCGCCGTCTTGTTCGCCTATGGATTTCCCACGCTGGCCATGCTCATGCTGGCGATCAGCAATAATGATTTCGACGCGATGCTCGGCCGGGCGACGCTCGACCAGCAGTAGCGGGAAGGCACGTCGCTATTATTTGCTGGAGCAAATTCCAATGACGTAGCGTTTCTTGAAGCTACGGAAATGGACCGCGGATGGCGCGGATTTGGCGGATTCTCGCTGATCGGAAATGACTGTGCGGCACTCTCAGATCCGCGAAGACCCGCGTCATCCGCTTAATCCGCGGTCTATCTCCTGGAGTCGTGAAACGACGCTACAGCAAATCGAGTTTCGCCCGAGAAGTGCTTATGCGGGCACTGTGACAAGGCCGGCGTCGACGCCGTCGATCATGCCGTCGTCCTCGAGTTCCGCGAAAGCCTCTAGGCGGCGTGTCAGCCACATTGTCAGAACGACTCGATTGCCACAGTCATTGAAGGCGACTTCGTCCATCAGCGTCCGCATCATCATGATGCCGCGTCCGCTGGGGATGTGGACCCGGTCCTCGCGGGAGGGGTCGGGCAACGATTCGACATCGAATCCCGGCCCTTCGTCTTCGATTGCAAATTCGACGCGGTCGTAGCTGGCGTCAACGCTCACGGTGACTTTGCGTTCCCCGTAAATCGGGTTTCGCTGGCGGGCGGCAATCATTTTCTGGAAGGAATCGTCCTCGCGCTGCCGCAGTTCCGAACTCACTTCGAGGTTGCCGTGAATCATGGCGTTGAGCAGGCCTTCCTCGAGCGCGATGCCCATCTTCATCCGCGATGCCGAGTCGCTGCAGACCACGCCGACGGCGTCGAGCAGTTGTCCGACCAGCACGGGGACGAGCTTGGTGTCGTTCTCGACGGCGAATTCCTGCCGATGGCTGATGCGCCTCCGCAGCAGATTCAGTTCGAGTTGTCGGGCTTTCTCGCCGCGCAGCACCGACTCGACTTCATCGACCAGTGTCTCGTTGATCTCGTTCTTGCAGACATAGCCCTGCGCATCCAGGCACAGTTTCGCGATGCCGCAGGTGTCATCGGCCCGGTCGCTCAGAATGATGACCGGAAACTCCGGATCGAGATCCCGGGCGCGGCGAATGAGAATCGTGGAGCCTTCGAAGCAGTGGGCCGGCGACACGATCAGCAGGTCGCAGGGGAGATGTTCGAGTATCTCCAGACCCTGTTCCGGGCTGGCCGCGGTCACGACCGTCCAGCTCGGCTTGGATTCCAGCCGGCGTGTGGCGAGTCGGCGATCCACCTGTGAGTGGTCGACAAGCAGAATTGTTGCCATGGCCTGTCACGTCCCCATGAGGGGCGAGAAGGAGTGACGATGCGTTCCCTGGACCCGCTGTCGGCAACGATAGGTCAATGCATCGCCGGTCGTCCTCAATCGGCTGGAGTCGCGGCAATTCGCAGCGCAATGTCCGACGGCTGTGACGACGGGAACGATCATTCAGCAGCCGGGCGTGGACTGCTGCACACTTCGCCGGCGTCGAGCATAAGGGTTGGGCCAACCTTGCCGCCTATGCGGGCTGGGCGGCCTGTTTCCCATCTTGAGCGGCCGCCTCGGCCTCGGGATCGTAAAAGCGGTTGGCGACGAAGTGCTCACCACAGAAGAAGACGATCGCGAGCGCGAGGATGATGGGAAACATCTCCTGGCCGATGTCGGACGCCTGAATTTCCCCTTCGAGTTCGTCGATCGAGCGGGCAACAGAATAGGCGTCCTCGCCCAGTAGCTGATCGAGTTCCTCGTCGAGCAGGCGCGTGAAGTCGCTTTCGCCGGCAGGGGGATTCAGGCTGAAGCCCGTCAACAAATCGCGCCGGTCGCCGTGAGTAAGAAGGTCGTAGTTTCCCAAGGCGCCCAAATCCTCGATCACCAGAGTCGAGGCACCGGGCTCCAGCGTCTTGCGCGGTTGTGTCCCACCCGGTTCACGAAGCAGGAATTCGCGTTCCTCGGGCTCGGGCGTCATGGTGACGAACGGATCTTCGCCGGCAGTGTAGTTGACGACGACATCGGTGCTGCCCGCAAGGTGTTCGGTCATCTGCTCAGCGAAGGCCAGATACGTCCACGCGCTCGACGACGGAAGGGGAAAGTTGTTCCAGCGCCAGGGATGCGGTTGCACGTCGACGGCGCTGGTGAACAGCACCACGCGTCCGTCGCCATGCACGCGCTCCATCAATGCGGCGCACTCGTCAGGATCGGTATACGACATGAGAACCGTCGATCCCTCGGCCGGCTCGACCCTCCAGAATTTATAAATGCGGACGTCATTTTCCATGATCGCCGTGCCATCCGAATAGCTCCGGTATTTTCGCAATAGTGGATGATTGACGTCCTCGAGCGAAAGGTGCAGGGTGCCCAGAGACTCCCAGGTCTTGACCGTCGCGGGCAGAAAGACTTGAGACTGCGCTCGATTGTAGGAAAGCGCATGGACTTCATCGCTTCCCAGAAAGACTCCCAGGCCGCCTCCCTCTTCCACGAACAGGCCCAGTCTGCGCCAGTCCTCATCGGAAATGCTCGGGACGTTGATCAAGTAGATCACGTCGTGATCGAACGGCTGATCGAGTTGCGTCGCGGGCCTGAACTCGACCGCGAATTTGATGTTGTCGGTTGGGTTGAGCGCGGTCATCCAGTTGCTGGCGGTGGTCTGATCGGGAGCAACGACGAGCACTCGAGGCGGTTCCCCCACTTCGACCGTGAAATGCCGCACGTTATCCACATTGAGCGGATCGCTCCCAACGATGCGCACCTCGCCGTGAACGACCGGGCCGGTCAATCCCGTGAGTTGCGGAAACTGGATCTGCTGCGGTGCGTCACCGAGCAGGGGCACTGGTTGCTCTCCGTGCTCGGCCAGATTTCCAGCGGCGTCCGCCAGATAGAGTTCCAGGATCGTCTTGCGGTCGGCCATGCCGCGCGGCAAGAGCGTGGCAGTGACAAACAGATTCCCGCCCACGGGGATGCGCTGTTTCGACAACTCGATCTCGGTGATGCCCAGATTCTGCGGTTCGAGCACGCCCACATCGATGACGTAAATGCCCAGATTCTCGAACTCCTCGATCTCACCCTGCAGGATGCGGGAGCCGGTGAAGTTCCACGCGCTGCGGGCCAGATCAGTAAAGACATAGATCCGCCGGACGTAACGATCGCGGCCTGCCGTGACCGTTTCGTCGTCTGCCTCGATGTTGCCGCCGAACTCCGAGGCGACACGCTCGCGGTCGTCCCGCTGCGACAGCAGGGCGCTGCGAATGCGGTCGCCGAGTGGATGCGCGACGGCATTGATCTCCAGAGCCTCGATGCGCGTCTGGGCGGCATTCAGCGTTGCGTGAAACTGCAGCGGGATATCCGAGGAATTCTCCGCCACCGAGACCCGGCTCCCCGCGGGGAGTTCGCTGAGGTGAGCGAGCGCCAAGCGCTGCGCTTCTTTCAGACGAGTTCGTCCCTCCAGCTGATAGTCCATGCTCAGACTGGAATCGAACAGAAAGACCGCCGCCACGGGGATGTCGAGCTGTCTGGTCGTCGGCGGGGACTTGATCTCTGCCCGCACTCGGCGTTGATACGGCCAGCCCACCGCCAGGGCCAACGCCAGCAAGACCGCCATCGTCGACCATGTTCGCAATGAGGTACGGCGGTATTCGAGCTTGTGGCGGGGCCACGCTCTCCGCTGCCAGCGATTGAGGATCAGGAAGTAGGTCGCGATGCCGGCGCAAGTGACGGTCACGAGCGTCAGCAGTTCTCCGCGAGTCAAAGAATAGTTGGCTGCGGGGAGGGTCGGCCGCGTCAGCGCGAAGACGATCAAGCCGATGGCCGCCATTCTCAGAAAGAGCAGCCACCAATGCCGCAGCCGAAACCGTCGAACATTTCTCTTACGGCGATCACGAATCAGCCGCAGCGCGGGAAAGATCAACTGCTTGGGCTTGGGGCGCAGCAGCAGATGCAAGATGACGGGAATCGCCACCAGACCGAGCGCCGACAAGAGCAGGGGATTGAGGAACGCCATCGTCTGGCATTGTATGCAAAGTGCTCCTTTCGGGCAGCATGGGAAAACGCCCGGTCAATCGTCGCCCGGCGGTCGAATGAGAATCGGGTTGCCCCACGCGGCCAGATCGTGCAGATCGCCCCACTCCGCGAAGTCGACGACCAGGGTCAACTCGGACTTTCCGGTGATGTCGATGAGGCCGGTATCGAGCGGTGCGTCTCCGCCCGTCAGCATGGGACTGTTCCAAAGGGCGACTTCTTCCGAGTCGACACGAAACTCGACGCTGCCGCGCCCTTCGGCCCGATCGTCGATTCCCACGGCTGACTGAAAGAACTGAAATTCGCCATGCAGTTCGAATGTCAGACGTGCCCGTGGTCGCATACCGATGCCGCGAGGATACTCCGCACCTCCGATTCGTATTGGTCCACCCAGCGGACTGCGATTCCAGGCTGGGTTCGCGCGCTCAAGCAGATTCGTCTCGATCATGGTCGTTATCACTGGTTCCAACTCGCCGTCGACCGCGAGCATGCTCGGCACGTAAGGCTCGTATGTCCAATGTGCCGCAGGCAACGACGAGAGACTGACGACGCGCTCGCTGTAGAGATGGATCGACTGCACGGTTTCGACAGGCAACTCGATCTCGGCTTCAAACTGCGACTCGATGCGCAGCGTGTCCCCCCGCAGTTCACAACTCGTCGCCGTCAATCGGGAACCGTCGGTCAGTTGCAACACGGCCCACGATTGCGGAAGCAGAGGGAGACTGATGAAATCGGGATTGAATGATACTGCGGCAATCCGTTCACTGCCGATGGCCAGTTCCCCCGCGGCGGTCGCGATTCGCACTCCCTCGGGGCCGAACTGCGTCAATTCCCCAGAGATGAGGTCGCCGTTCGACAGTAACATTCGATCGGAACGCGCCGGCTGTCCAGCCAACAGCGAAACCGATGAGGGTTGCGGAGACTGCATCCAATTGGCAATCGATTCCCACGGGACTGCGATGGACGCCCCACTGGCCGCGTGTTCGACGGTCAAGACTGCTTCGCCCGCCTCAGACGACGCGATGACGAGACGATCATCATTCGGCAGGATCAACAGGCCCGGCGCGTCTGTCGGCGAAACGGAGTCCGTCACATTTAGCGGAAACGGAAGAGTGATCTGTTCGCTGGAGTCCAGTGACGTGATGGACACCAGCTCCGTTCGCGGCCACGAAATCGGATCTCCGTCAGCCGACTGTATCTCGACGCTGTCGGCATTCAGCGCGATACATGCTCCATTGGCTTCCTCGCCAGTGCAGCGGGTCGCTTGGACGCGCCAATCTGCGAGAGCCGACGATGAGCTCAGATACGCCGCGACGATGACCATGTAGACAAGTCTGGCAGACGTGAACGTCGACGCTCGGCGTACCATCGACAACGCGGTTGTTCGTTCTGGGCAAACAATGTTGTAGGGAACGGACTCCGTGCCGTTCCCGGCGTGCGGGACCGCGTGCGGCATGAACGTCGAGTGCTCTCGTGAATAGACGGCCGGAATGGCGGAAAGTCGTTGTTCACGAGCACATCTTCCACTCAAATCACGCGACATCCCGCCGAGGGGAACGGCACGGAGTCCGTTCCCTACAGGAGAAACAACCGCGTTGCCGTGTCGGCGTACTATCGGCATCTCACTTCTCCGGCACCCAGATGCGAGGGGCGTCAAGCTCCTGCGTCGTCTCGACGCGCCGGGCCTTCAATCTGACGTATGGTGCGACGAACATGCCGCGATGCTTGAAATGCCCGGGCCTGGCGTGGGGATCGCCGCGCCGCGGTTCCACCAGATCTTCGATCACGAACCCCGATTTGCACAAGCCGCCGACGAGGTCTTGCCAAGTGTGCAGATACTCGACTGCGCCATTTTCGCGATAGCTGCGGTCGGTGACTTCCGGCAGCGGGTCGCGGTGGTAATAGCCGATGCCGATCACGTAGCGGTCCTGGGCATCTCGTTCGACGATTTGCAGACTCGCCGGTTGCTTGTGCTGAGAAATGTAGAGTCCACCGGGCTTGATGACTCGCGCCACTTCGCGATAGACCGGTTCCAGGCGATCGACATAACACGTGCTCACCGGCTGATGCACGATGTCGAACTGAGCCGACGGCAGAATCGAAAGGTCGTCCATGCTCGCCTGAATCGTCTGCAGCATCACTCCTCGGCGATCAGCTTCCTGACGATCCAGGGCCAGCATCGATTCCGAGAGATCGACGACTGTCACATCAGCCCCGGCGACGGCATACAGAATCGACTGCCAGCCTCCGCCGGCGGCGAGGCAGAGCACCTGCAGGCCCTTCACCGAACCCGGCAGCCACCCGCGAGTGTCCAGCGTCAGCAGCGGATGGGTGCATTCTGCATCGGTTGCGACGTTGGCGAACCGGCTCTTCGACTCGGCCAGAGCGTCCCAGGCCCGCTGATTCTGTAAAAATCGCTCCATATGGAATCGAGGAGGGAATGACGGAATGTTTGATAGAAACTGCGATGTCCCCGCGAACACTCGCAAGGGCAGTTGATTTCGATGATAGCGGCTGCGGGTCGGGGATGAGTAGGTCGCGAACCCGACTTGGCGCCTTCGACCATTGGTGAGTGTGCGGTACCGAATTATCCTGTGGCCGCTTACGCCCGCGTTAGAAGCAAACCGTAGTGGTAATCGCAGCACACAGATAGTTCCACGTAGCGAACAAACGTGAAGCCGGCGGCCTCTGCCCATGATCGACATTGTTCTGGTCGCGGACGGATATCCATCGATGGTCCGCGCGGCGTTGCCGGATCGAATTTCCAATGCACGATCGACAGCGCGCCGCCACGCCTAACGATTCGAAACGCTTCTTGAAGCAGTCGAATCGGATCTTCGAGATGCAACAAGTTATAGACCATTGCGTGATCGACGCTTTCGCTCGGCAGTCCAGAGCCGTTCGCGACGAAGTCACGTAGTTCCACACGCACGTTGGGTAGTCCCGCCATGTTGGCCTTGTGTTGAACCAGGTCGACCAATTCAGGGTCGATGTCGATGGCGTGAACGATCCCTGAAGTGAGCCTCGCAACCGGCAGCGTGAAGGTGCCAAAGCCGCTGCCGAATTCAGCGATCGTCTCTTTCCCCTCCTTGGCGCACTCCAGTTTCCTGACGATGCAATCAGCGTCGAAGAATGTCTCCCAGTAGCCTTCCTCAGGCATGTCACTTTCACGTGCTCGCATCGTTACTGTTTCTGCGCAACATACATGTACCGACGGAGCCGCCTTTCCCGCGCGAGTTGCGCTGCGACAGCCAGGAAGCCTTGGAGACGCTCAAACGCTTCATTTCCCTCGGCTTCTCGCAGACCGGTTTCCCGCTGCGCTCGCGCGGCATGCCAGCGCAGCGCGATCGTGGCCGTTTGTTCGGTCGTGTCTTCCTTGACGGTCAAAGTGAGCCCGGCCGAAGCAATGGCGCGGTCGTCGACCTCTTGGGCCGTATAGATCTGCAGTCCGAATCCACCGCGAATCGCCAGTTCTTCATGCGTGGCCTCGTCGGTCAGAACGCTCGCATTGGTAAACAGCAACTTGCCGCCGGGCTTGATGACACATGCCCATTGCATCAGTACCTGGGCACGGTGGGGCATGTGGCTGATGGCATCAATGCTGATCACGGCATCGAAGGAATCGTCGTTGAAAGGCAGACGTTCTCTTGCGTCGCAGGCATTAAACGTCACTCGGTGGGTCAGTTGCCGATCCTCCGCCTGCTTCCGCGCGGTCGAGATGCCGTCATGATGCATGTCGATGCCATGCGCGGTCACACCTGTACGCTCCACGATTCGTAGAGTCGGTCCACCCGACCCACAACCCACATCGAGCAAGGTATGTTCCGATTTCAGACCAAGCAGTTCGATGAATCGATCCTGTTCGGCTGCCGTCGTCCAGCCGCTCTGGCCGAATTCCTCACCCCAGGTATCCCGGCGCACCTCGGAGTGGAGCGTTTCATTGAAACGGCCGTATGTCGGGGCATAGAGATCAACTTTATCCTGCGAATTCAGCGACATCTCGTCTTGCCTTTCATCCCACCGGATTCTACTCGCCGTGTCGCGGCAGCGGTACTCGTTGATGTTTCCGTCTGCATGGCTTGGGAATCGCCTGCACGCTGAAGAACAGCCCTGTACTCACTTGGCTCATCCACTAACATTCAACGCCTTCTCTGTGAGGGTGGCGGAGTCGACTGCGGCTTGCCGTTAAACGACGGCCCGCCTACTGCCTGCCGTTAACGATTTGCACTGAAAGACTTGAAATGGAAGAAGTGAGCGATCCGGCACATGTCGATGGAGCCGTCCAGGGGATCGATCTGGAGGAACTCGAGGAATGGTACGAGTCCCTGGAGGACATCCTGCACCGCTATGGTCCCGAGAAAACGCAGCAGTTGCTCGTACAGCTTCGTGAACGGGCGTACCTCCGCGGCGTGATGATTCCCTTCGTCGCCACGACTCCTTACATCAACACGATCGGCCTCGAAGACCAGCCCCGCTATCCGGGTAACATGGAAATCGAACGGCGGATCAAGTCGATCATCCGCTGGAACGCGCTGGCGATGGTGCACCGGGCAAACCTCAGCACAAACGTCGGCGGACATATTTCGACGTTCGCCTCATCGGCCACGCTGTATGAGGTCGCGTTCAATCACTTCTTCCACGCCCGCACCGACGATCACACGGGAGACATGGTCTACTTCCAGGGTCATGCCTCTCCCGGCATGTATGCCCGGGCCTTTCTGGAAGGACGGCTGCAGGAGAGCCATCTGGAGAACTTCCGCCAGGAAACGACAAGAGGGACCGGGCTGTCGTCGTATCCGCATCCCTGGCTGATGGACGACTTCTGGCAGTTCCCGACAGTGTCGATGGGGCTGGGACCGATCTGCTCGATTTATCACGCGCGGTTTCTCAGGTATCTGGAGCATCGCAAGCTGCTCGACACGTCGAAGTCGCATGTGTGGGCCTTCCTGGGTGACGGCGAAGTCGATGAACCTGAAACGCTCGGCGCGATCGGACTCGCCGCTCGCGAACATCTCGACAACCTGATCTGGGTCGTCAACTGCAACCTGCAACGGCTCGACGGCCCGGTGCGCGGCAATGGAAAGATCATTCAGGAGTTGGAAGGCATCTTCCGCGGCGCGGGCTGGAACTGCATCAAGGTCATCTGGGGCGGCGACTGGGATCCTCTGCTCGCACGCGACCACAACGGCAAGCTCGTCAAACGTATGGGCGAAGTCGTCGACGGCCAGTATCAGAAGTACAGTGTTTCGGATGGCGCGTACATCCGCGAACACTTCTTCGGCGTCGATTCCGAAGTCCTGGAACTGGTCGATCATCTCCCCGACCAGAAACTCGAAAAGATTCGTCGAGGGGGACACGATCCAGAAAAGGTTTATGCAGCCTTCAAGGCGGCGCATGACTATAAAGGCGCGCCGACGGTCATTCTCGCGAAGACGGTCAAAGGTTATGGACTGGGTGAAGCCGGTGAAGGCCGCAACATCGCCCACAACACCAAGAAGATGGAGAACACTCAGGAATTGCTGGCGTTTCGCGATCGATTCGATATTCCAATCTCCGAGGAAGACGCCATCAAGGCCCCCTTCTACAAGCCCGCCGAAGGAAGCGAAGAAATGGCTTACCTGCATGCCCGCAGGGAGCAACTCGGAGGCTTCCTGCCTGCCCGCAGGCCGACACAAGATGCGCTGCCCATTCCCAGTATTGGCGACAAGCCCTTCGCCCGAGCGTTGAAAGGGACCGATGAAGGGAAGACCACTGCGACGACACAGGCGTATGCCACTATTCTCATGAGCCTAATGCAGGACAAGAAGATCGGCAATCGCTTTGTCCCCATCATCCCTGACGAGGCGCGTACGTTCGGCATGGAAGGCTTCTTTAGTTCCTTCGGCATCTACTCTAGTAAGGGGCAGTTGTACGATCCCGTCGATCGCCTGGATGCCAGCGGCAAGCAGCAGATCACGTATTACAAAGAAGCCGTTGACGGCCAGATCCTCGAAGAAGGGATCAACGAGGCCGGAGCGATGGGTTCGTTCATTGCCGCGGGAACCGCTTACAGCAACCTCGGGATCCAGATGATCCCCTGTTACATCTACTACTCGATGTTCGGCTTCCAGCGGGTCGGCGACCTGATCTGGTGCGCGGCCGACAGCCGGGCGAAGGGGTTTCTTATCGGCGGCACATCGGGACGCACCACGCTCAACGGCGAAGGCTTGCAACACGAGGACGGCCACAGCCATCTGATGGCGACGACCGTCCCCAACCTTGTCGCGTTCGATCCCGCATATAGCTACGAACTGGCCGTCATCATGCAGGATGGTCTCCGCAGGATGTATGCCGACAACGAATGCATCTTCTACTACATTTCGGTCTACAACGAGACCTACGAAATGCCCGCGATCCCCGAGGATGCCTCGGTTCGCGAGGGCATCCTCAAGGGGATGTATCGGCTGACGGCCAAGACTGCCTCGGCCAAGAAGAAGGCGCGCCCGCAGCTATTTGGGTCGGGAACGATTCTCAACGAAGTCGTGCGGGCGCAAGGCATCTTGAAAGAGCGATTCAGCGTCGACTGCGATGTCTGGAGCGTCACCAGTTACAGCGAGCTCTGTCGCGATGCGATGTCGAACACGCGCTGGAACCGGCTCCATCCGGGAGAGAAACCCAGGAAGAGCTACCTCGAACGCATGCTCGAAGGGACGATAGGGCCGTTCATCGCCTCCAGCGACAACGTCCGGCTGGTATCCGATCAGATCAGACAGTGGGTGCCGGGGGACTATGTCGTCCTCGGGACCGATGGCTTCGGCCGCAGCGACACCCGACGCGTGCTCCGGCGGCACTTCGAGATCGATGCCGAGTGCGTGGTCTTCGCGACCCTCGACGCCCTGGCCCGGCAGGGAGAGTTCGCCGCCGACAAGCTGCCGCAGGCGTTGACCGATCTCGGCATCGACCCGGGGAAGATTGATCCGCGAACGGCTTGACGCACCAGCGAGTGGCCTGGAAGCGATCGTGAACCTTGTGTGCGGAGTCGTTGTCCCCGACTGCACGTGACATTCAGCGATTCCGCCTGGTTAATCCCCAATGACCGACGCCCCGCCTGCCGATGATGCCTCCCCCCTGGGGGACTCCATCGCCGATCCGCGGGCGCTGATCGAGTCCTGGAAAGAACCGGCGGACGAAACTTCCAGTCTCAAGTTGCATCGACCCCGCTGGCAGAAGCGGCTCACGCAGGAACAGTTGCTGACCGCGCCGCTCAAGTCATTGGTGCTCTTCCTGGCCCTGCCGAGCCTGGCCGAACAGATGCTGATTTTTCTGGTGGGCACGGTCGATATGCTGCTCGCGGGCCACCTGTCGGGAGAGGGCGCCAGCCGAGTCGCGACCGAGGCCGTCGGAATCGCCGCGTATGTGGGGTGGCTGGCGACGATGCTGTTTGCCGCCGTCGGGGCGGGGACGACGGCCCTTGTGTCGCGGGCCATGGGAGCGGGGGATGAGCGTTTTGCGAATCAGGTGGCGAACCGGTCGCTGGTACTGTCAGCCATCACGGGTCTGGCGATGTTCGGGTTGCTATGGACGGCGGCCCCGGTCCTGGCCAGTGCTCTCGATCTCACTGGTGAGGCGCGGCAGATCACGATCAACTATCTGCGGCTCGATGCGGTCGGCCTGATCTTCGCGAGCATCTCCCTGGCCGGCTCGGCGGCGATGCGCGGCTGCGGCGACATGCGCACGCCGATGTGGATTCTCGGTGGAGTGAATGTCATCAACGCCATCCTGTCGCCGATGTGCGTGTATGGCACGGGTCCGCTGCCGGAAATGGGCGTGGTCGGAATCGTGATCGGGACGATGATCGCCCGCATCGCCGGCGGACTGGCGGTTGTCTGGTGCTTAGCGGTTGGAACCAGCGGCCTGAAACTGAAGTCCAGCGAACTGCGGGCTACGGGAGACATTGCGCAGCGCATCCTGTCGATCGGTCTGCCCGCGGCAGCCGACGGCCTGATTATGTGGATCGGTCACTTCACCTTTTTGCGAATCGTGCGTGAGTCGGGCGAGGCCAGTCTGGCCGCCCACTTCATCGGCATTCGCATCGAGGCCCTCACCTACCTGCCCGCCGTGGCGTGGGGTGCTGCAACGGCAACGCTGGTGGGTCAATCGCTCGGAGCGAAGCGTCCCGACCGTGCCCGGCAGGCCGCCAACGTCGCCCTCATGCAGATGGTCGGCGTGGGGCTCATGTTGACGGTCGTGTACCTCGCGGCGGCCGGTCCGATCTTTCGCGCGATGAGCAATGATCCCGAGGTCTGCCGGCTGGGCGCGCCCGCATTGCGGATGCTGGCTCTGTTTCAGGTGCCGCTCACGGTCGCCATCGTCGTGCTGAATACGCTGCGCGGAGCCGGGGAAACGCGGTTCCCCATGTGGGTCACCTTGATCGGCGGTTTCGGCATTCGCTTGCCGCTCGCCTGGTTCTGCGGCATCGTTCTGGAAGGGGGCCTGATCGGGGCCTGGATCGGCATGTGTGGCGACATGCTGTTTCGGGCCGTCGTGCTCTTCGCCAGATACCTGCATGGAGGCTGGATGCACAAGAGCATTTGATGATAGTTGATAGTGAGTTGTTGGTAGTGGGTAGCGATTGACTCGGCCCATCCACTACGCAGTTTCCGTCTCTTCGTCCTTCATTCCCTCCGTCAGTGACCATGTCTCTCGATCCGCCGACCAATGTCACTCCGCCGCTCAGGCTGCGCGACACGCTCAGCCTGATCGTCGGCATCGTCATCGGGTCGGCAATCTACGTGTTCCCCGTCGGTGTGGCGTTCAACGCGGAATCTACGCCCCGGATGCTCGGCATCTGGCTGTTCGCGGGCGCACTCTCGACGATCGGCGCCATGTGCTACGCCGAACTCGCCTCGGCCGATCCCCGTTCCGGAGGCGACTTCAACTACATTTCCGCAGCCTACGGCCGGCGTTTCGGCCTCATTTACGGCTGGATGCAGCTTTCGGTGATCATTCCGGGCAACATCGCGGCGATGTCATTCGTGTTTGCCGAGCATGTGGGACACTTCTGGCCATCAGTTCCCCAATTCATCCTGTCACTGCTGGCGGTCGCCTCGCTGGCAGCCATCAACCTCGCGGGGACGGTGACGAGTAAGCATACGCAAAATGCGCTCACAATTCTGAAGGTGGCCGGGCTCAGCTTGATCCTGCTGGCGGGTTGCCTTGCGAGCGCGCCAACGATTCCAGCGGGCAACGCTCAAACTGCCGTAGCTGTTCAAGCCGAGACAGGGGCCGAGCAGGCGGCAGAGACAGAATCCTTCGCACCCAGTCTGGCCCTGGCTCTCATTCTGGCGATGTATGCCTATGGCGGCTGGAGCGAGGCGGCCTATGTCGCTGCCGAGGTGCACGATGCTCGCCGCAACGTGCCGCGTGCCCTTGTCCTGGGCATGGGCTGCATTACCGTGATCTATCTGCTGATCAATCTCGCCTACGTGCACGGCCTGGGACTGGACGGACTGAAGAACTCCCACACGCCCGCGAGCGATCTGGTCGTCCACAGTTTCGGAACAGGTGCGGGCAATTGGATGAACGCCCTGGTCGCCGTCTCCGCATTGGGTGCGATGCAGGGCATGATCTTCGCCGGCTCGCGCCTGGTGTCTGTCGTTGGCCAAGGCCACGCCCTGCTGAGTGCGCTGGGCCGACTCAATGCCCGCCGTTCGCCAGTCTGGGCGATCGTGGTGCTCACTGGCATCGCATGTCTGGCGATTGTCGCCTTCGGGACCGATGTCGTCCGTGACTCAATTCGAGTGGCATTGCAGCGCATCACCGGTGAACAGCTCGAATGGGAGGCCCCCGGCAATGCGCTCGAAACACTTGTTGCGGCGATGGCCCCGATCGTGTGGGTCTACTTCGCGCTGGGAGGACTGACGCTGATCGTCCTCCGCCAGCGGCATGGATCGCAGCGCGCTCCCGTCAAAGTGCCTGGGTATCCCGTCACTCCCATCATCTTTTGCCTGACGTGTCTCTGGATGGGATCCAACGCCGTCCCCTTCGCCGGCAACATGACCCTCCTCGGCCTCGTGCCGATGCTGATCGGGTTGCCGTTCGTGCTGGGGCGACGAGAGTCGAGCGATGGGGGATGAGGACTGAGGTGGAAGACTTCGGCACGGTCGCCTGCGGCTTGCCGTTAAACGAGGGGAATTAGGCATCTTCACCTCTTCCTTGCCGCCCCTCCCGGCATACTTGATACTTGATACTTGTCACTTGTTGGGCACTTGGCACTTGATACTTCACCGCCGTGCGTTGGCCGCTGCGCAACCAGATCCTCATGCCCTTCGTCGCCATTCAGGCGGCGACGGTGGTGTGCGTGACGGCCGCGGCGGTCTGGTTTTCGGTGGCGCAGATCGAGAACGACATCGACTCGCGTCTGGACAGCGTCTCCTCGACGCTTCGGACGGCCGACTACCCGCTGACGGTCTCGATTCTTGAGCAACTGCGGGATCTGTCCGGCGCGGATTTCGTGGTCATCGACGATCGTGAAGTGCCAAAGCTGGCGACGCTCACGTCGACCGACGATTCCGAGCCGATCGACTGGAGCCAACTCCAGGGACACATGCCGGAAACTCGCACGACGATCAACCTCGCCGGTGAAACATTCATCGCGCAGCGCATTCCCTGGCGCCGCGGGATGCAGAATGAATCGATCTTCATCCTCTTCGATCAGACCGAATGGCAGGCGCAGCGCCGGGCGGCGATCATCGCGCCACTCATTGTCGGGACAATTCTGCTGATCGTGGCGATCGCCGCATCGACTTTCGTGTCTCGCCGCATCGGAAACCGCATCGCCCGCGTGCAGCGACAGGTGGTGAAGATCGCTGATGGCGATTTTTCGCCCGTCACGCCGCCCCGCACCGATGACGAACTTCGCGAGCTTGCGGAAACCGTCAACCGTATGGCCGTGATACTCGATGAATC
>JANNSB010000386.1:0-2246 GCA_031402175.1 Planctomycetaceae bacterium
CATCGGTCTTTCGGGCCTCATCACTCCGTCGCTCGAAGAGATGGTGCACGTCGCGAAGGAGATGAAGCGGCAGGGCTACACAGTGCCCTTGCTGATTGGCGGGGCCACGACATCGGCACGGCATACGGCCGTCAAGATCGCGCCGCACTACGTGGAGCCGGTGGTGCATGTGAAGGACGCCTCGCTGTCGGTGCCGGCGGTGGAATCGCTGATCGATCCCGATAGCAAACAGAACTTTGTGGCCAAGGTTCGCCTGGAGCAGGACCGCGATCGCCAGGCCTACGCCGGCCGTCAGGAACGGGCTCTCGTCAGCTATACCGAGGCCTTGAAGCGGCGATTCCAGACCGACTGGTCCACCGTGGATATCCCGCCGCCGGCGTTTCTGGGGCTGAAGGTCATCGAGGACATGGATCTCAACGTCCTCCGCAAGTACATCGACTGGTCCCCGTTCTTCATGACGTGGGAACTCAAGGGCAAGTACCCCCGCATCTTCGAGGACGAACTCGTCGGCGAAGAGGCCAAGAAGATCTACGCCGACGCCAATTCCCTGCTCGACCGCATCATCAGGGAGAAGCTGCTGATCGCCAGAGGAGTGTATGGCTTCTGGCCGGCGAGTGCGGAGGGGGACGATATCGTCGTGAGTGGAGGTCAGGAGTCAGGAGTCAGGAGTCAGGAGTCAGGAAATGCTGCGGAATTGACTTCTCTCACCTTCCCCATGCTCCGCCAGCAATGGGAGCGCGAAGGCCAGAAGGACTTTCGCTCGCTCGCCGACTACATCGCGCCGGCCGACTCAGGACGCCAGGATTACGTCGGGGCCTTTGCCGTGACGGCGGGGATCGGATGTGATGAACTCGCTCGGCAGTTCGAGGCCGAGCATGATGACTATCTGTCGATCATGACCAAGGCCGTCGCCGATCGGCTGGCCGAGGCGTTCGCGGAGTATCTGCACCACCTTGTCCGTACCGAGGTCTGGAGCTACGAAGGCAAGAATGCTCTCGACAGCGAAGCCCTCATCGCCGAGAAGTATCGCGGCATCCGCCCGGCGTTCGGCTACCCCGCCTGTCCCGACCACATTCCGAAGGGGACGTTGTGGACGCTGCTCGATGCCGAGAAGAATACGGGCATCAAGCTGACGGAAAGCTACGCGATGTGGCCGGCCGCGTCGGTGAGCGGCCTCTACTTCGCCCATCCACAGGCCCGCTACTTCGCGGTCGATCGGCTGACGAAAGACCAGGTCGAAAACTACGCCGCCCGCAGCGGCCTGACCCTCGCCGAAGCCGAACGCTGGCTCGCGCCGAACCTGGGGTATGACACTTAAGGCTGTAGGGAATGCCCTCCGTGGCATTCCGGATGGCGGGGTACAGCGTCGCAAGCTGAGTTGATCCTACTCGTGATGGTTGACTCACATTAAATCGCTGTTGAAGTCCCTCATCCCGCTGCGAGCCCCAACGGCTTCCATTCCGCGGCGCCCCCCGATGTTCGTCGGCATATTCGGACGGACTGGCAGGACTCGCTCTTCGGGATGAACCGGTGCATCCAGCGCCTTCTCAGTATCCCTCAGAGCAGGTGAACGCAACCGGGCTGATTCCGGGCGAATGCGATCGGCACGGCTCGCGGCGACATAAGGTGGATGGATGAATTCCCCTTCCAGAATTGTCGCCGAAGGCCGGTGCGATGAATCCGCGACTCGAATCGCTGTGCCGTCAAGAAGCTGAGACGGAGTCTTCCGATCGCCGTCGCAACCGGCGAGAAGACGTCGTCATGCCGCTGGCTCTCTACGAATCATCTCCCGACGGGATGCTGTCGACCGATTCGGCGTCGACACGAGGTTGGTCGCAGGATCTCTCGCCAGGCGGGATTCGCTTCCGCACGTATCACCGCCTGCAGTCCCTGCACCTGACCGTTATCTGCCAGGGTTCCGCCTCGGTGTTCGATGATGTGGATTACAACATCGATCTCAAAATCGCCTGGGAGCGAAAGCTCCCCAACGGGCTCTGGGAGTACGGCGCGTTCCTCAAGAAATCGGAGAACTCGACGACGTATGCACTGTCTCCCGTCGAATTCGACAAGTTGCTCGCCGAACTGCGGCAGGAAAATGCCGTCGTCTCCGATGAACTGCCCGGGAGCCAGTACAGCGACTCCACGATTGTCAGGGAGCAGAATCTCGTCCTCTCGCTCCGCAATGTCGCGAACTCGTTCTCGGCGGTGGCGCTGCGGCAGCACCTGAAGCGGAAACGGCGATCAGC
>JANNSB010000387.1:0-3560 GCA_031402175.1 Planctomycetaceae bacterium
CTTCCAAGAGCGCGTCTTTCAACATACAAGGGCCGGGGTGAGGGGCCACGCGGCGCGTCGTTGGCGTCCCCCTCACCCCGGCCCTCGCCCCCGCTGTGGAGCTCAAGACTCGTCGAGGCACCCACTGCGGGGGAGAGGGAGTAACCGGCGTTCGAGACGCACACACATGAGGAGAGATTGGTTCATTCAAGGCCGAGCGGCCCGAATCGCCTATTATGGGGAGGCGTCGCGGCCTAAGATTGAGATGTGGAATTTGTTGCAATGCATTGCCGGAAACTCCTGTGAGCACTCACATCACCGATCACGACTCGCGAACCGAAGACGCCGATTCACGGCGACCCGATGTCTATTTCGCGGAACGGCCGATCGTGTTCTTCGATGGCGTCTGCGGGTTGTGCAATCATCTCGTGGACTTCATCCTCGCGCGGGATCATCACGGCCTGATCCTGTTGGCTCCCCTGCAGGGTGAGACTGCACAGCGACTGCTCCCCGAAGCAGACCGCGGACGAGTCGATACGATCGTCATGCTGCTCAATGGCCGCGACTATCGCCGGTCGGCGGCTGTCGTGAGAATCCTGTGGACGCTGGGTGGATTCTGGAGCTTCCTCGGCAGCCTCCTTTGGCTGATTCCCCTCCCCTTGCGAAACCTTGGGTATCGAATCGTCGCCGGGTTGCGTTACCGGCTGTTCGGGAAGAAAGAGACCTGCCGACTCCCCACTCCGGCGGAGCTTGGCCGCCTGTTGCCATAACAGGTTATTCGAACCAGAGGCTGCGATCAGCCATTCCTGCCGATTGGCCTTGGCGAGTTTTTGAACTTGCTCCTATACTCCCGCCCCGCTTGGGTCCGTGGCGATGGAATCGCGTGAAATGACCCAATGCATTGACCATTTTCGACGGCCCACGAAGCACGGAGGCAACGCGTGGACACGATTCTTGTCGTGGGAGTGGATACTGTCGTCGGTGCGAATCTCGCTTTGGAATGCGCTGCACACAGGCGAGTTGTCGGCATCGATCCCAGCGGCTCGACTTCGCTGTCGGACTGCGAGATTCTGGGATCGAATGCAAACGCCGCCGATGCCATTCGAGACTGCGACGCGACCCATGTCGTGCTGTGCGGCCCTGCTTCCGAGTCGTGTTGGGATTTGGCCAACTCGAAGAAGTTGACCCGCCGTGCCGTGGAACAGGCCCGAATTTGGGCGACGGCGGCCAGCGATACCAAGGCCCGCTTCACGTATATCAGCTCGGATGCGATTTTCACCGGCCCCTGGATGTTTCATGACGAGGAATGTCCGGGACTGTGCGGATCCGCCGAAGCGCACGTCGTCCGGGACGCCGAGATTGCTGTCCGGCAAGCCTGCCCCGAGGCATTGATTGTCCGCACGAATGCTTTCGGCTGGTCGCCGATGGGTGAAACCGGCTGGCTCGAACGGCAACTGACATCGATCGCCCGCGACCGGGTGGTGAGTCTGGACTCGATCCGCCACGGCACGCCGATTCTGGCGACCGACCTCGGCAAGATCGTGATGCGTGCCTGGGAGGATGAACTTGCCGGGACGTTCCATATCGCCGGAGCCGAGCGCGTGAATCCCGCGAAGTTCTTCCAGCGCCTGGCCGATCGCTTCGAACTCCCCTGGCTGTCGATTCGTGAATCGCTGGTGCTCGAAGGCCGACCGCAAGGATTCGGCGAAGGGGAATGTTCGTTGCAGACCAAGAACATTCGCAAGGCGTTGTGTCTGGCGATGCCGATTATCTCTGAAAGTCTGGATGGACTGCTCCAGCAACACGAAAACGGTCATTGCGAGCGGCTCGGCCCTCAGACGCAACTGCCGGTAGCGGTGTCCGGCGCCGCGGCTGCCTGAAACGTCATTCGTTCATCGCACATCTGTTCCGGGATGTCGTGGAACCCCCTTCCGCAGAACTGGTTCGCACACTCCGCGAGTTGAAACTGTGCGGCTCGGCGGAGCTTCGGCAAGCGTCGAAGCTGGTTCGCGTTCTGGCGAACGACCTGCCGACGTTCGACAGTGTTTGGGTCGATGCCCTGGTGCAGTTGCGCTGCCTGACTCACTTTCAGGGGAAGCGGCTTACGGAGCAGTCGGAGCATGGACTGGTGCGCGGATCGCATGTGTTGACCGCCCATCTCGGTCGCGACAGTTGGTACGACCACTACCGCGCCCGATCATTGGCCGTCGGAACCCCGCGATGGCTCACTAGCGTCGACATCAGCGGCTTGAATGCCGCGACCGTCGTCGAACGGCTGGAATCGACGATCGCGACCCTCAAGCGAATCGATCAGCTGTATCTGCACTCTCCACAGCAGGTGGAAATCGAGGGGCAATCCCTGTGGCTCATCGGGGAACGGCTCGCAGGCCGTAACCTCAGGGAACTGATCACGCGCCGCGGTCGGTGGACGCCGGGACTCGTTCAGGCTCTCGCGGCCCAGTTGGCAACTGGATTGGCAGCGCTGGAGAAAGCCGGACTGTGTCATAGCGACGTGCGACTGGGAACGATCAATTTGGATGGCCGGGGCGTCGCTCGCCTGAACTTGCCGGGCGTGCTAGCGGCGGTTCATCCGGAACTCACGATTCACGCCGACTTCACGCCGGAATGCACGGAGTGCCTAGCGCCCGAACGTGTGGGAGTCGGATCTGCCGCGACCCCGCGGAGCGATCAGTATGCACTGGGTTGCGTCCTGTGGCATCTGCTGACGGGCCGGCCCCCCTGCTTGTCGGCTGACCCGCTGACGCAGGTCGCACAACATCAGACTCGCAATGTTCAAGATGTGCGGGAACTCGCGCCCGACACCCCGGATGCATTGTGGAATGTCATTGCTCGCATGACGGAGCGAGATCCGACGGATCGTTACTCGAACTGGCGAGAGGCTATTGCTCAACTCGGCCACGCAGCTCATGCAGGCCAACGGCGGCTTGCTAAATTCGCGGCCATGTTCGAGCGGCCTGCCATCACGGCTCGCGACTGGAGCGAGATCTGGCATGCCGGCAAGCGATGGACCCGTGCCGCCGTCGCCGTGCTGCTGGTGATCGGGGCGGTGGTCTGGTTTCCGGCGAATCGCGGACTGCTGCTGAGCCTGACCGGCATGGGAGGCGATCAGCCGAGTTCGTCGTCAGACGATAACGCCGACACGACCCCTAACGAATCGGCGGCTCCTCCGTATCGTCTGCCGTCACCCGATGCAGAAGGAATTGTGCTGCTGAATGGCGCCGGCCCTTGGCATGCAGGCGAACTGACTGCAGTCGGAACATTGACCATTCGCGGGGCGCCGGGAGAGACTCCCGTCATCGCCATCGACGACCTGCCGTTGGTGTTGTCGGCGGATGTCGTTCGCATCGAGAACGTCATCATTCAGCGAGCCGACGGCACCGCTCGAGCCGGAGCAGCGAATGGCTCGTTGATCGAAGTCTCCGCGAGAGAACTGCATGTCGAACATTGTGTGTTGCTTGATCTCGGGACAAATCAGCCGATGGTTCATGTCGACGGCACTCAAGGCTCGCGGCCGGCGATCCTGCAATGCGTCGATGCAGTGGTCGTCTCGCAGGGATCGG
>JANNSB010000388.1:0-5428 GCA_031402175.1 Planctomycetaceae bacterium
GATGCTCCGACTCTCTGCGGGACGGGATGTGTGACGAACTTGAACGGATGATGACTGCCCAGCTTAACAGATCTCCTTCGCGAGCGAGGGGGCGGAACAGAACAATTCCCTCTCCCCCGCGACGGGCGTTGTTCGCCGCCATGGCGTCATTGCGGGGGAGAGGGGAAGGGGTGAGGGGTGCACGTGGGTCTCTCTCTTTTCCCCTCACCCCAGCCCTCTCCCTCACGTTGGAGCACTCTCTGAATGCATGACTTTTCAGTGGGGGAGAGGGAGCGACTTTGGTCAATGGCAACACACAGTCCCCGGCAGTCGACGGCGATACAACCCATCCTCTATCGTGCAACCTCCTGGCGTCGCCACTCAATGCAAAGCGGAGACCGGTTCCATGAACGAATCTGATTCCTCTGTGACGATCACGCTGCGCATTCCGGGCAACTGGGGGCATCCCGGCGAACTTCTCGAGCGCCTGCCCGTCGGCTATCGCCTGTCGCCCGAATCGCTCAAGCTGCCCGATGGCACGCAGATCGATTTCGTTCCGATGGAGCCTGATGATCAGTTCGCGGGCATCTTCGAGTCCTCCTGCCGTCGGCCGGCCACGAAAGCCGAACGGGCAAACGTCGCCAGCTATACAGTGAACATCGGCCTGAGCGGACCCGGCGGCTCGGTTGATGCGGCGAAAAAGTTGATGCAGGCGGGCGCAGCCATCGTAGAAGCTGGCGGGGTCGGTGTATTCATCGACAACAGTGGCCTGGCGCATGGCGGGAGTGACTGGAAAGATCTGACCGACGACGGCGGCGCGGATGCTTTGACGTTCGCGTTCGTCAGCATCGTGCGCGGCGACAAGGAAACGTGGACGATGGGGATGCATGTGCTGGGATTCCCTGAATTCGTCTTGCAGAATTCCGACATCGGTCCCGACGGAGACGAACTGATCGAAGTGATGCGTTACGTGTGTGACGGCGGCAAACCGATCGGCGTCGGCCACCTGCTGGCCGACGAACACGGCCCGCGCTTTCAGACAGCAGCCGCGAAGAGCGATCGGTTCACCGACGGCAGCCCCATGCACAACCCCTTCGGCCGGCTCAAACTCGTCAACGTGAAAGACATCGCCGAAGGGAATTGAGGGATGGCCGGCAGCCGACTTCCGTCAGCGAAGCGAGTTGACTGAAAGTCTGGCGTTCGCCTGGCATGCCAGACAGTCAGTCCTCGAGCATGGGCACGAGCAGAACGTGTTTCTTTCCGTCTTGGCGAAGTTTTCGTTCGATCTTCGACATGACATCGGCATGGTCCAAGGCGCGTACACCACTCTTCGCGGGAGTGACGACTACATACAGCCAATCGTCGGCAAGTTTGTTGCCCGTGACCTTCAGATGGATTCCCTTTTCCGCGGCGTCCTTCAATTGCTGTCGGACCTCGGCCACGATTCCCTTGACCTGTTGCTGTGTGGGCATGGCGTATCCTGGACTAGAATGCGTCGAATATGGTGTTCATGATCGAAATAGCCGCCTGAGCTTCGGCGTTTCCGACATCACTCGACGGTTTGTAATCTGCATCGACCCGCAACGTGTACAACCTTCCGACCATTTCGGACAGTCTTTCGCGTTTGTCTGGGGCCATTTTCGGCAGCTCGTTTCAATCACCGGGCGAATTCGCGCGTGACTGAATCCTTCGCGGTCAGGGGGCGCTTTCAGACCTCTGATGACAACCAACTCGTAGGTGACCTTGGAGTATGCTGCGTAATACGCCCGGGCGACCGCGGAACGATATCGACCTTCCGTCACGAGAAGACTGGCCGCTTTGCGAGCGTCCCGCGCTACGTCGAGCCACGTTTCGGTCATTCTACGCCCTCCTCCGGTTGCGGTGTAGCCTCGTCTGTTCAAGACACGACGCTATGGCTCCCGAATTGTTTCCCCGAATCGGATGCCATGCAATCTCGCCACAGGCTGAAATGAACTCTCTGCACCCCGCGCAACCGGGACGGGTAGGGTAGAGGAACGTCTGCCTCGAAGGCGGTGAACCGAGTTTTCGCGGGGCCTGGAGATTCCCATTGTCCTGTTTTTGGGATGGCTTCTATACTCCGCCCCCCCCAATTCCGGGCCAATTCCCGGTGGAGGCTGCGTCGTGTTTCCGTCGGCACTGCCGGAGCCTGTCCTCCTCCTCCTTCTTCTTCTGTCTCCCATTCGATTCATTTTGTTTTCAGTGAACACGCGGCGGTCGGCCGGTGCTCTCGCCTGTCACTTTCGGAGCCTGTCATGACGACGGAATCTCCTGCCCCCCGCCTGCTCGACGATATCGCCGAATCGCAGGAACTCGAAACCGATCGCCAGGTCTACCCCGCCAGCGACGAGGCCGGCGAAGGTTGGCAACCGCCGCAGACCCGCTGGGCCTGGTGGCTGATGGTGTCGGCCCTCGCGGCGGCTTGCACGATCTTCGTCGTGAACTGGGTCGGCTGGGAGAACCTGCCCATCGCAGCCCGCCTGATCGTGCTCGTCGAGTTGTTCCTCGTGGCGTGCCTGGTGTTGTTCCTCGTGCTCGGCGAACGCTTCGCGGAATGGGCCGGTTACGGCAGCCTGTGGGCCAGCGATGAAGCAGAACGCCGTGCGAACTCGCGTGAAGCCATCAGCCGCGCCGACCGCAACTGGTCACGGACGGCACAACTCAAGCAGTATCTGCGGCGCACTTACTACGAGGTGCGTTGCCAGCAGTCGACGGTGCAGCCCAAGGAATGGCGGCGAACGAAGCCCGTGGGCATCAGCCCCAAGATCGAACAACAGCGACAGAACCCGCCTGCCAGACGTGAAGCGAACACCGTTCGCAGCCTGCCTGCGACGACGCCCCCGGTACAGTCCGCACCACGGATTCTGCCTGCGGTGAATGCACCGTTATTGGGAACAACGACGCAGGGGCCAACGATGATGCAGTCCGCCACGGCCATTGGTGCGAGCGAAGTCGTTTCCACTCCTCCGATACCGACTGGACCTAAGACCTGCCGACTGACCTCCCGCCTCGAAATCCGCCGCCGGCAATGAGCAGGGAGCGTAGAGCAACGACTTCCATCCACTCCTTCGTCCAACCCACTACCCCCTCTGCCATGTCCCGCATACTCTGCTTCCTCGCTCTGCTCGTCGGCACTGGCTATTGGCTGAGTTCGTCGGCCGCTGATCCCCGTGGGACGCCGCGAGAACGCGACCTGCAACAGGAAGTGGACCAATTGCGGCTCGAAATCAACGAATTGCGTGCCCGGCTGGACGCTTTGGAGTCGAGTGGCGTGCGACAAGCCTCCGCCCCACAGTACTTCGTGCCGTCGCCGTTTTCGCCGCAGCCCCTGCCGGAGGTCAATGCGACGCCGGTTCCCGTGCCGTTGCCGCCGGATCGCCCTGATTGGGCGCCCGAAGGTTCGCAAAAGAGGGAGATCAACGGGCACACGTTCTATATCATTCCCTTGAATGGGGAATCATCCGCCACGCTCCGACCGTAGGGTGAGTGCACAGACAGGAATGTCTGTGCTACCAGGTTCTGTCGTGGCACAGACAATCCTGTCTGTGTTCTACGCGGATCAATCATCCCGGATGCTCAGAGCATCCGGGATGATGAGTGCGATATTCGTGGCGGTGCTCGCGCTCGTTGTCGGCAACACACCTTCACGAGCCGACGACACGCTGGCTTCCTACTTTGAAGGTCTCCGTTCGCGTCAGCTCTACAGCGTGGCCGAAAGCGAGGCTCTCCGCAGGCTGAACGACCCGCGCACCGATCCCGAATTACTGGCCGACCTGACGGCCGAACTGTCGCGCACGCTCTTGCAGCACGCGGGCCAGCGCGCGGGTGCCGAACAGGCCGAACTTCTCCGGCGAGCCGAACAGGTCGTCGCCGACTTCCTGGCCGCGAACTCGACGCACCCGCGGATCGCACTCGTGCGACTGCAGCAGGCCCGCATTCCAGCGGCATGGGGAGGCATGCTGGCCTGGCGGGCTGAAGTGTTCCAGCAGAATGACGACCTGCGTCGTGAGGCCGTCACCGCGCTCACCGACGGCATCGAGCAGCTTCGCGCCGCTGAAGAGATGCTCGATCGCGAAATCGATGGCGAGGAGATCGGCGTCCGCGAACGGGGCGAACTGGAGCACGAAGCCTCGCGAGCCCTGGCGAAGGCGCTCATTCAATTGGGCAACCTCCTCAGTCCCGGTGCCGAGCAGACCGCGGCCTGGGGCGAAGCCGATGAGCGTCTCGACAGGTTGGAAGAACGCACTCACGACGCGGGGCGACAGCACGAATACCGACTGAGCCGGTTGACGATCGCCCGCATGCGCGGCGACCGCGACAAGGCGGAGTCGCTGGCCCAGGCGTTGCAAGGCCCCGGCATCTCGCTCGCGGTCGCACAGTCGGCGGTTGCGGAACTCATGCGAGTCGATCTGAAGCTGGGGGACATCCCTTCCGCCGTCGCTCGCCTGCAAGAGGCCGAGCGGTTGTGGAGTGGTGAGATTTCGAGCGAAATGCTGGCCATGAGATTCGAGGTGACGCTCAGTCAGTACCAGGTGGCGATGAATCGCGGAGATGCCAGCGTCGCCGACCAACATCGGGAGCAGCTTGAGCAGTTGTTGGGCGAACTCAGCGGTCCCTGGGGCGAGCGGTCCCGCATTCTGTGGGAGCATTCGTCACAGCTTGAATTATACGGGCCGGAGCTCACTGAGAAAATCGATGCCGCCCGGGCCGCGTATGCCGCCGGCGAATGGCAACAGGCGGCTGACGGATTCGGCGAAGCAGTCGCGTTGGCGGTGGATCGTCAACAGTTGGACTACGCGGTGGAGGCGGCGTTTACTCAGGGAACGATTCTGATCGAACATGAACAATGGATCGCGGCGTCAGTGGCGTATGGCCGCGTGGACGAGGTTCATTCTGCATCGACCCGCGCGGCCGATGCCGATCTGATGCGAGCCTGGTGCCTGGGGCGCGTCTATCAGGCGCAGCCGACCGAAGTCAATCGGCTCGCGTATGGTTTGGCGCTCGAACAGCATCGCGATCGGTTTCCCGATACGCCGACGGCGGCGGAAGCGGCATGGATGCAGGGAATCCTGGAAGAGACTCGGCTGCAATGGACCGTGGCGTTGCGGCTGTACCGGCTCATTCCCGACGGTCATGTGCGGGCGGGCCTGGCACATTTGCGAATCGCGCACCTGCACGGGCGCATCATCGATCGCATCCGCGAACTCGGTCACGATCCCTCGGAGTGGGAAGACGACGCCCTCGATGAACTGGGAGAGATCATGTCCCACTGGCCCGACGCGCCGGCCCTGCTGACTTCGTCCCAGAGCGAGTTGATGGTGCAGACCGCCCGCATGGCGATGGCGCATCGTGAACGAGGTTACGACATCGCCGATGAACTGCTGGTGCGAGTCGTCGAGTCGATCGAGTCGGCCCGGCGCGACGCCGAGAG
>JANNSB010000389.1:0-7207 GCA_031402175.1 Planctomycetaceae bacterium
CCTGCTCTCTAAAATGCCCGATTCGGGCACACTTCTGGAATCGTCGATAGAAACGCATGTTCGAAGCCATTTCCAATTCCCTGACGCAGGCGCTGGGGAACCTGACCGGGTCGCACCTGACCGAGCGAAATGTTCGCGATGCGATGGGTCTGGTGCAGCACGCCCTGCTGGAGGCCGATGTCAATTACGACGTTGCCAAGAGCTTCTGCGAGCGGGTCGTCGAACAGGCGACGGGCGAAAAGGTGCTTAAGTCGCTCAATCCGAGCCAGATGATCGTGGGCATCGTCTACCAGGAACTCGTCAATCTGATGGGGCCGGTCGACCATGCGATTTCGCTGCGGCGCGGCGAAATCACGGTCATCATGATGTGCGGCCTGCAGGGCAGCGGCAAAACGACCACCTGCGGCAAACTGGCCAAAATGCTCAAGGAGCAAGGGGCCAAGCCGATGCTCGTCGCGGCCGACTTGCAGCGTCCCGCCGCCATTGAGCAGCTTAAAGTCATCGGCGAACAGGTGGGGGTGCCGGTCTATTCCGAAGACCCCGGCAAGAGCAACCCGGTGCAGGTCTGCCAGAACGGGCGCAAGGCCGCCAATCGGGAAGGCTGTGACCTGCTGATCCTCGACACTGCCGGCCGTCTGCACGTCGACGAAGAGCTGATGAAGGAGCTGGAGCAGATCGACAGCCGGCTGATGCCGCACATGGCCCTGCTCGTCTGCGACGCCATGACGGGGCAGGATGCCGTCAATTCAGCCAAAGTCTTCAACGATCGGCTGGAACTCGACGGCGTCATCCTCTCGAAGCTCGACGGCGACACCCGGGGCGGAGCGGCCTTGTCGGTGAAGGCCGTCACCGGGGTGCCGATCAAGTTCATCGGGATGGGGGAACAGCTCGACAAGCTGCAGCCGTTCCATCCCGAGCGAATGGCGCAACGCATTCTGGGTCAAGGGGATGTGGCGACGCTCCTGGAGATCGCGCAGAAGGAGCTCGACCATGAGGAAATGGAGCGCCAGCAGGAGCGGATGCTGGCCGGGAAGTTCACTTTAGACGACTTCCTCAAGGCGATGCAGCAGATCGGCAAGATGGGTTCGATGAAGAACATCATGAAGATGATTCCCGGGATGGGGAACATGACGGCCGCAATGGAATCGATGCAAGGTATGGACCCGGATAAGGATGTGAAGCGGGTGCAGGCCATGATTCAGTCGATGACGCTTGACGAACGCAGAAATCCCGAGAGAATCGACCGCTCGCGACGAGCCCGCATTGCCGGCGGGAGCGGTAGCGACCCCGCCGAGGTGCACGACCTGCTCCGCCAGTTCAAGAACATGGCGGGGATGATGCAGAAGTTCGCCGGGATGGGGATGCGGGAGCGGATGCAGGCCGTCCGCGAGTTGTCCAGCAACGAGATGCAGAATCCCGGCGCGGGCATGAAGCGTGAGAAGCAGCGCAGCAAACGCGGCCCTCTCGATGAAAGACTGGCCCGCGACAAGAAGAAACAGAAGAATAAAGACGCCAAGTCCCAACGCAAGAAGAATCGACGGCGATAGCACTTTGTAGGGAATGCCCTCCGTGGCATTCCGCGAGCGTCGATCGAATCACCTGATAGAAACACACATTCACAACTCCTCCATTCACACCTTCTCAAGAAACATGGCAGTTCGTATTCGCATGAAGATGTTGGGCCGCAAGCATCGGCCGTTTTTTCGGATCTGCGTCATGGACGCCCGCAGCGCCCGCAACGCCGAGGCGATCGAAGAACTCGGTCACTACGACCCCATGGTTCGCGATAAGTCGAAGCGGGTGACGCTCAATATGGATCGCGTCAAGCACTGGATCTCCGTCGGCGCGCAGCCGACCGAGAAGGTGGCGGTCCTCATCAAAAAGTTCGAGAAGGGTGACTGGGGCGTCGCCAAGGCCCCGCCGCCACTCACCGCGCCCAAGCCGCCCAAGGCCGAGGAAGCACCCGCGGCCGAGGAATCGAGTGCAGCGGCGGAAACACCGGCTGAGTAATCACGGCTGTCACCGCCGCGATCGACGACGGAGCGCACTGAGTGACTGCGGTAGTCGCCGCAGCAGCAACAGGAGTATGCAGCCGGCGCAGGTTCGATATGTCTGAAGGAACCCCGCGCCGCAGGCTTCGCATCAATCGCAATCTCGTCGGCGCTCTGTCACTGATCTGCGTGACAACGGGTGTCGTCCTGCTGATTCGCAACGGCTCGTATGATCGCGTCGGCGCCACCTTCGCGAACATCGGCGCACTGCTCTGGGCCACCTGGCTCGTGCTTCCCAAGGACGGCGTGCTCCCCGCGTGGATGACGCCCAATCCCTGGAAGCTGGCCGGCATTCTGGTACTCGTCTTCGTCGCCGTCCGCCGCCCGCTGGTCATGCTCCCCGTGCTTGGTTCACTCATCGCGATGGCCATGTTCTTTCGGCCGAAGCGACCGCGTTGAACGTCGACTGTTGCTCGGCGTACCGTGTCGCCCAGTGCACGCGAAGCGTAAGGCACTCAACCCTGACGCAACGCCGACACGATGTCGGCTCGTGCAGCATGTTGGGCGGGAATAAGTCCGGACAGCAGACCGATCACCAAGGACGCGATGGACCCGGTGATGATCATGTCGGCCGACGGCACGAATGCGATCGACACCGCCTCGGCGCCGACCGAGATGCCGCTGGTGTAGAGCACGAGTGTCGCCACCGTGATACCGATGACGCCGCCCATGACGCTGAGCAGCACGGTCTCACACAAGATGAGCCGAAAGACGCGGTGCATCGACACTCCGATGGCTTGCAGCACCGCGTGTTCCTGATGCCGATCTTCCACCGACATCAGCGTGGTCGTCGACAGCAGCACGGCCATCAACGCCAGGCACGCGTAGCCGAGGTATCTGGAAAGCTCCACAAGTTGCACCAGGTCGGTGAGGCTCGACGCCTGAAACACCCCCTTGGTGCGGGTGTCGGTCGCGACCGGGCCGCCCTGATAGCGCGCATCGATGGCGTCGGCGATTTGCTGTGGATCGGCCGACTCGCTGATGAACACTTCGTGCTGCGTGACGGTACCGACGATATTCAATCCGCGAGTCCGCTGCAGGAAGTCGAGGTGGCAGTACACGTAGTCTTCCTCGGCACGCTTGTCGCTGGTGAAGATTCCGGCCACGGTGACCGTTACATCGCCCACCGAGAACTTATCTCCGACCTCTTTGTTCCGTCGAGTTGCCAGCGTCTGGCCGATAATGGCGGCATCCTGTTGTGACTGAAATACGTCCCAACTCCCGGTGACGAGTTCAAAGTCACGTGCCGACTGAACCTTGTCGGCCTCAGTACCGTAGAAAACGACGACATCGAGGCTGGCGCGGCAGTTATTGGTGAAGACCTGAATCGGCACGACATTGGTCACGCCTTCGATCCGGCTGATCGCCAATGCATAGTCTTGCGGGAGGTGGCTTGTCGAAGGGCAGAACTTGTTCGCCTGAAAGACAACCAGCACGCGGTCGTCCTGACGGGTGAGCTGCTCCAGCCCGTGTTGCACCGATACGACGAAGCAATAGACAAAGACCGCGACCGCCGATCCCGCGACGGTCAGCAGCGTTCGCGTGCGATGCCGCCAGAGTGTTTTCAGCAGGTAGGGTAGAAAGTTGAACATGGGGTTATCTCGACTTCATTCCAGACGTGAGGACTGGTCACACACTACACGGCTTCGGACTTCACGGCGGACGGCATGGTGCGGCACACCTCGACGAGTTTTCCCTCTTCCAACCTCAGTTGCCTCCCCGCGATCGCGGCTGCATCCTGATCGTGGGTGACCATGAGCAATGTCGTGCCCAGTTCGGCATTGAGCCGCCTGATGAGATCCAGTATCTGCTGCGAAGTCTGCGGATCGAGATCGCCCGTCGGCTCGTCGGCCACCACGATCGTGGGATCGGCGACGATGGCGCGGGCGATACCGACTCGCTGCTCCTGACCTCCGGAGAGTTGCCGGGGATAGTGGTTCGCGCGGTCCACGAGATCGACCGCCTGCAGCGCGATCTCGACCCGCCGGCGACGTTCGCTGCGGCGCATGGGCAACAGCAGCAGCGGCAGCTCGATGTTTTCATAGGCCGTCAGCACGGGGATCAGATTGTGCGTCTGAAACACATAGCCGATATTGGCGGCCCGCCAGGGGGCGAGCTTGGTGCGCGACAGCCGAGTGATGTCGATACCCGCCACGACGATGCTGCCCGCGGTCGCGCGGTCGATGCCCGCGATGAGATTCAGCAGCGTCGACTTCCCGGTGCCGCTGGCCCCCATCAACGAAACGAACTCTCCCCGTTCGATGTCGAGGTCGGCCGAATCGAGCGGAGTGATCACCTCGGCTCCCTTGTGAAACTGCTTCGTCACGCCGCGAATTTCGATCAGAGACATGAGTGATACCTATTCGTTTGTGCCATCGTGGTGCGGGTGTTGCGCAGGCGCGTCCGCGGTGTCGCCGATATCGGTGTTCATGCCCGCTCCCAGATTGAGGTCTTCGCCGACAACCTCGATGCGATCCCCGTCTTCCAGGTCTTCGCGGCCGGTGGAGATGACGCGGCTGCCGGCACTCAACCCGCCGGCGATCTCCAGGAGTTCAGGAGTTTGAATCGATCCCAGTGTCACCGGCGTTCGATGTGCCGTTTGAGCGGCCAGATCGGCGACCCAGACAGATGCGGCGTCTCCCTCAAGCTCCACGAGTTCGCGCGGGACGAAGATGCGGTATTCCGAGGTGGATGCCTCGGCTGCGGTTTCTTGCTCAGGTGCTAGGAACGTCACATCGACCAGCATGTCGGGTTTGATCACTTCCGGCGGGGCGTCAAGCGACACCTTGACCTCCAGTGTGTTCTTCTGGATGTTGGCGAAACCTGTCAGGAACAAGACTCGCCCCGTGAGCGGAGCCGACAGCGCGGGGCTTTCGATCATGACCGGCTGATCGCGAATCACGCGCGGGAGATCTTCGAACCGTACATCGGTCCGCACCTGCAACTGCGATGGCTGATACATAGTGACCACCGTGCCGCCGTCGCCATTCTCCCCCACGACCAGGCCGGTCATGAGCTGCATGCCCGGCGAGGCGATCAAATTCAGAATGCGTCCATCGACGGGCGCGGGAATCGTCATGCGTTCGAAGCGAAGTTCCACTGTCGCAAGGGTGACCTCGGCTTCATGAACACGGGCATTCGCGGCCGATACCCGCGATTCGGCGATGGCCACCGCTTCGTGCTCGTCCGTCTTGAGCTCGAGCCGTGTCGCCAGCGCATCCCGTTGTCGGGTGAGCGCCGTCCGCTGTTGATCGAGAAGAGGAAGCCGCTGCTCCAGCTCGTTGACATCGGCCTGGGCGGCTCCGAAATCGGAACGTGCCTGATCGATTAGGATCGCCGGCACGGACAGAGCGGCCTCTTTCGACTCGAGGGAGATGCGCGCCAGTTGCAGTCGCGCCTCGGCCCCTTGCAACTGATTCGGGAGGTTGGTCAGTTCGGTGGCGATCGCCGCCAGCGTTGCTTCCACCTCCGCCAACGCCGCCTCAAGATGCGCCGGCACGTTGAGGTTCGTCGTCGCCGCCGCGAGGGCGGCCTCGGCCTCCTGCAACTCGGCCTGCTTGAGTTGCAAAGTGGCTTCGGCGAGTTCA
Organism: Planctomycetaceae bacterium; assembly: GCA_031402175.1. Classification (GTDB taxonomy): domain Bacteria; phylum Planctomycetota; class Planctomycetia; order Planctomycetales; family Planctomycetaceae; genus JANNSB01. The sequence goes on from JANNSB010000389.1 coordinate 5,639, forward strand.
ACCTCGAGTTTCGCGTCCTCGTCGATGAGGTAGGCGATCGGATCGCCTTGTGATACCTGCTGATCCTCTACCACCAGCAGTTCCCGCACGACGCCCGGCGCCAGTGCGGTCACGCGAATCGATGTCGGACGAGGTTCGATCCATCCTGCGGCCTTGAAGAGCGGCGTCCCCGCCGTCTGCACATCCGCCAGACTGACCAGGACGGGCACGACCTGGACAGGCTTGCGTGGCAGATAGGCGTCTCGCGTCGACCAGGCGAATAACGCCAGAAACCCGGCAATCAATACACCCGGCAGCACGAATCGCGAGAAAATGTGCCTGCGGGGGTGAATTGAATCGGTGCGCGGCGAATGCTCGCGGCGCGCCAGTTCCTTGATGTCGATGGATGCCGGCATGGCTTGAACTCCAGGGATTCGTGTGCGCTGCCCATCAGTCGCATTTGTCCGCGCGGGCCACTGTGACCCCCGCCGCGGTCGTTACTCGGTGTCACCCGTTTCTGACGCAGGTGTTTCATCGGCACTCTCGTGATCGTGCGTGTCAGACGCGTCCGTGTCGTCTGCTGCATCGTCGTGGGAGTACGCGTGATCGTGCGAGTGGGCATGATCGCCCGCGGGCACTTGCGGCCGTGCACTGGGAGGCCGCACGAACACATGGCTGGCCAGGATCGTCAGGTTGCCGTCCTCGTCCCGCTGGGCGGTCCCCTGAACGACAACCGTCTGCAATTCCGTCAGGCCCAATAGCTCCCGCGCGTCCGTCGCGATGGGTTGGTCGTCGTCACCGACGAACTTCACGAGAGTGCGGGCGTCGGCCACGTCGGCCTCGCAGCAATAATCCCACGGCGTCGGACAAGGATCCCCCTCGATATCGCTGCACGCAGCCAACGAAGTGTCGACGATCGTAAATGCCGCCAGGCCGTCGACCCACGGGTTGACGTCGCCGCCGATGCGGCCCACGACGACGATTTCCGCGTCGGCTTCGGCATGCTCTCGTGCCTCGATAACATCTTTCGCCCCCGCCGGCTCACTTGCCAGCACGTACTCTTTGCCCTCAGCCGAGGGGCCGCCCGTCGTCACCGGCCCAGATTCCGTCGCATCGGGTTCGCTGCATCCCGCCGCGAGCAGCAGAACGGTCATTCCCAAAGCCATCAATTGAATACGCAACATTGCAGATCCTTCTCTTCTAAAACAGGTTCATACGGACTTGAGACTGTCCACCACGGACAGCCGAAAGATGCGGATCGCCGGCGGAATCGCTCCGCCGACGCCCAGAAACAACGCAGTGAGATTTCCGATCAGGAGCGCTTGTCCATCGATCGCCAGTTCGAATGCGCCCATGGTGAATTGCACCGCCATGCCGTTGACGATCCAGAGTGCAATCGCCGACGCCAACAGCGCTCCGGTCATCGACAGGACGGTTCCTTCCTGCACCACGCTGAGCACGGCGGCCCTCCGCGAGAATCCGATCGTTTGCAGCGTCGCGACTTCGCGAATCCGTCCGACCACCGCCCCGTACATGGTGTTGAGTCCGATGAAGACTCCGGCACCGGCCACCAGCAACACGACCAGCCAC